>DATKEZ010000212.1:0-23241 GCA_035511775.1 Steroidobacteraceae bacterium | reverse complement strand
AAGAATAACGCACGCGCCGCGAGACGCGCAGGTGCCGGTGGCGCCGGTGCGTGTTTGACCTCCCGGGGGGCCGCCGGTAACGTGGCGCACCCCCGTGGCTGCCACGGCAGCGCTGTCGCGATCGAACAAACATGCGCATCGTTCTGTTGGGCGCGCCCGGCTCCGGCAAGGGCACCCAGGCCCAGCGTCTGGTGGAGCGGGCCGGTATTCCGCAGATCTCGACCGGAGATCTGCTGCGGGCGGCCGTAGCACGAGGGAGCGAGCTCGGCCGCCAGGCCCGGGAGGCCATGGAGGGTGGCCGGCTCGTCGATGACTCCCTGGTGCTGGGCATGATCCGCGAGCGCCTGGGCGAGCCCGATACCCGCCGCGGTTTCATTCTCGATGGTTTCCCACGCAACCTCGCCCAGGCTCACGCGCTCGAGCGGCTGCTCGAAGCGCTGCAGCAGCCGCTCGATGCAGTGGTGCAACTCGAGGTCGACTACCGCGAGCTGGTGCGACGCATCTCCGGCAGGCGCACCTGCGCGGACTGCGGGCGGGTGTTCAATATGCTCACGTCCCCGCCGGCGGCCGGCGAGTTGTGTCCCAAGACCGCGGCCCCGCATCGGCTCACGCAGCGCCCGGACGACAACGAAGCGACGGTCACCGAACGGCTGCGCGTGTACGACGAGAAGACCCGGCCGCTGATCGATTTCTACCGCGCGCGCGGCCTGCTGCGCGTGATCGATGCCGAAGGGCACGTGGACGAGGTGACGCGGCGTCTGGCACGGGCGCTCGGTGCGCCGCTGCGTGCGCCGCGCCGCACGAGGGGCGCGGGCACCGTCAAGGCGGCGGCGAGCAAGCGGGCCTCGGCCGGCGCCGCACGCGCTCGCTCCGGCCGAACGGCGCGCCGCAAGCGCCCGAGTCTGCGCTCCTCCCGCAGCAAGGCCGCCGCGAAGACGGCACGGGTGGCGCGCGGGAAATCGCGGCGCCCGGGTAGCAGCGGGCGCGGTCGACTCAAGGGAAAACGCCGCTGAGCGGCCCACCGCAGGCGCGCTCGGCGCGCCTAGAGCGCGGCCAGCAGCCGCTCCCCGACAGTCGCGCGGCGCCAGCCGCGCAGTAGCGCGCCGTCGCGGCGTCCGTCGGCCAGCTGCTCGAGGTCGCGCCGCGTCGCCAACACCTCCGGCACCAGGTTCAGCTCCGCGGCCACCGCCTGGCTGATGGCGCCGAGCTTCTTCACCAGCGCGGCCTTCGCCGGATCGGGACGTGCCCGGCCTGAAACCGGGGGCGCGGGGTCCGGAACCTCGGCGGCGCGCACCTGTGCGAGCAGCTCCTCGCCGCGGCGCTTGACCACCCCCGGCGGCATCTGCGCAATCTGCGCCAGCGCCTGCACCGTGCGCGGCACCTGCACCACGATCTCGCGCAGCAGGGTGTCATCGAGAATCCAGCCGCGCGGGCGGTTGTGTTCCACGGCACGGCGTTCGCGCCACGCGCCCAGAGCGCGCGCCAGCCGCGCGCGCGCCGGGTCCAGGTCGCGCAGCCCCTTGATGCGCAGCCACGCGTTCTCGGGCTCGAGCGTGAGCGCGCCCGGGTCCTCGAGCGCGGCGAGCTCTTCGGCGAGCCACTCCAGGCGCCCGAGCCGCTGCAGCTCCTGCTGCAGTTGCGCGGCCAGCGGCAGCAGGTAGCGCACGTCATCGAGCGCGTATTCGATCTGCGCGGCAGATAGCGGCCGGCGTGACCAGTCGGTGCGCGTATGGGCCTTGGCGAGCTCCTGTCCCAGGAGTCTGCGCACGGCTTCCGCGTAGCCGATCTGGGCGGGCAGGCCGGCGAGAGCGGCCGCGATCTGGGTGTCGAACACCGGCCGCACCAGGCCCGTGAGCGGCAGCAGTACCTCGAGGTCCTGGCGCGAGGCATGCATGACCTTGAGGACGGTGGAGGAGGCCAACACGTCCGCCAGCGGCTTCAGATCCGGGAGCGCGAGCGGATCGACGCACGCGGCGTCGTCAGGCGCCGACAGTTGCATCAGGCACAGCTGCGCGCGATAGGTGCGCTCACGCAGGAATTCGGTGTCGAGGCCGATGCGCGCACTCGTGGCGAGACGCGCGGCGAGCTGGGTAAGTTCCGGCGCTGTGGTGACGATGGGCCGCAAACGGACTCGGATAATGATCTGTACAATCTGGCATGCTCATTATGCGAGGCCCGCGCCGGCACCGGAAGTCATGACGGAGCTCATTCAGCTCTTTGCGCAGATCGCATTGCTGCGCCGGGGCCCGCAGGACCTGCCGGCCTCGACGCTGCTGCTCGCGCTGACCGTGAGCGCTTATCTGGGCGTGAATCTCGTGGTGAGCAGCGTGCTGCCGCCGGTCAAGAGCTGGCCCGCGCAAGTGCTGGTCGACACGCTGTTCACGCTCGCCTGGTATGTCGCGCTGTTGAAGCTGGTGGGACGCTCCGAGCGCATCCTGCAGACCGCGACGGCGGTATTCGGACTGCAGGGGCTGTTGTCGCCGCTGCTGATCGGTTCGGATTGGCTCATGCTGCACTTCGGCGCGGATGCGTTGTGGCAGGTGCCGGTCGCGTGCGCGGGGCTGCTGCTGATCATCTGGCTGGTCGCCGCCAGCAGCCAGATCGTGAAGGCGGCGCTCGAGTGGTCGAGCCCCGCGAGCGTCGTGCTGGTGATTCTGCAGATCTTCACCGGGCGGCTGGTGGTGTTCGCACTGTTTCCCCCCGTCAAGGCCTGAAGGCAGCCCCCGATGCACGTTCATATCCTCGGCATCTGCGGCACGTTCATGGGCGGCGTCGCCGCCCTGGCCCGCGCCGCGGGGTTCCGCGTCAGCGGCTCGGATCGCAATGTCTACCCGCCCATGAGCACGCAGCTCGAGGCGCTCGGCATCGCGGTGACCGAGGGCTTCGAGGCCGCGCAACTCACACCGGCGCCGGACGTGGTGCTGGTGGGCAACGTCATGACGCGCGGCCAGCCGGTGGTCGAAGCGTTGCTCAACAGCGGCCTGCCGTATGCGTCGGGGCCCGAGTGGCTGGCGCGCGCGGTGCTCAAGGGGCGCTGGGTGCTCGCGGTCGCCGGCACCCACGGCAAGACCACGACGGCCTCGCTCCTGGCGTGGATCCTCGAGCACGCCGGCCGCAACCCCGGGTTTCTCATCGGTGGCGTGCCGGCGAACTTCGGCGTGAGCGCGCGCCTCGGCGCCGCACCGTGCTTCGTCATCGAGGCGGATGAATACGACACGGCATTCTTCGACAAGCGCGCGAAGTTCGTGCACTACAGTCCGCGCACGCTGATTCTCAACAACCTCGAGTATGACCACGCCGACATCTTTCCCGACGTCGGCGCCATCCAGCGGCAGTTCCACCACCTGGTGCGCATCGTGCCCGGGGGCGGGCGCATCGTGTGGAACGCCGCCGACGCGCTGCTGCAGGACACGCTGCAGATGGGCTGCTGGACGCCGCTCGAGGGCTTTGCGCGCGAGCCGCGGCCACAGGCGCTGTGGAGCGCGCGCGCGCTGCCGGGCGTGCAGGACTTCTCGCGCTTCGAGATCCTGGAGGGCGGGCAGCCGCGCGGCACCCTGCAGTGGTCGCTGATCGGCGCCCACAACGTGGAGAACGCGCTCGCGGCGATCGCCGCCGCGCGCCATGTGGGTGTGGAGGTGCCGCAGGCACTCGATGCGCTGCAGGCGTTCCAGGGCATCGCGCGCCGCCTGCAGCTGTACGGCGAGGTCAACGGCATCCGCGTCTACGATGATTTTGCGCACCACCCCACGGCGATCACGACCACCATCGATGGCCTGCGCCGCCGCGTGGGAGCCGAGCGCATCATCGCGGTGCTCGAGCCGCGCTCCCACACCATGCGCATGGGCGTGCATCGGCTCACGCTCGCCCCGGCGCTCGCCGCCGCGGACCAGGTGTGGCTGTACAGCGCGCCGGATCTGGGCTGGGACACCGGCGGGGTGCTCGCCGCGCTCGGCGCCCGCGCCCACGCCAGCGGCGACATCGACACGCTGGCGCGCGATGTGGCGCGCGCGGCGCGGCCCGGAGACCACGTGCTCGTCATGAGCAACGGTGGCTTCGGCGGTCTGCACGGCAAGCTGCTCGTGGAACTCGAACGCGCCGCCGCCGACACCGGGCCGGCGCACAGGCATTAGCCCGTGCCCCCGGCCGGCCTGGCGCTGTTTCCTCTCGATACCGTGTTGTTTCCGGGCGGGCCGCTGCCGCTGCGCATCTTCGAGGCGCGCTACCTGGACATGGTGCGCCGCTGCCTGAAGGAACACAGTGCCTTCGGTGTGGTGCTGATCCTGGCGGGCGCGGAAGCGGGTGCGGTTTCAGAGGTGGCCGGCACCGGCACCAGCGCGCGGCTGGTGGACTTCGACACGCTGCCCGACGGCCTGCTCGGCATCACCTGCGTGGGCGAGCGGCGCTTCCGGGTGCGGCGGCGCTGGCAGCAGAGCGATGGTTTGAATCTGGCCGAGGTCGATTACCTGCCCGAGGACGCGCCCAGCGCGCTGCCCGAAGCGCTGGCACACCTGGGCGAGCTGTTGCGCGAGGTGCTGCCGAGGCTCGGCGGCGGGTACGCACATGTCGACAGCCACTACGAGGACGCCGGCTGGGTCGGCAACCGCTGGGCGGAGATCCTGCCGCTCACTCCCGCGGAGAAACTCGAGCTGCTGCAGCTCGATGATCCGCTGGCGCGCCTGGCACAGGTGGCGGCATGGTCAGAGCGGCAACCCCCGGCTGCGGGCGTATAGCGCGAGGTACTTGCGCCGCACGTAATTCGCCTCGATCAGGGCAAACACCAGTCCGCGCCAGCCGTCCAGAAAACCCAGTCGCAACAGGTAGCCGCGCACGAAGCGCCACTGCGGATTCACCACCACCGGGGTCAGCCCGCAGCGCCGGCCGCGCTCGTACATCGCCTGCGCCATCAGCTCGGCGTAACGCTGCATGCGGGTCTGATGGTCGGCGAGGCTGCGGTAGGAGTAGTGCTCGAGATGGCCGTGAAGCCGCCCCGTGCGGCCCTGCACGTGGGTATTCTCGTGAATCTCGTAACCGCTCCAGCCGCCGCGGCGCCGGTCGAACAGGCGCACCAGGCGGTCCGGGTAGGCGTTGCCATGGCGCAGGAAGCGGCCCAAGTAGTCGGTGATGCGCGGGACGGAGAAGCCGGCGGCTGCCGCGAAGCCCTGCGCCCTGAGTGCGAGAATCTCCGCGCGCAGCGCCGCGCTCACGCGCTCGTCGGCATCGACGCACAACACCCAGTCGTGGCGCGCCGCATCGACGGCGAACTGCTTCTGCGAGCGGTAACCCGGCCAATCGCGCTCGATGACCCGCGCTCCGAGGGCGGCCGCGAGCTCGCGCGTGCGGTCGGTGGAATGCGCATCGACCACGACGATTTCGTCGCAGAAGCTGACGGAACGCAGGCAGGCTTCGATACGCTCGGCTTCGTTGAAGGTGATAATGCAGGCCGACAAGCCACTGTCACTCGTCACGCGCACCCCGCCGTAGCCTCGCGCAAAGCCCGTAGAATACTCTCAAAATGAGCTCGGTCCTGTTCTACGACCCGGTGTGCCGGCAGCCTTACGACACGCGCACCCTGCACACTTGCGCCCTGGGCGGCACCGAGGCGACCCTGACACGGGTGGCCGACGCGCTGGAGGCGTTCGTGATCCAGCACAACCGCACCGAGGACTGGGCCCGCTATCGCCGGCCGCAGCGCATTTCCGGCATCACCCATGTGATCGTGAACCGCGACTCGCGCGCGCTGCCGTTCGTGCAGAAGTACTACCCGGGCGCGCGCGTGTACCTGTGGCTGCACGACCGTTTTCACCCGCGCGCGCGGCGCGCCCGCTGGCTGGCGGCCACCACTGCGCTTTTGCGCCACAGCGCCGTCACGGTGGTGTGCGTGTCTGACTGGCAGCGCAGCGGCGTCGAGGCAACGCTGCGCAGCCTCGGCCTGGCGGACGTGGTGCGCGCGCTCACCATCTACAACCCGGTGGACGATGCGCTGCAGCCCGATGACACGGCAGTGAACCCCGCGAAGCTGGTGTTCTTCTCCTCTCCCAACAAGGGACTCGGCTTCGCGCTCGACGCCTTCAGCGAGCTCAGAAGGGCGATGCCGCAGCTGCGCCTGCTCGTCGGCAACCCCGGTTACAAGAACAGCGATACCCGCGCGCGCGCAGGCGTCGAGTTCCTCGGCGCACAGCCGCAGGCGCGCATGCACGCGCAGGTACGTGGCGCCCTGTGCACGTTCTTTCCGAACTTCGTCATCCCGGAGACCTTCGGGCTGGTGTTCGCCGAATCGCACGCGCTCGGTACCCCGGTGCTCACGCACGACTGCGGGGCGGCAGCGGAGATCGTCGGCGATCCGCAGCAGCTGCTGCCGGTGAGTGCCGCCGCGCGCTGCTACGAGGCCGCAGTCGGCAGCCTGCCGGCGCGCTGGCGCGCCGGGCCTGCACGGCTCGCGGGGGCCGCGGGGCTCTTCGATGCCTACATCGAGCGCATTCGCAGCTGGCGCAGCGGCTCGCGGCCGCCTGCCGCCCCCGATGCGCGCTTCCACCTCAGCCACGTGACCGCGCGCTGGCGCGCGCTCCTTGGGCTTGTAAGCTAACCCGGGTGGCGGGCGGGGAGGAGCGTGCTCCAGGCCTGGTAGACATCATCGACACAGATCAGGTCCACACGCGGAGCCTGTGGACCACCACCCACGCACACGACGGGCGAGCCCGTCGGACTGCGCGGACTGGTCATCTCGGGCGGGTTGCGCCCGAAGAGCACAACGAGCGGCAGGCCCAGGGCCGCGGCGGCATGCGCCGGACCGGTATCGATGGACACCATGCTGTGCGCCGCGGCGCACAGCCCGAAGAGCCCCGGAATCGGCAATCCGCGCAGGATCACCTCGGGCAGGACGGTGGCGCGCTCGATCCAGTCGAGCAGGAGCGCCTCGCGCGGTGAGCCACACAGAACGATGCGCGCGGCCGGCAGCCGGGCATGGATACGGTGAATCAGTTCGACCCAGCGCTCGATGGGCCAGAAGCGCTCATCTGCGCGCGTCAGCTTGAGCCTGCTGCCGCGCATGGTGCGCCGGTTGCCTGGCTGCAGCAGCACGAGCGGGGAATCACCGATCGAGTGCGCGGCCGCCCAGCGTTCGAAGGCGGCCCGGGCTGCCGCCGTAACGGGCAGCGTGGGCGCGGCGCGCGGGGGCGGCTGCGGCCAGGGGTAGTCTGCGGCCTGCAGGGCGCGCGGCGTGAGGCGCCCGAAACTGATCAGCTGATCGCAGACGTGCACGGGGCGCAGGCTGTCGGGGTGATCACCGATAAAGAGGCAGTGCGCGGCGTCAATGCGCGCAGCGCGCAGCATGAGGCGAACGCGGGCGAGCTTGCGGGGATCGGTCTCACACACATACACCGGATCGTGCCGGTGGCGGGCGAGCACACGCACCGCATGCCACCAGCGCGCGTCCAGCAGAAACGGCGTGTAGCGGCGTACCCACAGCGCGGCCGCGGCATCCGGGTGCTGCTCGTACATCTGCGCGGTCCACTCGCCCGCTCCGAGCACGAGGCAGGGCCGCCCGAAGCGGCGATGCAGGATCTCGAGCAGGGCACTCAGCAGGATCATGTCCCCGACCCGGCCGAACCAGATGACGATCGGCTGCACGGGGGGTGCCGGCATGACTCCTCACCGCAGTGGGAAGCACATAAGCTAGTCGGGTCGGGGCGGCCGTGGCAAGCGAGTCCGAAACTCTCGATGCGTGCTTTTGCCTGGTTTCTGGGACTGATGGCGCTGGCGCTGGCGGCCATCGCCGTATTCAGCTACCCGGCGTGGACGCTGCTGCATCCGTATTTCGACTTCCCGTTCCACCGCGTCGGCGAGCGCATCGGCATGCTGGCGTTGCTGGCGGGGTTCCTGCTCGTCGCGCGGCACCTGAGGCTCGCCGACCGGGCGAGCCTCGGATACGGGCTCGCGCGCCGCGCGTTCCTGCGCGAGATGTCGCTCGCGCTCATCCTCGGCGTGGCGAGCATGCTGGCCGTGGTCGGCCTGATGAGTGCGCTGGGGCTGCTCGAGTGGACGCCGGCCGCACGCCTCGGCGGCACGGATCTGCTGCGGCTGATTGCGCTGCGCCTCGTCAGCGGCTTCGCGGTGGCGTTCATCGAGGAGACGTTCCTGCGCGGCGCGATGCACACCGCGATCGAGCGCGAATCCGGGCCGCGCCTCGCTGTGCTGCTGACGGCGCTGTTGTATGCGGCGACGCATTTCCTGGCCAGCTACCACATCGCGCCCGCGCAGGTCACGCCCCGCAGCGGGCTCGAGCTGCTCTGCGGGACGCTGCAATCGTGGGCGCAGCCGGCAGGCATAGTCGATGCGTTCCTGGCGCTGCTGGCGGTGGGCGTGGTGCTCGGCATGGTGCGCGTGGCGACCGGCAACATCGCCGCCTGCACGGGGCTGCACGCGGGCTGGGTGTGGGTGATGCTGGTCACGCACGAGCTGACACGGCCGGCGCGCGCCGCGCCGCTTGGCTTTCTGCTCAGCCGCTTCGATGGTTTCGTGGGCTGGCTGGTGCTGGGGTGGACCGCGGTACTGGCGGTGCCGTTGTGGCGCTTCTACGTGGCACGCGCCGCCCGGCAGCGCGGGTGAAGAAACCCGGAGCGGGCGTGAGCGCAAAACAGCAGTTTCGCGGGCGTGCGCGCCAGGGAAGGCGCGCCCGCAGCCTGCTTGCGGCGGCCGCGAAAGTCCTGTTTTGCGATCGCGACCTGCGGCCTGCGACTAATTCAGCTGCTGCGGCGCAAACCCGTCCTTGCGCAGCAGCTCGAGCAGCCCGCCATCGCCCACCAGGTGCAGCGCGCCGACAACCACGAGGGAGTTTCGGTCGTCGTGCAGGAGCTGCTCGATCTGCGGCAGCCAGCGCTGATTACGGGCCGTCACCAGCGGCCGATACAGCGCCGGGAAGGCGCGGTATTCGCGCGCCAGCAGGGCGGCGAGCCCGGCAGCGTCGCCGCGGCGCCAGGCTCCGAGCACCGCCTGCATCTCGCTGGGGGACTCCTTCAGCTCGCTGAGCGTCTGGTCCAGGAGCCGCAACTGATCCTCGCGCGACAGCGCCTCGAGGCCTCCGAGCTCCTCGGACAGAGTCTCCAGGCCCGCGGTCGGCTTGCCGTCGGATTGCGCGCGCTGCACGAGCTGCGCCTCGACACCCTGTTGCGGATCGAACCCCAGATGCAGGTACTCAAGGTCGGCGAGCTCGATCCCCACGATCCAGGGCGACTGGCCGTCGAGGACCTGCATCGAGAGGCCAAGGTCGGCCGCCGCGGCACTCACACGGGTGTAGCGCGACTCCCCGAGCACACCACGCAGCGTGGTACCGGCCGGCAGTGCGCCATGCTCACTCATCCAGCCGGCGACCTGCAGCGGATCGAGTTGGCCCAGATCGAGCTCCATCACGAGCTTGCCCGAATCCGCGTAGGCGCGCTCGAACGCCGGCGGCAGCGCTGCGTCCTGCGCCGGCAGGAAGTGCACGGAACCTGCCAGGTATACGGTGTTATGTGCGCCGCGGACCGCCCACACGGGGCCGGCGGCGTGAGCGCTCAGGCTGCCGAGCAGGCCGAGCGCGAGGAACCACCGGCATGTTGTTCGACCCATACGACCTCCGTCAGCAGCGAGCCGTCGGCGCGCAGCTCCAGGGTACGATAGGCCGGCGGGCGGCGGTCCACCGCGAATTCGTCGGCGTTCGGCAGGAACTGCGCGCAGGTCGAAGGGGTGGCCAGCAGCCGCACGCCCTGGCGCAGGGCGTCGTAATTCTGATGCACATGGCCCCACACGATGGCGCGTACGTTGCGATGCCCGTCGATGAGGTGCAGGAACTCGGCTGCATTCGTCAGTCCCACGCGATCCAGCCAGCGGCTCGCCATCGGCACCGGATGGTGGTGCAGGCACACCATGCAATGGCGCTTGCCGGCGCCGGCCAAAGCTTCCTCGAGCCCGGCGAGGGCCGGCGCGCTCAGCGCCCCGCTGGCCGAGCCCGGCAGGCAACTGTCGAGCAGCACGATCCGCCAGCGCCCCATGTCGACGAAACCGCCGAGCACGAACGGCTTTCCGGCGAGCTCGCGCTGCATGGCCTGGGGCTCGTCGTGATTGCCGGGCAGGCACAGCACCGGCAGTCCCAGCGCCCCAAACACGCGGCGGAAGTGCGGGTATCCAGCCGGGTCATCCTGCACGAGATCACCGGTCACCAGCAGCGCATCGGGTGGCCAGTCGCGCGCACGCGCGTGCGCCAGCGCCGCGGTCAGCGCCGGCAGCGTCGCCACTCCACGCAGCGATTCGTTCTCGTCGCCGTAGAGGTGCGGGTCGGTAAAGTGAGTCAGACGCACTGCGCTCATAAAGGAAGCGTAGCAGAGCCCCTCTGGCGCCGGCAGTGAACCAGGTCGCCGCGCGAGGGGCGTCAGCGCTTTGCGACATGGCACCAGAGCGCCAGCCGATGCGGATAATGTGAAACAGGCCCGCGCCCAAGTCGCGTATGTGGGAACTTAAGTCGCCTCGGAGCGTCCGCCGGCTCAGGCGTTCGACTTATGCCAGCCTGATTGAGCAACGGGCGCGACTGGTAGAGAATGCGCGCCCCTGCGCCGTGCGTGCGCCTCGAGCCGAAGCGCGGCACTTGCCGTCGGAGACCAAGAGCAGGCGGCCTCGCGCCGCCCGGAAGAGCCGCATGACTACACGCCGCGAACTCGCCAATGCCATCCGCGCCCTGTCCATGGACGCGGTACAGCGCGCCAACTCCGGACACCCCGGCATGCCGATGGGAATGGCCGATATCGCTCAGGTCCTGTGGGGGGATTTTCTGCGGCACAACCCGGCAAATCCGCGCTGGGCCAACCGCGATCGCTTCGTGCTCTCGAACGGTCACGGCTCGATGCTGTTGTATTCGCTGCTTTATCTCACCGGCTACCCGCTCACCATCGAGGACCTCCAGCACTTCCGCCAGCTCGGCAGCAAGACGCCCGGCCACCCCGAATACGACCTGCACTGCGGTATCGAGACCACGACCGGGCCGCTGGGGCAGGGGCTTGCGAACGCGGTCGGTATGGCGCTCGCGGAACGGCTGCTCGGCGCGCAGTTCAACCGTCCGGGCTTCAATCTGGTCGATCACTACACCTACGCCTTCTGCGGTGACGGCTGCCTGATGGAAGGGGTGTCGCACGAGGCGTGCTCGCTGGCGGGCACACTCGGGCTGGGGAAACTCATTGTCTTCTACGACGACAACGGCATTTCGATCGACGGCCAGGTGAGCGGCTGGTTCACCGACAACACTCCGGAGCGCTTTGCCGGCTACGGCTGGCACGTGGTGCCCAACGTCGATGGGCTCGATGCCGGCGCGGTGAGCCGCGCGATCGAGGCGGCGCGCGCGGCGCGCGATCGTCCGTCGCTGATCTGCTGTAAGACCATCATCGGCTACGGCGCGCCTCACAAACAGGGCACCAAGGAGGCGCATGGCGAGGCGCTGGGGGCGGAGGAGGTGGCCGCGGCGCGCCTGCAGCTCGCCTGGCCCTATCCACCGTTCGTGGTGCCGGAGGAGATTCGTGCCGCGTGGGATCAGCGCGCCAAGGGAGCCGCGCTGGAAGCCGCGTGGCGGGAACTGTTGGCGGGCTACCGGCAGGCGTTCCCGCAAGAGGCGCGCGAGTTCGAGCGCCGCGTGCGCGGGGAGCTGCCGCACGACTGGCCGCAGAGCGCGGCGCAGACGCTCGAGACGATGCTCAAGCAGGCGGCGCCGCAGGCGACGCGCCAGTCCTCGCAGGCGGTGCTCAACATCCTCGCTCCCGCGCTGCCGGAAGTTCTGGGCGGCTCCGCGGATCTCACCGGGTCGAACAACACGCTGTTCAAGGGCGCGCGCACCATCACGCCCGCGCAAGCAGCGGGCGACTACCTGCATTACGGCGTGCGCGAGTTCGGAATGACGGCGATCATGAACGGCATCTCGCTGCATGGGGGCTTCATCGTCTACGGCGGCACCTTCCTGGTGTTCTCCGATTACGCGCGCAACGCCGTGCGGCTCGGCTGCCTGATGAGCCTGCGTGTCATCCTGGTGTACACCCATGACTCCATCGGCCTCGGCGAGGACGGGCCGACGCATCAGCCGATCGAGCACTTGAGCAGCCTGCGCGCCATGCCGCACATGAACCTGTGGCGCCCGTGTGATGCGGCGGAGACCGCCGTGGCCTGGACGCTCGCCATCGAGCGCCCGGGCCCGACGGCGCTGGTGCTCACCCGCCAGCCGCTGCCGCAGCAGCCGCGCACGCCGGCGCAGCTCGCCAACATCCGCCGCGGCGGCTACGTGCTGCTCGACTGCAGCGGCACGCCGGAAGTGCTGGTGATCGCTACCGGTTCCGAGGTCGGCATCGCGGCGCAGGCCGTCAGCGGCATGAACGCCGCCGGCCGGCGCGTGCGCCTGGTGTCGATGCCCTCTGCCGAGACCTTCGACGCGCAGGACGCCGCCTACCGCGAGAGTGTGCTGCCGCGCGCCCTGACGCGCCGCCTGGCAGTGGAGGCGGGTGCCACCCAGAGCTGGTGGCGTTATGTGGGCCACGCCGGGCGGGTGCTCGGCATCGACCGTTTCGGCGCCTCGGGCAAGGCGGCCGACGTGTTCCCGCATTTCGGCTTCACCGCCGATAATATCGCGCAACAGATACGCCAACTGCTGGAGGGATGAGCGCATGGCAATCAAGGTCGGCATCAACGGCTATGGACGCATCGGGCGCAACGTGCTGCGTGCCCTGTACGAGAGCAAGCGCACCGCACAGCTGCAGATCGTGGCGCTCAACGATCTGTGCGACTCCAAGGCCAACGCGCACCTGACGCGCTACGACACCGTGCACGGCAGGTTCCACGGCGAGGTGCAGGTCGACGGCGACTACATGGTGGTGAACGGCGATCGCATCCGCGTGTTTGCCGAGCGCGACCCCGCCAAGGTTCCCTGGGGCGAGGTGGGGGCCGACTACGTGCTCGAGTGCACGGGCCTGTTCACCAGCAAGGCGAAGGCGGGCGCGCACCTCAAGGGAGGTGCGAGGAAGGTGGTGATCTCCGCCCCCGGCGGCGAGGATGTCGATGCCACCATCGTGTACGGCGTGAACCATAACGTGCTGAAGAACGGCTACACCGTGATCTCCAACGCCTCCTGCACCACCAACTGCCTGGCACCGGTCGCCAAGGTGCTGCACGACAAGGTGGGTATCACGGCCGGCATCATGACCACCATTCACGCCTACACCAACGATCAGGTGCTGACGGACGTCTACCATCCCGACCTGCGGCGCGCCCGCTCGGCGACCATGTCGCAGATCCCAACCAAGACCGGCGCCGCCGCCGCCGTGGGCCTGGTGCTGCCCGAGCTCAAGGGCAAGCTCGATGGTTTCGCGGTACGGGTGCCGACCATCAACGTGTCGCTGGTGGATCTCACCTTCACCGCCAGGCGTGCCACTTCGGTCGAGGAAGTGAACAAGGCCCTGCAGCAGGCGGCCGGCGCGGGCCCGCTGCAGGGGATCCTCGCCTACAACGACGCGCCGCTGGTGTCGATGGACTTCAACCACGATGCCCACTCCTCGGTGTTCGACGCGACGCTCACCAAGGTGATCGAGGGCACGCTGGTCAAGGTGTGCGCCTGGTATGACAATGAGTGGGGATTCTCCAACCGCATGATCGACACCACGCTGGCGTGGTCGCGCATCTCATGAAGGTATTGCGCATGGCCGACACGGACCTGCGCAACAGGCGGGTCCTCATCCGGGAAGACCTGAACGTGCCGGTGCACGACGGGGTGGTGACCAGCGATGCCCGCATCCGCGCGGCGTTGGCCACCATCCGCTATGCACTCGACCAGCACGCCAAGGTGTTTGTCATCTCGCATCTCGGCCGGCCGCAGGAGGGGCAGGAGACCGAAGCGCTGTCGCTGGCGCCGGTGGCGGTGCGCCTGTCGGAGCTGCTCGGCAAACCCGTGCCGCTGCGCAAGCGGTGGCTGGACGGCGTCGATTGTGCAGCCGGCAGCGCCGTGCTGTGCGAGAACGTGCGCTTCAACAAGGGCGAGAAGGCAGACGATGAGCAGCTGTCACGGCGCATGGCGGGGTTGTGTGAGGTGTTCGTGATGGACGCCTTCGGTACCGCGCACCGCGCCGAGGCGAGCACCCACGGCGTGGCGCGCTACGCGGCGGTGGCCTGCGCAGGCCCCTTGCTGGTGGGCGAGCTGGAAGCACTGGAGCGCGCGCTGCAGAAGCCCGCCCGGCCCCTGGTGGCGATCGTCGGCGGCTCCAAGGTCTCGAGCAAGCTGCTGGTGCTCGAGTCGCTGCTCGAGAGGGTCGACCAGCTGATCGTGGGCGGCGGCATCGCCAATACCTTTCTCGCGGCGACCGGCATCACCGTCGGCAAGTCGCTGTACGAGGCGGAGATGCTCGACGTCGCGCGCCGCCTGCTGGACAAGGCGCGCGCGCGCGACACGCAGATCCTGCTGCCCACGGATGTCGTGGTCGGCAAGGAATTCGCCGCCACCGCGCACGCGGATGTGCGTGCCGCGAGCGAGGTGCGCGCCGACGACATGATTCTCGACATCGGGCCGGACACCGCTGACCGCTGCAGCGCGCTGCTGCAGGCCGCCGGCACCATCATCTGGAACGGGCCGGTGGGGGTGTTCGAGTTCGCGCAGTTCGGCGAAGGCACGCGCGCCATCGCCATGGGCGTAGCGCGCGGCAAGGCCTTCTCGCTCGCCGGCGGCGGCGACACGCTCGCCGCCATCGAGAAGTACGGGGTCGAGGACGGCATCTCCTACATCTCCACCGGGGGCGGCGCATTCCTCGAGTTCGTCGAAGGCAAGACGCTGCCGGCGGTCGCCATCCTCGAGGAGCGCGCTCGCGCAGCGGAGCGCGCTTAAGCCATGCTGAGACGCACCAAGATCGTCGCCACGGTGGGGCCGGCCACCGACTCGCTGGAGGTGCTCACGGAAATGATGCGCGTCGGTGTGGACGTCGTGCGCCTCAACGCCTCGCACGGTACGGTCGCGGACCGCAGGCGGCGGCTGTCGCTGGTGCGCGAGGCCGCGCAGCGCGCCGACAAATGCATCGGCGTGCTGCTCGACCTTGGGGGACCCAAGATCCGCATCGAGGGCTTTCGCGATGGTCCCGTGCAGCTCGTGGAAGGGGCCGCCTTCACGCTCGACACCGCGCTCGATCCCAAGGCCGGCACCGCGCAGCGGGTGGGCGTCGCCTACAAGGATCTGCCGCGTGACGTGGCCCCGGGTGACACGTTGCTCCTGTGCGACGGGCAGATCGTGCTGCACGTCGAACGGGTCGGCGACACGACCATCGATACCCGCGTGCGCGCAGGCGGGGAGCTCTCCGATCGCAAGGGCCTCAATCGCCAGGGCGGGGGCATTTCGGCGCCCGCGGTCTCGGCGCGCGACCACGAGGACATCCAGTTCGTCGCCGACGAAGGCGTGGATTACATGGCGGTATCGTTCGCGCGCGACGCCGCCGACATGGAGCAGGCGCGCGCGCTGCTGCGTGCGGCCGGCGGCAAGGCGCACCTGGTCGCCAAGGTCGAGCGCCACGAGGCCATCGACAATCTCGCCGGCATCATCGAGGCGAGCGATGTGGTCATGGTCGCCCGCGGCGACCTGGGCGTGGAGATGGGTTACGCGGAGCTCACCGGCCTGCAGAAGACCATCATCCATGAGACCCGCACCAACAACCGTGTGGTGATCACCGCGACGCAGATGATGGAGTCGATGATCCAGAACCCGATGCCGACGCGCGCCGAGGTGAGCGACGTTGCCAACGCGGTGATGGACGGCACCGATGCGGTGATGCTGTCGGCAGAGACCGCCACCGGGCGCTATCCGATCAAGGCGGTGCAGGCGATGGCGCAGGTCATCGAGGGAGCCGAGAAGTATCAGCTCACCCACACCCGCTCCCGCCACCGCATCAAGGAAGGCCAGTTCCAGGGGACCGAGGAAGCGATCGCCATGGCCGTCATGTACACGGCCAATCACATGAAGGTGCGCGCCATCGTGGCGCTGACTGAATCGGGCGCCACGCCCCTGTGGATGTCGCGCATCCGCTCCGACATCCCCGTGTACGCGTTCACGCGCCACGAAGCGACCCGCCGGCGTGTGACGCTGTACCGCGGCGTCTACCCGGTGATCTTCGACGTCACCGGGCCGGACAACTCCACCGAGAGCCTGTACCGTGCGCTGTTCACGCGGCTGCTGGAGCTGCAACTGGTCAAGAAGCGCGACCTGGTGATTCTCACCAAGGGCGAACTGTCGGGAGTGCAGGGTGGCACCAACTCCATGCAGATCCTGAAGGTCACGCTGGACTGAAAGAGCCGCGCGCATGCGGACGCTGAAGTACATCGGCGCCGCCGCCGCGCTGCTCCTGCTCGCGGCCGTTGCCCTCGGCTGGCTGCTGTTGCGCGCCTCGCTCCCGCATCTGGACGGTGTCCTGCGCCAGCCGGACCTGACGGGTGCCGTGCGTATCACGCGCGATTCACGCGGCGTGCCCACCATCGAGGCCACCGACCGCCTCGACCTGGCGTACGCCACCGGTTTCGTGCACGCGCAGGACCGTTATTTCCAGATGGATCTGTCGCGGCGCCTCGCCGCCGGGGAGCTGGCGGAGCTGTTCGGTAGCGTGGCCCTCGAGCAGGACCGCAACGCGCGCCTGTTCAGGTTTCGCTCTGTCGCCCGCGAGGTCCTCGCGCAGGCAGCACCCGCGGAGCGCGCCGTGCTCGAGGCGTATGCGCGCGGCGTGAACGCCGGACTCGCGCGCCTTGCCGGACGACCGTGGGAGTACTGGGTGCTCGGGCAGGCCCCGCGCCCGTGGCGCCCGGAGGATACGATCCTGGTCGAGCACGCCATGTGGTGGGATCTGCAGGTGAATGGCCTGCGGCGCGAGATCCTGCGGCAGCAGATCAACGCGCGGCTCGGCGGTGCGCAGTGCGGCGCGCGCTGGAAGTGCGGCCTCAGCTTCCTGTACCCGGCCGGAACCAGCTGGGATGCGCCCGCGGCGCCTGCGTCGGAGGGCGCGGTGACAGCCGCGCCGGCGGTGCCGGCCGCAGAAGTGCTGGATGTGCGCAACGGCAGCGCGGCGGCGGCGGCGTCCGCGAGCGTCCCGCGCGTGCCGGCGGCGGGCAGCAACAGCTGGGCGGTCGCGGGCCGCCTGACTACGACGGGCGCGGCGCTCGTCGCCAACGATATGCACCTCGGGGAGCGGGTCCCGCCGGTCTGGTATCACGCCCGCCTGCGGACCGGCGCCGGCGCACAGGCCCTCGACCTGAACGGCGTCACGCTGCCCGGAGCGCCGCTGCTGGTCGCCGGGTCGAACGGGCACATCGCCTGGGGCTTCACCAACAGTTACGGCACCTGGCTGGATGTCACCCGGGTGCCGTGCACCGCGGTGGGGCAGCATGAGCTGACGACCCCCTCCGGCCCGGTGGCCCTGTCGGTGGTGCGCGAGGAGATCCGGGTGCACGGCGCGCAACCGCAGGTGCTGGAGGTGAAGTCCGCTGCCGCGGGCGTGTTGCTGCGCGTCGATGAGGCGCAGCACAGCTGTTGGTTCGGCTCCTGGCTCGCGCAGAATCCGGCCGCGACCAACCTCGGCCTGATGGCGCTCGAGCGCGCCACCTCGGTCGCCGAGGCGCTGGCGCTCGCCCCCGCCGTGGGCATTCCCCACCAGAACGTGGTGATCGGCGACGCCCAGGGCCACATCGGCTGGACCATCTTCGGGCGCATCCCCGAGGACACTGGACCGACGCGCGCCCGCGGCACCGCCCCCTGGACCACAGCGGCGGATCACCCGCGCATCGTGGATCCGCCGCTGGGGCGCATCTGGACCGCCAATGCGCGCGTGACCTCCGACGATCAACAGCTGAAACTGATCGGCGGGGACGTGGCGGCGCTGGGTGCGCAATACGATCTCGGGGCGCGCGCCGGCCAGATCCGCGATGATCTGCTGGCATTGCAGGGCAACATCACGCCCGCGGACATGCTGCGTATCCAGCTCGATGACCGCGCCGTGTTCCTGGCGCGCTGGCGCACGCTGCTGCTGAGGGTGCTCGATGAGGAGGCGCTGCACGATCACCCGCGGCGCGCCGACTTCCGGCAGCTCGTGGAGGGCTGGAACGCCCGCGCGAGCGTCGACTCGGTCGGCTACCGCCTGGTGCGCGCCTATCGCGGGCGCACCCAGCAGGCGGTGTGGGACATGTTGCTCGACGGGCTGGGCCTCGCGGCGGAGCAGGACGCGCCGCCGCCGGCGCAGTTCGAAGGTCCGCTGTGGCAGCTCGTCACGGCGCAGCCGCTGCATCTGCTGGCGAAGAGCTATCCGGACTGGCCGCAGTTCCTGCGCGCGCAGGTCGACGCCACCATCGCCGAGCTCGGCGCGAGCTGCCCCGAGCTCGCGCACTGTGCCTGGGGAGCACACCAGCTGGTGCAGATCCGTCATCCGCTGTCACGCGCCCTGCCGTGGCTCGCCTCGTTCCTCGACATGCCGACCCTGGAACTGCCCGGCGACCACGACATGCCACGCGTGCAGGACGGGGCGAGCTTCGGCGCCTCCGAGCGCTTCGCCGTCTCCCCCGGCCACGAGGAGCAGGGTTACCTGCACCTGCCGGGCGGACAGAGCGGGCATCCGCTGTCGCCGTATTACCGCGCCGGCTTCACGCAGTGGGCGCGTGGCGAGCCGCTGCCGTTTCTGCCCGGACCCGCCGAGCACACGCTCACCCTCACGCCTGACTGAGCGGCACTGCGCAGGAGCCTCCCCGGGGGTTTGCCCTCCTGGCAAAATCCCGCCCGGCACATGCGCCGGGCGCTGGTTTTTACGGACGCGGAACAGACTGTCCAGGCCAGCCTCCGCTCGGCGTTCCGCGCATGTTCAGGCGTTGGCGGTTAGACTGCCTTTCATGAGTAACGAGCGCTTCACCGGCACCCACCAGCATGTTGCCAGCGACGATCTGATTGCCCGCTCGCCGGCGCGCCCGCTGGATGAGTGGCACATCAAGTCGACCAGCGAGGCGCAACAGGGGCGCGCATCGCGCGCGAGCTCGTGGGTCAACGGATGTTTGCCCTGACGATCGCGGGACTGGATCTCGCCATCAACGAGCTCAAACACACGTTTCCCGGTGTTGGAATTGGGCACGCGGCTGCCGCTGCGACTTCCATCACACAGGGTCCGGCGCCGGCGGTTTCATAATAGCCGGCGGGGTGCACTCACCTTATGGATGCCTTCGGCGACACTGCGCTCAGACCCGACCTTCGCCCGACCGTCGGGCTGGTGCTGACCGGCGGCGGCGCGCGCTCGGCGTACCAGGTGGGCGTGCTGCGGGCGCTCGCCGAGCTGTTGCCGCGGTCGCGTAATCCGTTCCAGATCATCGTCGGCACCTCCGCGGGCGCGGTGGCGGCGGGTGTGCTGGCCGCCGAAGCGCATCACTGGCGGCGCGCGGTCGCGGGGCTGGAGCAGGTGTGGGCGAACTTCCGCTCGAGCCAGGTCTTTCACGTGGACGCGCGGCACATGATGCGCGCCGGTGCCCACTGGGTGCTGGCGCTGGTCTCCGGAGGGCTGGTGCTGTCGCCGCCCAAATCGATGCTCGACAACACCCCGCTGCGCGAACTGCTGGGCGTGCATGTGGACTGCAGCGGCATCCGCCGCAGCATCGCGCGCGGGCACCTGCGGGCCCTGGCGCTGTGCTCCACCAGCTACGCCACCGGCCGCTCGGTCGCCTTCTACGACGGCGTCGACTCCATCGCCGACTGGGCCCGCGTGCAGCGCGTCGGCTGCCGCACCGAGATGACGATCGATCATCTGATGGCGAGCGCCGCCATCCCGTTGCTGTTCCCGCCGATGAAGATCGGTGAGGAGTACTTCGGCGACGGCGCCATGCGTCAGATCCACCCCCTGAGCCCGGCGATCCACCTGGGAGCCGACCGCCTGCTGGTGATCGGCGTGCGTGCGCGGCGCGCCGCCGGCGTGACCGTGGACCGCCTGCACACCGTCATGCCGACACCGGGGGAGATCTTCGGCTACATGCTCGACACGCTGTTCACCGACCAGATCTACGGCGATCTCGAGCAGCTCGAACGCATCAACACGCTGGTGCACAGCGCGCCGCAGGCCGCCCGCGGCGAACGGCCGATCGAGACGCTGATGCTGGCGCCGAGTGTCGATCCGCGCGAGATCGCGGCGCGCCACGTGGGCGAGATGCCGCAGGGACTGCGGGTGCTGCTGCGGGTGATCGGCGGGCGCGACGTATCCGGCTACCAGCTGGCGAGCTATCTCATGTTCGAGGCCGGCTACACGCGCGCGCTGATCGAGCTCGGCTACCGCGATGCCATGGAGGCGCGCTCGGCGCTCATGGCGTTCATGAGCGGCGAGAAGCTGCCGCAGGTGATGACCGCCGCGGGGGTTGCGCAGGCGACCTGAAAGCCCGCGCCGCCGACCGCCCGGCGGCGCCCGTGGCCGCGCGCACCCGCTAGGCGCTCTCTTCGGTCGCCGCCTGCGGGCGCGGCTGAAAGAGCTTGGCGCCGGGCAGACCGCTGTGGCGCGCCGTGACGTTGCGGTACTCGCTGGCGAACTCCTCGGCCAGGCGGTCGACGATGTACACTGAGCGGTGCTGTCCGCCGGTGCATCCGACCGCCACGGTGAGGTAGCCGCGGTTGCTCGCCTGGTACTCCGGCACGCGGCCGCGCACGAAACGCGCAATGTCCGCCACCAGCGTCGCCACGTTGGTGTGGGTCTCGAGAAAACGGATGACCTCGGCATCGCGGCCGGTGAGGTTGCGCAGTCCCGGCTCCCAGTAGGGGTTGGGCAAGGCGCGCGCGTCGAACACGAAGTCGGCATCTCCCGGGATGCCGCGTTTGAAACCGAATGACTCGAAGCTGATGGACAGCCGTCCTGCGCTGCGCTGCTCGACGCGCTTGTGAATGATGTCACGCAGGGCATGCACGCTCAGGCGCGAGGTGTCGATCAGCAGGTCGGCGACCGAGGCGATCGGCTCGAGGAGTGAGCGCTCCATGGTCATCGCCTCGCGCAGGCCGACGTCACTGCGGCTCATGGGATGCTTGCGGCGCGTTTCCGCGAAGCGCCGCAGCAGCTCGTCCTCGGCGGCGACCAGGAACAGCACCTCGCACTGCAGGCCGCTGCGTTTCAGCTCATCGACCAGCTGCGGCACGCTGGCCACCTCGGCCGCGGTATTGCGTGCGTCGAGCCCGATGGCGGTGCGTTCGTAGGTGGTCTCGGGCCTGCGTACCGTGTAGGAGACGAACGGCTTCAGCAGCGCCGCCGGAATATTGTCGATGCAGTAGAAGCCGAGGTCCTCGAGCATGTGCAGGGCCACGCTCTTGCCGGAGCCGGACAGTCCGCTGAGGATGATGATGCGCACGTCCCAATGGTTATCCACGGGCACTGCCGCCGCAAGTCCCTTGGTGCGCGCAGCTGGCGCGGCTTCACACCCGCAGCGCGCGGCGCCCCTCGGCGGCATGGTGGTCGGTGCGCTTTTCCTTGTGTTTCTTGATGCAGCGGTCCAGTTTGTCCGCCAGCAGATCGATGGCGGCGTACATGTCCGCTTCGGTTGCATCGGCGTGGATGGCGCTGCCGCTCACGTGCAGCGTGGCTTCGGCCTTCTGTCGCAGCTTCTCTACCGTCAACACACAGTGCACGTCGATGACCTGATCAAAGTGTCTGCCGATGCGTTCGAGCTTCTTCTCGACATAACCCCGCAACGACGGGGTGACTTCGACGTGGTGTCCGGTGACGCTGAGCTGCATGTCCGTCTCCTGTAGCTGTCTTGAGGCACTTAGGTATCGGCTCACATCTGTTTCAGTCCCGCCCGCCGGCGCTCGTTCGAGGCTGCGATGCCCATCGCTTCGCGGTACTTGGCGACCGTGCGACGCGCCACCGGAATGCCCTCGGCCGAGAGCAGCTCGGCGATGCGGCCGTCGCTCAGGGGGGCGTCCGCGTCCTCTTCCTTGACGAGCTTGCGGATCTTGGCGCGGATGGCGGTGGAGGAGGTGCCCGAGCCGTCGGCGCCTTCCACCTGGCTCGAGAAGAAGTAGCGCAGCTCGAACACCCCGCGCGGGGTGTGCATGTACTTGCCGGAGGTGACGCGCGAAACCGTCGACTCGTGCATCGCGACCGCCTCGGCGATGTCCTTGAGAATCATCGGCCGCATGTGCTCCTCGCCCTGCTCGAGGAACGCCGTCTGGCGCTCGACGATGGAGCGGGCGACTTTCATCAGGGTTTCGTGGCGGATCTCCAGGCTCTTGAGGAGCCAGCGCGCCTCCTGCAGCTGAGCGCGCATGCTCGCGTGGCTGGCGTTGCGCCCGATGAGGTTGGCGTAGCCTTGATTGAGCCGCACGCGTGGCAGGGTCGCCGGGTTGATCTCTACGCCCCAGCCGTGGTCGGTGCGGCGCACGAACACATCCGGCACCACGTACTGCGCACTGTTCGCGCTCACGGTGGCGCCCGGCCGCGGGTGGCAGGAGCGCACCAGGGCGAGCGCCGCGTCGAGCTCCTCCTCGGTGGCGCGCAGCTCGCGGCGCAGCAGCGTCAGCTCGCGCTGCGCGACCAGTTCCAGGTGCTGGCGGGCGATCTGCAGCGCGGTGTCGAAGCCGGGCGTGGCCGGATCCAGTTGCCGCAGCTGCAGCTCGATGCACTCGGCCACCGAGCGCGCGCCGACCCCCGGCGGGTCGAGGGCCTGTACCCGGCCGAGCACGCTGTGCACTTCCTCCGTCGAGCACTCGAGCTCGGGCCGCAGCGTGTGCGCGATTTCCGCGAGCGATTCGGTGAGATAGCCGTCGTCGCTGATGGCATCGACGATGGCGCGCGCCACCGCGAGCTCCCGCGGCGCGAGGCTCGCGAGCTCCAGCTGCCACATCAGGTGATCCTGCAGCGACTTGCCGCTCTCGTCGGCGTATTCCTGCTGGCGCTCGTCCTCGTCGCCGCTCCAGGGGGTCTCGGCGGGTCCCACGCTCTGATCACCCCAGCCCTCATCGAGCACTTCGACCGTGCTCTCGGCGGCGTGCTCCGGGGGCTTGGGCTGCTCGGCGGCGGTCACCCGCACCTCGAAGGTGCCGGTCGCCTCGGCCTCGTCGGGCTCGAGCATCACGTTCGTCTCGAGCAGCTCGCGGATGTGTGCCTGCAGCTCGAGCGCGGGCAGCTGCAGGAGCCGGATCGCCTGCTGCAGCTGCGGGGTCATGGTCAGTTGTTGACCCAGCTTCAGCTGCAGAGAGGGTTTCAGCATGGTGGACTTTGC
>DATKEZ010000211.1:0-14461 GCA_035511775.1 Steroidobacteraceae bacterium | reverse complement strand
TGCCGCAGCCGTACCAGGAGGCCCGCCTCGCAGAGGATTTTCAGATGCCGCGACACGCGCGGCTCGCTCTGCTTCAGCGCGTGCGCCAGATCCGAGACGCTCAATGCGCCCTCGGCACACAGCGCGAGCAGCCGTAGCCGGCTGGGCTCGCCCGCCGCCCGCAACCATCTCACCAGGATCGGTGGAGCCGTCGAGACCATTCAATAATTGTACAATTCTTTAATATGCCTGGCTACCTCAGACTGACCGCTGCAGCCCGGACGATCACTTCGCTGGATTGAACCTCTGGAGAGCTAATCAGCTTCGGAAGAGATTCTAATGAATCACTCCAGAGCCACTCGATGGACCCTCGGGGAACAACGCCTCCACATCCGCCGCGTCAAAGCGGTACGGGCGGTGACAGAACTCGCAGGTCACGGTCACGGCCCCCTGCTCCTGGAGCACGCCGCGAACCTCCTCGGCTCCGAGCGCCCGCAGAAGCCCCGCCACCCGGCCCTGGCTGCAGCGGCACTCGAATCGCACCGGTGAGCCGCGAAACAGCCGCAGGTCGTGCTCGGTAAAGCGCTGCCCCAGCAGCTGTTCGGCCGAGCACCGTAGCAATTGAGCCGGGGTCACGCGCTCGATGCCACGCTGCGCGCCCTCCCAGACCGCCGCGATCTCCTCTGGATCACCGACATCCCCGTCGGGCAGCTTCTGCACCAGCATCCCGGCGCCGCAGACCTGGTCCGCGGCGAGCAGCACGCGCGTCGGCAGCTGCTCGGAGGAGGCAAAGTACGCTTCCAGCGACTCCCCGAGCGAAGTGCCGGCGAGAGGCACGACCCCCTGGTAGCGCATGCTCTTCTCCTCCGCCTCGATCGTGACCGTGATGCGGCCGTCGGTGCCGACGAGGTGCCGGAAGATCGAGCCGCGGCGCGGGTCGCCGGACAGTCCGCGCAGCGCAGCGCCGTCGCAACGCGCTACCGCGCGCATGCGGAAGTCGTGCGCACACTGTGCCACCAGCAGTCCGACCGCGCCGTTCCCCTGCAACTGGAACGTGAGCGTGCCGCGGAACTTGAGGGTCGCGGCCAGGAGCACCGAGGCGGCCACCGCCTGACCGAGCAGCTCGCTCACCACCGGCGGGTAATCGGCATGCGCGCGCAGCTCGCGCCAGGCGCCCTCGAGGCGCACCCAGTGGCCGCGCACCGGCTGCTTCTCGAATATGAAGCGACGCACCTGGTCGCTCACAGGGACAGTGTGCGGATCCATTCCCGGCACAATGGGGCAGCCACTCACGCAACTCAACCCCGCTGCGGCGCTGCCGATGAGCGCGCGCGGCGCCGTCGCGATTGCAGCCCTCAGTCCCCGAGTTTTCGGCGCAGCAGCTCGTTCAGCTGCGCCGGGTTGGCCTTGCCGGCGGTCGCCTTCATGACCTGGCCCACGAAAAATCCGAACAGCTTGTCCTTGCCGGCGCGGTACTCGGCGAGCTGGGCGGGATTGCGGGCCATTACCTCATCGATCACGCGCTCGATGGCGGCGGTGTCGGTGATCTGGCGCAAGCCCTGCGCGTCGATCACCGCATCGGCGCTCGCGCCTCCCGACCACATGGTCTCGAACACCTCTTTGGCGATCTTGCCGGAAATGGTCTGGTCGCAGATGCGCCGCAGCAGCCCCGCCAGGCGCGCCGGCGGGAGCTTGCCGGAACCGACCTCGAGATTCTCCTTGTTCAGGGCCGCGGCGAGCTCTCCCATGACCCAGTTCGCCGCCAGCTTTGGCTCCTGCGGCAGCTCGCGCACGACCTCTTCGTAGTACGCGGCGAGCTCGCGGCTCCCCGTGAGCACGCCCGCATCGTAAGCCGACAGGCCGTACTGCGAGGCAAAGCGCGCCGCCTTCTGGTCCGGCAGCTCGGGCAGAGTGGCGCGCACCGAGCTGATGAGCGCCTCATCGAGCACCACCGGCAGCAGGTCCGGATCGGGAAAGTAGCGATAGTCATTCGCTTCCTCCTTGGAGCGCATGGAGCGTGTCTCACCCTTGTCAGGATCGTACAGGCGCGTCTCCTGCACCACCTGACGTCCTGACTCGAGGATCTCGATCTGGCGCGCGACCTCGTAGTTGATGGCGCGCTCGACGAAGCGGAAGGAATTGAGATTCTTGATCTCTGCGCGCGTACCGAGCTTGAGCGCGCCGCTACGGCGCACCGAGACGTTGGCGTCGCAGCGGAACGAGCCTTCCTGCATGTTGCCGTCGCAGATCTCGAGGTAGCGCACCAGGGTGTGCACCTTCTTCATGTAGGCGACGGCCTCCTTCGCCGAGCGCAGGTGCGGCTCGGAGACGATTTCCACCAGCGGGGTGCCGGCGCGGTTCAGGTCGATGCCGGTCACCCCCGGCAGGCCCTCATGCAGTGACTTGCCGGCGTCCTCCTCGAGGTGCGCGCGGGTGATCCCGATGCGCTTGACCTCACCGTCATCGAGCATGATGTCGAGCGCGCCCTCGGCGACGATCGGCTGCTCGTACTGACTGATCTGATAGCCTTTCGGCAAATCCGGGTAGAAGTAATTCTTGCGTGCAAACACCGATTGCGCGGCGATGCGCGCGTTGATCGCCAGCCCGAGCTTCACGGCCATGCGCACCGCTGCCGCGTTCAGCACCGGCAGTACGCCCGGGTAGCCGAGGTCCACCAGGTTCGCCTGGGCGTTGGGCGCGGCGCCGTACGCGGTGGCGGAGCCGGAGAAGATCTTCGAGCGGGTGGCGAGCTGGGCGTGGATCTCCAGCCCGATGACCGTTTCCCAGGCGCTCATGCATAGCCCTGCGGCACGCGCGTGTGCCAGTCGGTGACGCGCTGAAACGCGTGCGCCGCGCTCAGCACCCGCGCTTCGCTGAAGTGCGGGCCCACGATCTGCAGGCCCACCGGCAGCTGCTGCACAAAACCGCACGGAATCGACACCGCGGGCAGCCCGGCAAGATTCGCGCCGATGGTGTAGATGTCGTTAAGGTACATGGTAATGGGGTCCGAGGTCTTGGCGCCGAGCGCAAAGGCGGGCGTCGGCGTCGTCGGTCCCATGAGCACGTCCACGCTGCCGAAGGCGCGCGTGAAGTCGGCGTTGATGAGCTGCCGCACGCGCTGCGCCTTGAGGTAATACGCATCGTAGTAACCGGCCGACAGCACGTAAGTGCCGGTCATGATGCGCCGCTTCACCTCCGCCCCGAAACCCTCGCCACGCGAGCGGCTGTACAGGTCAGTGAGATCGCGCGGCTTCTGACAGCGGTACCCGAAGCGCACGCCGTCGAAACGCGCCAGGTTCGAGGAGCATTCCGCCGGCGCCACCACATAGTACACCGGCACCGACAGCGGCAGATTCGGCAGACTCACCTCGGTGAGCCGCGCGCCGAGCTGCTCGTAGACCTTGAGCGCCTCGCGCACGCGCTGCTCGTTCTGCGCATCCAGTCCCTTGTCGAAAAACTCCCGCAGCAGTCCCACCTTCAGGCCCGCGAGCGGCTGCTCGAGGGCGGCGACGTAGTCAGGGACCGGTGTGTCGACGCTGGTGGAATCGTTGGCATCGAAGCCGGCCATCTCGCGCAGCAGCAGCGCGGCGTCGGCGGCGCTCGTGGTCAGCACCCCGCCCTGGTCGAGACTCGAGGCGAACGCGATCATGCCGTAGCGCGACACGCGCCCGTAGGTGGGCTTGATGCCGGTGATGCCGCACAGCGCCGCGGGCTGGCGGATCGAGCCACCGGTGTCGGTCGCGGTTGCTCCCGGCACCAGGCGCGCGGCGACCGCGGCGGCGGAGCCACCCGAGGAGCCGCCGGGTACGAGCTGCGGGTTCCAAGGATTGCGCACCGGTCCGTAGTAGCTCGTCTCGCTGGAGGAGCCCATCGCGAACTCGTCCATGTTGGTCTTGCCCAGCATGACGGCGCCCGCGCCCTTGAGTTTCGCCACCACGGTGGCGTCGTAGGGCGAGACGAAGTTATCCAGCATGCGCGAACCGCAGGTGGTGCGTACACCCTGGGTGCAAAAAATATCCTTGTGGGCGATCGGCACGCCGGTGAGCGCACCGCCGCTGCCGGCGGTGAGCGCCCGATCCGCGGCCGCCGCATCCGCGAGCGCCTGCTCGCGGGTCACCGAGATGAACGCATTGAGCGCGGCCTGGCTCGCATCGATCCGCGCCAGGCACGCGCGCACCAGTTCCACGCTCGAGAACTTGCGCGCGCGCAGACCCGCGGCCAGCTGTGTCAGCGTGCTGGTGTGCCAATCGCTCACGCCGGCCTCACTCGATGACCTTGGGAACGAGGTACAGGCCGGCGGCGAGCTGGGGCGCGTTGGCCTGATACTGCTCGTGGCGGTCCTGCTCGGTCACCACGTCCGGCCGCAGACGCTGCGACAGGCCCGGAAGCGGATGCGACATCGGGGCGACGTCGGTGGTGTGGGCGCGATCCAGGGCGCTGACAAAGTCGAGGATCCGCGACAGGCTGTCCTGGTACACCGGGATCTCGGCGGAGGTGAGGTCGAGCCGCGCCAGGGCGGCGATGCTCGCGATCTGTTCGCGTGTGAGGGCCATGGGGCGGTTCGCGGCGCGCGTGGCGAAGTGAGAAAACCAGCGCAAAATCATACATGTTGCCTTGCTCAATGTCCTGTCGGTTGCTAGATTACGCGCCACTTCCGGCCTCTCCCGCCGCTCAATCCCGGTCGCTTCATGTTCAAACGCCTGCGTGGTTATTTTTCGAGCGATCTGTCGATCGATCTGGGTACGGCGAACACCCTGATCTATGTGCGCGACAAGGGCATCGTGCTCAACGAGCCCTCGGTGGTCGCCGTGCAGGACGAGCCCGGACGCAGTGGCAAGGTGATCGTCGCGGTCGGCTCCGAGGCCAAGGCCATGCTCGGGCGCACGCCCGGGCACATCACGGCCGTGCGTCCCATGAAGGACGGGGTGATCGCAGACTTCACCTACACCGAGAAGATGCTGCAGTACTTCATCAACAAGGTGCACGGCAACCGCACGCTCAAGCCCTCGCCGCGCGTGCTGGTGTGCGTGCCGTTCGGTTCGACGCAGGTGGAGCGACGCGCCATCCGCGAGTCGGCCGAGGGCGCGGGCGCGCGCAACGTGGCGATCGTGAGTGAGCCGATGGCAGCGGCGGTGGGCGCGGGGCTCCCGGTGCACGAGGCGCGCGGCTCGATGGTGCTCGATATCGGCGGCGGTACCTCCGAGGTAGCCGTGCTGTCACTGAATGGCGTGGTGTACGCCAACTCCGCACGCATCGGCGGCGATCGCTTCGACGAGGCGATCATGAACTACGTGCGCCGCAACTACGGCATCCTCATCGGCGAGGCCACCTCCGAGCGCATCAAGATCGAGATCGGCTCGGCCTACCCCGGGCAACAGGTGCGCGAACTGTCGGTGAAGGGCCGCAATCTCTCCGAGGGCGTGCCGCGCAGCTTCACGCTGAACAGCAACGAGATCCTCGAGGCGCTGCAGGAGCCGCTGCAGAGCATCGTGAGTGCCGTGAAGCAGGCGCTCGAGCAGACTCCTCCGGAGCTCGGCGCGGACGTCGCCGAGCGTGGCATCGTGCTCACGGGCGGCGGCGCGCTGCTGCGCGACATCGACAAGCTGCTCACCGAGGAGACGGGGCTCCCGGTCGTGGTGGCGGACGACCCCCTGACCTGTGTGGCGCGCGGTGGCGGGCGCATTCTCGAGCTGATGGACGAGCTGGGCCCCGGACACTTCGGTCTTGAGTAGCGCGAGGAGCGCGCGAGCCTGAGTGGCCGCGTTCGGGACAGCAGCCGGCAGACCGCTGCAGGGGCGGGGCGGCTCTCTCGGCTTCCGCTTTACGCTGTACGCGGCCGTAGCCATCGTGGTCATGTACCTCGATCAGCGTCAGCACTACCTCGAGCAGCTGCGCTACGTGCTGCAGGCCGCCGCGTACCCGATCCAGCTCGCGGTGAACTCCCCGCCCGCCGCCTGGCGCTGGATCAGCGAGAGCTTCGAGAGCCGCGAGCGGCTGCAGGCCGAGAACGCCCGCCTGCGCGCCGCGCAGCGCGACCTCGAGTTGCGCTCGATGCGTTACGAGGCCCTGGCGCGCGAGAACGGGGAGCTGCGCGGACTGGCCGCCGCCCTGCCACCGGTTGCCGACCGCTGGCTCGCGGCTGAGATCGTCAGCATCCAGCTGAGCAGCCTCAGGCAGCGCCTCCTCATCGACCGCGGGGCGGTCAACGGAGTCTTCAGGGCACAGGCGGTGCTCGATGACCGGGGTCTGATCGGCCAGACCACGCACGTGGGCCCCTGGAGCGCCGAAGTCATCCTGATCACCGACCCGGAGCACGCCGTTCCGGTGCGCGTCGAGCGCACGGGCCTGCGCACCATTGCCGTCGGCGCAGGCGACGCCACCTCACTCGCGCTGCCCTACCTGCCGGCCAATGCGGACATCAAGAGCGGCGATCTGCTGGTGACTTCCGGGCTCGGTGGCGTGTTTCCAGAAGGCTATCCGGTGGCGCGCGTCACCGAGGTGCACCGCGACGCAGTGCAGCCGCTGGCTCAGGTGCGGGCGGAACCGCTCGCGCACCTCGACACCGACCGCGAGGTCATGCTGGTATGGTTCCGCGCCGACCACCCCAGGGCGCCCGCGCCCACAGGCAAGTCCCTGGGTGAGCTCAAGAGCGGTACCCCCTCCCTGCAACCGCTGGCCGCCCCACCGCGACCACCGGCGGCGGCGCCTGCTGCCGCGCCTCAGTCGCAGCCCGCCCGGGTGCGCGCGCCGGCGGCTGCGCCGCGCAAACAGCCCGCCGAATCCGCGCCCCCCGAACCACAGGCTCCCGAACCACAGGCTCCCGAACCCCAGGCTGCCGAACCCAAGGCTGCCGCCCCGCAGCCGGCCGCGCCGGAGCCCCCCCAGGAGCCCCCCAAGCAGGAGCCCCCGACTCCGCAGCCGGACGCTTCGCAGGCGAAGGAGCATCAGTGAACGCGCCGAGCGGCGGCCGCATACTGATCACCGGGTCCGTGGCACTCGTGCTCACCGTGCTGCCGCTCCCGCCATGGCTCGACGTCCTGAGGCCGGTGTTCCTGGTCCTCGCGGTGCTTTACTGGTCGGTGAACGCACCCCGAACCGGCGACATCGCCCTGGGGTTCTGGGCCGGCCTCGCGCTCGATGTCTTCCAGGGGCCGGTGCTGGGGCAGCACGCGCTGGCGCTGGCGCTGGTGACCTACATCGCCGTGCGCGAGCACCAGCGCATCCGCTCCAAGCCCGCGTTCCAGCAGGCGTTGATCGTGTTCGCCGCGCTGGCGGTGTACGAGTTCGTGCTGTTCGCGATCGACGGCTGGAGCGGCCACGCGGTCTCGAGTCCGCTGCGCTGGGTCCACACCGTGACCGGTGCACTGCTGTGGCCGCCCGTCGCCGCCATACTGGCCTACGGCTCGCGCGGGCGCGCCTGAGTGGAACTATCCTTGGCTGAGGGTCTGTAGACGGGTTCTAGCCATGCCGGCAGTGCGCATCAAGGATCACTGGCGGGAACAGCGCCTCTTCGATCAGCGCTCGCTCGCGTGCGCCGCGCTCATGGCCGTGGCGACTGTCTGCCTGATCGTGCGTCTGTTCGTGCTGCAGGTGTCGCGTCACGAATACTACGCAGACCTCTCCCAGGGTAACCGGGTGCGCAATGAGCCGATCCCGGCGGCGCGCGGGCTGATCCTCGACCGCCACGGCGAGGTGATCGCGGGCAACCAGCCCGCCTACCAGCTGGAACTGGTGCCCGAAGAGGTGCCGGACCTGCAGCAGACCCTCGCGCGCCTGGTGCAGTTCGATCTCATCCGTGCCGAGGACGTCGATGAGCTCGAGCGCACCATCGACTCGAGCCGCAGCTTCGACAGCGTGCCGATCCGCCTGCGCATGTCGGACGAGGACGTGGCGCGCTTCGCCGTGCGGCGTTTCGAGTTTCCGGGCCTGGATATCAAGACACGCCAGACCCGCTGGTACCCGAACGGTGAGCTGGCAGTGCACGCGCTCGGCTACGTGGGCGCCATCAGCGAGCAGGACCTGAAGCACATCGACCGCGCCGCCTACGCCGGCACCTCCCTCATCGGCAAGCTCGGCGTCGAGAGCGCCTACGAGCATGAGCTCCATGGCACCAACGGCTTTCGTGAGATTCTCGTCAACGCCCAGGGGCGCTCGGTGGAGCGCCAGGGCGCGTTCGTCCCCAACCTGCGCACCAAGTCACCGGGCGCCGGTGAGGATCTGCTGCTGTCGATCGACCTCAAGGTGCAGCGCACCGCCGAAGCCGCGCTCGCCGGGCACCGCGGTGCGGTCGTGGCGCTCGATCCGAACAGCGGCGATGTGATCGCGCTCGTCAGCCTGCCGGGCTTCGATGCCACCATGTTCGGCCGCGGCATCACCGCGGCCGAGTACGGCATCCTGCAGAATGACATCGACCATCCGCTGTTCAACCGCGCGCTGCGCGGCACCTATCCGCCGGGCTCGACCGTGAAGCCGGTGATCGCGCTCGCCGGACTCACCTATCACGTGGTGGATCCGCAGGCGCACCGCTACTGCGCCGGCGCCTTTCATCTGCCCGGCAGCTCACACGTGTTCCACGAATACCACAACGAGCGCCATGGCTCCGTCGATCTCGATGATGCCATCGCGCGCTCCTGCGACGTCTACTTCTACGGGCTGGCCGATGTGCTGGGCGTGGATCGGATCGCGGCGTTCATGGGGCCGTTCGGCTTCGGCAGAGCGACCGGCATCGACATCGGCGGGGAGAAGCCCGGCATCCTGCCTTCGCGCGAATGGAAGGCGAAAAATTTCTCGCGGCCGGCGGACCAGGTGTGGTTCCCGGGCGAGACCGTGAACTTCGGCATCGGCCAGGGCTATCTCACGGTGACACCGCTGCAGCTGGCGCATTACGCCAGCATCATCGCCACCCGCGGCAAGGTCTGGAAACCGCGACTGCTCGCGGCCTACCGCGATCCGCGCAGCGGGCAGATCCATCCGGTCCCGCCGGTGTCCGAGGGCGAGGTGACGGGCGTTGCGGCGGAAGACTGGCAGCGTGTGGTCCACGGCATGATCGGCGTCACCACGCGCGGCACGGCGGCCGCGAGCGGCGCGCATGCTGCCTATACCTTCGCCGGCAAGACCGGCACCGCGCAGGTGTTCACGGTCGCACAGAACGAGAAGTACAACGCCAAACTGATCAGCGAGCGCCTGCGCGATCATTCCTGGTTCATCGCCTTCGCGCCCGCCGATCAGCCGCGCATTGCACTGGCGGTGCTGCAGGAGAACGGCGGCGCAGGCGCGAGCGCCGCGGCGCCCATCGCCCGCAAGGTGCTGGACGCCTACCTGCTCGGCGCGGACGGCAAGCTCAAGCCCCAGACATGATCTACGCGGAAGTCAGCTCCGGCTCACGCACGCGCCGCACGCTCACCGGAGCTGCGCGCGTGCTCTCGGCGCTGCAGATCGACGGTCCGCTGGTGGTGGGACTCGCGCTCATCGCCGCCTTCGGGCTCATCGTACTGTACAGCGCCTCCGGCCAGAGCACCGCCACGGTGGTGCGCACCGCGCTGCGGCTGCTGCTCGGCACCATGGCCATGCTGGTGCTGGCGCGCGTGAACCCGAATTTCCTGCGCCGGTTGACGCCGTGGTTGTACGCCGGCGGGTGCGTGCTGCTGCTCATCGTGGTCGCGATCGGCCACGTCGGCATGGGCGCGCAACGCTGGCTGAATCTCGGCCTGTTCCGCTTCCAGCCCTCCGAGTTGATGAAGCTCGCGGTGCCGATGACGTGTGCCTGGTACCTGCACGAGCGGCCGCTGCCGCCGGGCTGGAGCTCGCTCGGCGCGCTGAGCGTGCTCATCCTCATCCCGGTGGGACTGGTGGCGATCCAGCCTGATCTGGGGACCGCCGCGCTCATCGCGATCGCCGGCGCGCTGGTCATCATCCTCGCCGGCCTGCGCGCGCGCGTGATGGTGGCGCTGGTGGCGCTCGGGGCCCTTGCGGCCTGGTTCGGCTGGAGCTTCATGCACGACTACCAGCGCAAGCGCGTGCTCATGTTTCTCAACCCGCAGGCCGATCCACTCGGCGCCGGCTACCACATCATCCAGTCGCAGATCGCGATCGGCTCCGGCGGGGTGTTCGGCAAGGGCTGGATGAACGGCAGCCAGGCGCAGCTCGAATTCCTCCCGGAGCGCTCCACCGACTTCATCTTCGCCGTCGTCGGCGAGGAGTTCGGCCTGCTCGGCCTGCTGCTGCTGCTGCTGCTGTACGTGTTCGTCGTCGGCCGCGCCATCTATCTCGCCACCCAGACCCAGGATACCTTCGCGCGCCTCCTGGCCGGCAGTCTCGCGCTCACCTTCTTCGTGTACGTGTTCATCAACGCGGGCATGGTCACGGGACTGCTGCCGGTGGTCGGGGTGCCGCTGCCGCTGGTGAGCTATGGAGGCAGCTCGGTCGTGACGCTGCTCGCCGGCTTCGGTATTCTCATGGCGCTGTATTCACGGCGCAAACTCATCGGGTCGTAGTCGAACAAGTGGCCTTGAACAAGTGCCGTTACCTGCTGCTCGCCGCGCTCGCCTGCGCTCCGGCGGGCGCTCAGCCGGAGGATGTGGTCGCGGGCGGCTTCGATCTGCAGCGCCCCGAGATCATCGAATTCGTCAACGACGTGGTGAGCCGCGACGGCCTCAACCGCAAGGACGTGCGCGCCCTGCTGAAGGAAGCGCGGCCGCAGCCGAGAATCATCGAGATCGTGAACCGCCCCATCGAGAAAGTGGCGCCCTGGTGGGAATACCGCGATCGTTTCCTGAGCGCCGAGCGCATCAGCGACGGTGTGCGCTTCTGGCTCGATCACAAGAACACGCTCGAGCAGATCTCCGCCCAGTACCAGGTGCCGAGCGAGTACCTGGTGGCAATCCTCGGCGTCGAGACACACTACGGACGCAATACCGGGCCCTACCGCGCACTGGACGCTCTCGCAACGCTCGCGTTCGATTATCCGCCGCGCCAGAAGTTCTTCCGCAGCGAGCTCGAGGAATTCATGCTGCTGGTGAAGGAAAACAAGCTCGATCCGCTCACCGTCCCCGGCTCGTACGCCGGCGCCCTGGGCGTGCCACAGTTCATGCCCTCGCAATACCGGCGCTATGCAGTGGCTGCCAACGCTGACCGGCCGCGCGATCTGTGGGGTGACTGGGACGATATCCTGGCGAGCGTCGCGAACTACCTGAACGAGCACGGCTGGGTGGCGGGCGGGCCGGTGCTGGCCGAGACCCGGCTCGAGCCCGACCCGAGCTTTCAGATCGAGCCGCACAATCTCGATCTCAACCAGACCGTCGAGAGCCTCGCCGCGCACGGCGTGAAAGTCGAGATGAGCGTGCCGCCCGACACGCCGGTGGTGCTGATCTCCGCCGAGCAGCGCGATGGTCCGGCCTACCGGGTCGGATTCCATAATTTCTACGTGCTCACGCGCTACAACGCCAGCGCGCGCTACGCCATGGCGGTGCACGAGCTGGCGCAGACCGTCGCGCAGCGCGTGCACGACGTCGCGCCGTGACGGCCGCGTGCCGGGCATCCGTGCCGTTCGCAGGCGCGAGCGCTGCCGCGCTGTGCCTGCTGCTGGCAGCGTGCGCGCTCGGCACGCGCCGGCCGGCTCCGCAGGGCGCACCCGAGCAGGCACCCGTGCCGCCGCCGCCGGCCGGCATCGAATCGATCCCCGATGCCGTGCCGCACGCCGAACCGCGCAGCGCCCACGGCAATCCGCCGTTCTACGACGTGTTGGGCCGGCGTTACTTCGTGCTGGTAGCCGCCGACGGCTACCTGGAACGCGGTGTGGCGTCCTGGTACGGCCCGACCTTCCATGGCGGCAACACCTCGAGCGGTGAGCCTTACGACATGTACGGGATGAGCGCGGCTCACAAGACCCTGCCGCTGCCGACCTATGCCCGCGTCACCAATCTTCGCAACGGCAGGAGCGTCGTGGTGCGCATCAACGACCGCGGCCCGTTCGTCGCCAACCGCCTGATCGATCTGTCCTACACCGCGGCCGCCAGGCTCGACATGATCCGCGAGGGGACCACGCTGGTGGAGGTGCGGGCGCTGACGCCGAGCGCCCCCGATGAGCTGACGCGCAGCGCGCAGTCACCGCCGCCCTCGCTGTATGTGCAGGCGGGCGCATTCGCCGATGCGCACAACGCCCAGCACCTGCTCGAGCGGCTGCACGCCGCGGGACTGGCCAGCGCCTTCATCCTCTCGCCCCCGGAAGGCAAATCACGCCTGTACCGCGTGCGCCTCGGGCCGGTGGGCAGCGTCGCGGAATTCGATCAGCTCGCCGCCCGCCTCGCAACGCTCGGCATTCCCGACGCCCGGCTGGCGGTCGACTGACGCACGCGCCGCTTCAGCGCGCCGGATTCAGGCAGCGCTTGAGCGTGTCGCGCTTGGGTTAAGATCCGCACCCGTGGTCCGCTCACCGCTCATACTCCTCGCCTGGGTCGCACTGGCGCTCACCGCCGCGACCGGCCCCGCACAGGCAGCAAGCCCGATACCCAAGCCCCCCGAGGTCAACGCGCGCTCCTATCTGCTGGTCGATCACTTCAGCGGCCGCGTGCTGGCCCAGAGTCACGCCGACGAGCGCGCCGAGCCTGCGAGCCTCACCAAGCTGATGACCGCGTACGTGGTCTTCAAGGCGCTCGCGGAGGGCCGGCTGAAGCCCACCGACATGGTCACCGTCAGCGAGCACGCCTGGCGCACGGGCGGCTCGCGCAGCTTCGTGCAGGTCGGCAAGCAGATCCCGGTCGACATTCTCATCAAGGGCATGATCGTGCAGTCCGGGAACGACGCCAGCATCGCGCTCGCCGAGAAGGTCGGCGGCACGGAGGCCGCCTTCGCGCAGATGATGAACGAGTACGCCCGGCGCCTCGGCATGAAATCGAGCAACTTCGAGAACAGCGACGGCCTGCCCTCCCCCAATCACTACACCACGGCACGCGACACGGTGACGCTCGCCAATGCGCTCATCCGCGAGTTTCCGCAGTTCTATCCGCTGTTCAGCCTGCGGGAATTCATGTGGAACAACATCCGCCAGGACAACCGCAACGGCCTGCTCGGCAAGGATCCGTCGGTCGACGGGCTCAAGACCGGACACACCGACAGCGCCGGCTTCTGCCTCGCGACCTCCGCCAACCGCAACGGCATGCGGCTGGTGTCGGTGGTCATGGGTGCCCCGAGCGTCAGGGCGCGCGAGGACGCCAGCGCCGCCCTGCTGAATTACGGCTACACCTTTTACGAGACCGTGCGCGTCAAGGCGGCGCGCGAGACGGTGCTGAAGCCGCGCGTCTACAAGTCGGCGACCGAGTTCGCCGCGGTCGGCGTGCCGTACGATGTCTACGCGACCGTCGGCCGCGGGCAGGGCGCGGCGCTGCGCACCAGTGCGCACCTGAGCGGTGAACCGCTGATTGCACCGCTCGCGGCCGGCCAGCCCGTGGGCGAACTGACCGTGGCGGATGCCACGGGCGAGGTGATCGCGCGCGCACCGCTCACCGCCCTCGCGCCGGTACCAGCGGGCGGGCTGTGGACGCGTGCCGTGGACAGCGTGGCATTGTGGTTCCATTGAGCCCTTAGAGCGCATGGCCGAGCCCCTGCCCCTGTGCTACCTGAACGGCGCGTACCTGCCGCTCACCGAGGCACGTATCTCCCCGCTCGATCGCGGCTTCCTGTATGCGGACGCCGTCTACGAGCTGATGCCGGTATACGGCGGGCGAGCGTTCCGCTTCGCCGCCCACGGCGAGCGCCTCACGCGCAGCCTCGCCGGCATCGGCATGGCGGACCCGCACACGCGCGAGGAATGGCGCGCGCTCCTCGGCACTCTGATCGAGCGCAACGGCGGCGGCGACTGTTACGTGTACTGGCAGGTGACGCGCGGCGCGCAGCACGGCCGCACGCACGCGCCGCTCCCCGACATCCCGCGCACCGTATTCGCGTTCTGCGCACCCCTGCCGGTGAACGGCCCCGAGATTCTCGAGCGCGGGGTCGCGTGCGTGACCGCCGACGATAGCCGCTGGGCGCGTTGCGACATCAAGTCGACCGCGCTGCTGGCGAACGTGCTGCTGCGTCAGCTGTCGGTGGACGCGGGAGCCTCCGAGACCATTCTGCTGCGCGACGGCGAGCTCACCGAGGCCTCCGCTTCCGCCGTGCACGTGGTGCTCGGCGGGGAGCTGCTGCTGCCGCCGCACTCGCGCCGCATTCTGCCGGGCACCACGCGCGGGGTAGTGGAGGAGCTGGCGGCACGCGCCGCCCTGCGCAGCCGCATCCTGCCGATCAGCGAGGCGCAGCTGCGCGCGGCCGATGAGGTGTGGATCTCGGCCGCCACGCGCGAGGTACAGCCGGTGACGGCTCTCGACGGTCACCCGGTCGGCAGCGGCAAGCCCGGTCCGCTGTGGCGGCGCATCCACCAGGCGCTGCAGGACTACAAGCGCGAACTGGCCGGCACACCTTGGTGAGCGGCGCGCGCGCCTGAGCGCGC
>DATKEZ010000210.1:0-19057 GCA_035511775.1 Steroidobacteraceae bacterium | reverse complement strand
CACCTTCACGAGCAGGGCGTCGCGCACGATGCCGGCGTTGTTGATGAGGCCATCGAGGCCCCCGAAATCCGCCGTCACCTGATCGAGCGCGCCCACCACGCTGTCCTCGTCGGCGACATCGGTGACGTAACTGCGTGCCACGACGCCCACGCCGGTACAGCGCGCGCAGCTCTCGGCCAGGTCTTCGCTGTTGCTGTCCAGCAAGGCAAGATGGGCGCCCTTGCGGGCGAAGTGCAGGGCGAGCGCGCGGCCGATGCCGCGCCCGGCTCCGGTCACGAGTATGGTTTTGCCGCGAACATCCACGGGCGGATCACTCCTGCGGTTCTGAGATACGAGGGGAAAGCGAGGCTCGGGGCGGCCCTGGGTCGGTGATGCGCGAGCGCGCTTCAGCCGCGACGCTTGCCGGAATCGGGTTTGGGTGGCGCGGCGCCAGCGGCGGGTGCCGCGGTCGGGCTGAAGGCCGACAGCATCGATGCTTGCATCTTGGCCCACATTTCCATGTTCTGGCGCGCCATCTCCGCGATCGGCGCCATGGGTGTCTCGAGCGCCTTGGCCATCTCGGCCTGCATGAGATTCTGCTGGCGCAGCAGCCCGCCGATGCTCTGCTCCAGGTACGACGTGAGCATCTGCTGGATCGGATTACCGTAGAAGCGAATGATGGCCTCGAGCAGCTGCAGGCTGAGCACCGGGGTTCCGAACTGCTCCTGGCTGGCGATGATCTGCAGCAGGATGCTGCGCGTAATGTCGTCGCCGCTCTTGTCGTCCACGACCTTGATCCGCTGGCCGCCCGCGATCAGCTTGCGCAGGTCATCGAGGGTGACGTGGCGGCTGTCATGCGCGTCGTACAGGCGCCGGTTGGCGTATTTGCGTATCAGGCGCTCTTCGGCCATGTTTGCGGTCTTTCAGCCGGCCGCGCGGGCACGAGCCCGAGGGCGCGGGCGGCACTTGAGAGAGGGTGGAATGCTAGTCCCCATGTATGCAGCGCACAATGATGGTTTTCACGATTCTCCTGTCGGGCCACCCGATAAAAGGGCGGGTTCTCATTGCTCGCTCCCGCCCCCCGCCTGAGGGCACGGTCGTTCCTGGACCTGGTTTTCGGCAGCGCATACAACATGGAAACACCCTTCACCTACGGCGCCTTCAAGCCCGACGCGGCCTTTACCAGCGCCGCGGAGCGCTTCTTCGAGCTCCTGAAGGCTTTTGGCATGCCCGGCGCGGCGGGCGCGGGCCGGGACTGGTCCTCACTGGCGGGCCCGCTGGCCGGGCAGTTCGAAGCTTGGCTCAAGAGCTCCCAGTCGGCCGGTTCCTGGTTCGCCGCCGCCAACGCCGCATCGCCGGCTGCTGGCGCGGGATTCGGTGCCACCCAACCGGGCTTCGGCCCGTTGCCCTGGGGTGCGGGGGCCGCCCCCCAACAGGACGCGCAACGCACCTGGGATCTGCTCGCACGGCTCGCGCAGCTGCAGGGACAACTCGCCTCGCACTGGAGCGAGATCGCCAACAGCGCCGCGCGGCGCTTCGTCGCGCGCCTGGGAGCTGCGGCGGGCGGCGGGCCGACGCTCGACAACGCTCTGAAGCTCTACGAGCTGTGGGTGAATTGCGCCGAGGAAAGCTACGCCGCGACGGTGCGCAAGGATGACTTCTGCCGCCTGCAGGCGGAGCTCGCGAACACCTCCGCTGCACTGCTGGTGGAGCAGCGCCGGCACGCCGAGACACTGGTACGCGCGTTCGGATTGCCGAGCCGCAACGAAGTGGACGCCCTCTATGCGCAGCTGAAGGATCTGCGCCGGCAGCTCGCCGAGCTCACCGCTGCGGCGCACTCCGGGCGGGCGGGCGCGAAGCGCCCCGCGGCGCGGTCGGCCGGCAAGCCGCGTCGCAACCGCCCGCGCAAGCCACGCGCTTGAGGCCGTTCGCCCCCGAGGCCGAGGCGTTGTTTCCGCAGCTCACGCTGCGGATCGCGGACACCCTGGCCCGGCTGCGCGAAGTGCAGAGCGTCACGGTCGGCTGCTCGGCGAAGCGCGCCGTATGGAGCTGCGGCAAGACGACTCTGTATGAGTACCTGCCACTCGGGGAGGCGCCGCCGCACACCAGGGGCAGGCCCGTGCTCATCTGCTTTGCGCTCGTCAACCGGCCGTACGTGCTCGACCTGCAGCCGGATCGATCGCTGGTGCGCCGGCTGCTGGTGGCGGGTCTGTCGGTGTTTCTGATCGACTGGGGCGATCCGGACGATGCCGAGCGCTGCGTCGATCTCGAGGACTACATCGAAGGCCATCTCGGTGGCTGCGTGCGCCACATCCTCGACAGCCACGGGGGCGAGCCGCTCGATCTGCTCGGGGTCTGTCAGGGCGGCGTGCTGAGCCTGTGCTACACGGCGCTGCACCCCAGACAGGTGGCGAATCTCGTGACGCTGACCACCCCGGTGGATTTTCACACGCCCGACAACCTGCTCTCGAAGTGGGTGCGAGGGCTCGACACCGAGCTTCTCATGCGCAGCGGCAACGTGCCGGGCGAGGTGCTCAACGGGCTGTTCCTGTCGCTCATGCCGTTTCGCCTGACGCAGCACAAGTACGTGCGGCTGCTCACCGGGAACTGCGATCAGCGAGCGCTGGAGGACTTCGTGCGCATGGAGAAGTGGATCTTCGACAGCCCGCCGCAGGCGGCAGTCGCGCTGGCGCAGTTCGTCAGGTGGTTCTACCAGGAGAACCGCCTGGCCCGCGGGACGCTGCGCATCGGCGGCCGTGGGGTGGACCTGGGAGAGATCCGCCAGCCGGTGCTCAATCTCTACGCGCTCGAGGATCACATCGTGCCCCCGGACGCCTCGGCGGCCATGCGGCGCTACCTCGGCAGCGCCGACTACACTGGCTGCGGCATCGACACCGGCCACATCGGCATGTACGTGAGCCGCAAGGCCGCACACTCGGTCCCGCAGCGCATCGTCGCCTGGCTGAAGGAACGCAGTTCCTGACCCCCGGGGCTGCGCAACGGCCCGCGGAAGACAGGTCAGTATCCGCGCTCGACGTCCACCACCGACAGCAGCGGCTCGCCCGCGACATAGCGGCGCAGATTCTCGCGCAGCACGGCGACGCGCTGCTCCTCGGCCAGCGGCGTATCGGCCGACACGTGCGGGGTGATGATGAGGTTCGGCAGGTGCCACAGGGGGCTGTCGGAGGGCAGGGGCTCGGGATCGAAGACGTCGAGGCCCGCGCCGGCGAGCTTGCCGCTGTTGAGTGCGGCGACCAGGTCCGCGGTCACCGTGCTGCGCCCGCGCCCCACGCTGATGAAGTAAGCGCCGGGCTTGAGGCTGGCGAAGAACTCGCGGTTGAAGATACCGGTCGTCTGGGGCGTGAGCGGGGCGCAATTGACCACGAAGTCGGCATCCTTCGCGAGCTTCAGCAGCTCATCGGGTAGTCCGACGTAGCTCACGTAGTCAGGTCCGGTGCGGCCGCTGGCGCGGGTCGCGGTCACGCGCATGCCGAACGCGTGCGCGCGCCGGGCGACTTCGGTGCCGATACCCCCCAGGCCCACCACCAGCACGGTCTTGCCCTCCAGGTCCGCGAGCGGCGGCGCGTTGTCCTGCGTCCAACGGCCCTGTTGCTGCTCCTTCAGGAAGTAGTCCAGGTGGCGACTCAACATCAGCATCATCCCCAGCACATGCTCGGCCATGCTGGGGCCCATGGTGCGCTGCAGGTTGGTCAGCAGCAGATGACGCTCGCGCATCAGGGGCTGCTGCACGCAGCGCTCGACGCCGGCGGCCGGCCACTGGATCCACTGCAGCTGCTTCGCCTGCGCCAGCACCTCGGCCGAGCACACGCCGAAGGCGACGTCCGCGGCGGCAATCTCGCGCGGCGTCGCCGCGGCGATGTTGATGAGCCTGGCGTGCGGGGCCGCCTGCTGCAGCAGCGGTAGCTCGTCATGCAGCTGCTCGCTCACCAGCACGATGCGCGGCGGGCGCCAGCCGGGGCGCTCGCGCGCCGGCTGCGCCGCGACGTGCAGTCCCAGCTTCTCGATCAGCTGGGAGGAGTTGGCCTCAGCAGTCGGTTGCTGCGCGCTCACCCCATCAGCGGCGGCGAGCAGCGCGCACGCGCTCAGGGTGGCTGCCGCCATAAGCACGCGAGACCTGATGAGCATGAGGGGCTCTCCTGAGGAGACGTGCGCGGGTGTCACTCGGTGATGATCCGGTCGGCCCACTCGACCAGGCCCACGAAAATCGTCGGGTTGCCGAACTTCGCGCCCCACTGGGTCAGATCCTGCTCGGTGACGCCGCGAGCGCGTGAGCACGCGCCGCACGCGTAGATCTGGATCTTCCTCGCGGTCACTTTCTGCAGCGTTTCCACCAGCGGCGGCCAGCCGACCGGAACGACCGCGTTCGCGACCGCGGAGCGCATCAGGGACACGGCCTCGCCCAGCAGGAAGATCTGCGGCGTGTGTCCGGCTTCCGCCAGCGCGTGGGCGTGCAGAAACGCAAAGGCGGCTTTGGTGGGGTCATCAGAGCCCCAGGCGGTCTTGAACATGATCTTAAGCGGCTTACTGGCTTCCGCGGCGCGCGCGCCCGCCGCGAGACCGGCGAGCGCGGGCAGGAATGCGAGGCGTGACAGCAGGGTACGGCGTTGCATGGAGTCCTCCCAATCGTTCGTTTGATGATGCTGGGCACTCACTTGGCCGCCACGGCGGATCGGCGGAGCGCGACAGTCTACGCCATGCCGCCGCTCACCGAGATGATCTGTGCCGTCACGTAGGAAGCATCCTCCGACACCAGAAACGACACGACGCCGGCGATCTCCTCGGGGGCGCCCAGGCGGTTCATGGGCACCAGCCGCTCGATGGCCCGGGCGTCGAACAGTCCGGCCGTCATCGGAGTCTCGACGATGCCGGGGGCCACGGCGTTCACCGTGACGCCGCGGGTCGCGACCTCGAGCGCGAGCGCCTTGGTGGCGGAGTTGAGGGCCCCCTTGGCGGCGGCATAGTTGACCTGGCCCTTGTTGCCGATCAGCGCGGCGATGGATGACACGTTGACGATCCGGCCCCAGCGGGTGCGGATCATGGGCAGGAGCAGCGGCTGCGTGGCGTTGAAGAAGCCGTTGACCGACACGTCGATCACCCGGTGCCATGCTTGCGGGCTCATGCCAGGCAACACCGCGTCATCGTGCACACCCGCGTTGTTAACCAGGATCTGGATGGGACCCGCCTCGAGCACCGCCTCGAGCGCCGTGCGTGTGGCGGCGGTATCGGTGATGTCGAAGTTGATGGCGCTGGCGTGACCCCCCCCCGCGACGATGTCCCGCACCAGCGCTTCGGCCACCGCCACGCCCCGATGCGAGTGCACGTACACATGGTGGCCATCACGCGCCAGGCGGCGGCACAGCGCACCACCGATGCCACCGCTGCCGCCCGTCACCAGGGCGCGTCGGGGAGCGCCGCTCATCGCGGGAAGCTCGCTCATGCGTGAGTTCCGGTGGCCGGCAGCCCAAAGGTGGCGTCGAACACGATGCTGGCGCGCCCGCTCACGAGCGGCTGCTGCGCGCTCCAGACCGAGAACTCATACAGCACCGTGCGTGCGTCGCCGGTGACCCGCTCGGCGGCTGCGATGAGATCCGCCTGCAGATCGTCCAGGCGCGCGACGTGCAGCGAGACGTTGCGCACGCTCGCCAGGTAGCCGACGCTCGCGCCGATGCTGCCGCGCACGCTGGTGGAAACGGTGCTGGCGAGCGGCGCGCTGGCGGCCACCAGTGCACCATGCACCGCCATGGCCTGCGCGGCGTACTCGATGCCGCAGGCGGCGCCCAGGCGCCCGTGCTGGCGCAGCGGATTATCGGGGCTGCGATGCGTCGTGCTGCGACAGCGAATGCGCGTGGCGTCCCAGGACAACACCTCATCGAGCAGACACATGCGGCCCTTGTGGGGGATGTGCTGCTCGATCCATTGTCGGTCTAAGGGCATGCGCTCACCTCCACGGCCAGGCGCTTGCCGGCGAGGTACTCGAGCACCACGCGGCCGGTGCTGCGTCGCGCCAGGTGTGCGAGCAGCGGCAGGCTGCGGGCGGCGGGAATCGAGCGGCGTAAGCCGTCGAGCGCGCAGTCAGCCATGCCATCCGCCGGGGCGTCACTCAGTGCGGCGGTGAGGCGCGCCTGCGAGGCCGCCCCTGGCGCCGGCGCCAACACCAGCGCCACACCGAACGCGTCCGGGATGGGACGGTGCTGGTGCAGGGGTTCGGGGTAACCCGCGTCGTAGGCGACCAGCAGTACGGCGGTTCGCTCAACAGCCACCTGAAGTAAGGCCTCCAGCAGTCCCGCTGCAAAGCTCGCATCATAGGCGCACAGCGCATTGGAGGCGGGAGTGGCCTGGGTCGCAATGCTCCAGTAGCCGGCGGCGGCGTTGTGCACGGAGTTATGAAAGCGGGTGGGCGAGAGGTGTCGCTCGCTCGAGGCCAGGACCTGGCAGATCTCGTGACAGTTCTGACCGTCGCCACCGGAGGAGGCGAACACCGCCGCCAGAGCCGCCGGATCCGCGCCGGCGCGGGCGCTCGCTTCCAGCCCCACCGCCAGCGCCAGCCGCACGACGGTGCCGGTGCGCCGCCGCTCGGCGCTCGGCAGACGCTCGGCCGCGGGCAGCACCGTCGGTGCGCGCGCCCAGGGTGTCTCCCCGGTGAGCAGGCGTGCCCCGGCCGGCCAGTCACCGATGCCCGGTCCGAGGAGCCCGATACCGTCCACGTACGCCGCAAGCGCCGCCATCGCGCTCACCCGGCCCGGCCGAAGATCAGGCTGCAGTTGGAGCCGCCGAAGCCGAAGGAGTTGCTCATGACGCGCGACAGGGGCGTGGCGCGGTTATCGCGCAGGTAGTGCACCGACAGCGCCGGGTCGACCTCGGCGGTGTTGACGCCCGCCGGCATCACTGCGTGCTGCAGCGCGAGCGCGCAGATCACCGCCTCGAGCGCGCCGGCGGCGCCGAGCGTGTGACCGGTCGCGCCCTTGGTGGAGCTGCCGGGGATCTCATCGCCGAGCACGCCCGTCACGGCGCGCGCCTCGGCGTCGTCGTTGCTCGGCGTGCCGGTACCGTGAAAGTTGATGTATTCGATGTCCTGCGGGGCGAGTGCGGCGCTCTGCAGCGCCTGCAGCATGGCGGCGCGGGCGCCACGGCCCTGCGGATGCGGCGCGGACATGTGGTGCGCGTCGCTCGATTCGCCCACCCCGAGCAGCAGCACCGCATTCGCGTCCAGGCTCTCCGCGGGACGCTCGAGCAGCGCGAAGGCGGCGGCCTCGCCGATGGAAATGCCGTCGCGTGCGACGTCGAAGGGCCGGCACGGCGTGCGCGACACCAGCTGCAGGGAGTGAAAGCCATAGAGCGTGGTGAGGCACAGCGAGTCCACCCCGCCGACGAGCGCGGCGTCGATCAGCCCCGCCTCGATGGCGCGCCGCGCCGAGGCGAACACCTTGGCGCTGGACGAGCACGCGCACGAGATGACCACCGCCGGACCCGACAGCTGCAGGGCCTGCTGCGCGAACGCCGCGAGCGAGAACGTATTGTGCGCGCCGCGGTAGCGAAAGTGCGCCGGCAGCGCACCGCTCACCGGGTCGCGTTCGCGGTAGGCGAGCTCGGTGTCGAGGATGCCCGAGGTGCTGGTGCCGAGAAACACCCCGACGCGCCTCCGCCCGTAGCGGGCGGCCGCGCGCTTCACCGCCTCGGCAAGACCGTCCTGCACGAGGCCGAGGAGCGCGAGGCGATTGTTGCGACACTCGAACTCGCGCAGCGTCGCAGGGAGCGGGGCGTCATCGACGCCCGCCACCTCGCCCACCCAGGTGTCGAGCGCCACCGTCTCGAAGGCGCACGGGACAAGCCCGGTACGCTGCTCGCGCAGCGTGGCGAGCGTGGCGGAGACGCCGCAACCGATGCAGCTCGTGGCCGTGAAGCTCGTGAGCGCGAGCGGATTCATGCGCCGCTAGTCTACGTCAGTGTCGCCCGGCGCGATCCGCGGCCGCGCGCAGCGTGATGGGGGTGAGCCGCGCGGCGGTGACCGCCGCCAGCAAGGGCGGCAGCACCTCCAGGATCACCGCGCCGCCGGCGGCGGTGCGCGCGGCGTGTCCGTCGTGCAGCAGCAGGATGTCGCCGTCCTGGAGGTGGCGAGTGAGTCTGCCGAGCACGCGCGGCGCGCTGCCGCTCACGGTGTCAAAGCCGCGTCGGGTCCAGCTCACCAGGCGCAGATTGGCGCGCGCCAGCACCGGCTCGAGGAAGGGGTTGCGCAGGCCCGCGGGCGCACGAAAGAAGCGCGCGACTTCCCCGGTCGCCGCGGCGATGCTCTGCTGCGCGCGCCCGATCTCCTGCGCCAGCACGCGGGGCCCGAGGAGCGAGAAGCCATGCAGATGGCGGTGGCTGTGATTCTCGATGGCGTGGCCGCAGCGCACGATCTCGCGGGCCAGGCCCGGGTGTCGGGCCACCCGCTCGCCGACGCAGAAGAAGGTGGCCCTGGCGCCGTGCGCCTCGAGGAGCGCAAGCACTCGCGGGGTGACCTCCGGATCGGGGCCATCATCGATGGTGATGGCGATCGCGGCCGGGCCACCGGCACAGGCCGGCAGCCGGGTCCAGTTCGGGCCCAGCAGGCGGCTCCTCGGCCACAGACCTGCGGCGGTGAGCAGCAGATGATCGGCCACCACCGCCGACAGCGCCCACGGCCACCACCGCGGGCGCGCGAGCAAGGCGCCCACGGCGCCGAGGTGCAGCGCCACCGAGCTACGGATCAGCGCGGACGGCCGCCGCGGTTGCGGCACGGACCGCTCAGGCATGAGAGGCACTCACCAAGCGGGCATCCAGGAAATTCTCCCAGAGCCGATACCAGGTGGGCCAGTCGTGGCCCCCCGGCACGATGTCGACGCTGCCGGGGGCGAGCGCGGCGGCCATCAGCCGATGCCGCGGCGCGAAGCGATCCTCGCGCCCGAGCCCCAGGTGGATCGGCAGCGCGCGCGCCCCGAGCGTCTGGATGAAACGCCAGATCCGCCGCTCCTGGTCGTCCGCGGCGATCTCACCCGGGCGCCACGCGTGCACTCCGTCGGCGCGGGCGATCTCATCGGTCACGATGTGACTGCCCAGGTAGGGGGCGAACAGGCACAGGCCGTCGATCTCCTGCGGGTAGCGTTCCGCGCAGCACAGCGCAACGTAAGCCCCGAGCGAGATCCCGCCCAGCCAGATCGAGCATCCCTGCGCCCTGGCCGGCAGCAGCAGCTCCTGCCGCACCCGCGTGAGCACCGTGCGGTCGGTGAGGTGTTGCAGCTCGAGCCGCGCGAATACCAGGTCGACCTCCAGGTGCCGCTGGCGCACCGCCCGGGCAAATCCTGCGCGCACGAAATCCTCGGGCCCGCTGTAGGCGGCGGGCAACATGAGCACTCGCATGGGCGCGCTGTGTCCGGTGTGCGCGGCGTCCACGATGGCGTGCATCATGAAGCAGCCGCCGGCGCCGCATCCGCTGCCGGGCGCGCCAGCAGCGCTGCGAACAGCAACGCCAGCAGCGTCCCCGGTGCCACGGTGGACCCCAGGTCCGCGAGCACCGGGACGCTGGAGGAGGCCAGCACGCCGAAGGTCAGCACGGTGGCGATGTTGGCGATCAGGAGCGAAGCGAGCGTCAGCGGCACGGAACCGGAACGCGCACTCGCGCTGCTGCGATCGAAGAACAGCGCGTAGTTCGAGCCCACGGCAACGATCAGCAACATACCGACGACGTGCAGGATGGTCAGTCGCCCACCGAGGGCCACCAGCAGCCCCGCAACCGCCAGCACCGCCAGCGCGAGCGGCGCCACCACCCGCGCGACGCGCGCCAGCGAGCGCAGGGCGACCCACAGCAACAGCACGATGGCCGCGAAGCCGGCGAGCGCCAGCCGCACGGCCTCCGACAGATAACCCGCATACAGCCGGTCGGCTTCGCCCTTCAGATCAAGCAGCACGGCGTGCAAGCCGCTGGCCTGCGCCAGCGCGGCGCGCACCCGCTCGACGGCGCTCGCGGGCAGATCCGCGGACGCCACCGCGGACAGCGGCAGCAGCGCCGACCAGCCACCGCCGCTCTTGACCAGCAGGCCTTGCGCGGCGGCGGCGAGTGAGGTGCCCTCGAGGTCGGCGCTGGTCAGCGGCGCCGCGGTGCGCGAGTGCTCGACGTCAAGGAGAAACGGCTGCAAGCGCGCCGCGCTCACCGGCAGACCCGCGAGGGCCTGCTGCAGCCGTGCGCTCAATTCCGCGGGCGCCGGGAGACTCGCGCGGCGCATGCGCTGGATGGCCAGTGGCGGCAGGAAGCGGGCCGGGGACTCGAAGCCCCCGATCACGCCCTGCTCGATGAGCGGGGTGAGGAGCGCTGCCAGTGCGTGCGCGGCGGCGAGGGCGGACTCGCGGTCAGGCGCGGATGCGACGATCACGTAGCGCACATCCGGGGCGCCGGCCTGCACGCGCAGCTGTTCATCGAGCGCCTGGTCCGCCGCTGGAATCGGGTTGAGCGCCGACAATTCGCGATTCCAGAGCGCGCCGCGATGCGCATACAGGACGGCGCCGGCCAGCAGCGGCACCAGCACGAGCGTGCTGCGGAACCGTCTCAGCTGCTGCACCCCGCGCGCCAGGCGCTCGCCGAGGGCGCTCAGGCCGCGGACGGTGAAGCTGCGCGGCAACCACCCCGGCAGTACGAAGCGCGTGACCAGCGCCGCCGCCACGAGTCCCGTGACCGAATACAGTCCCAGCTGCGCCAGGCCCGGAAAGGCGGACGGCAGGAGGGCCGCGAACCCGCAGATCGAAGTGAGCACGCCTAAGCGGATCGTCGGCCACACCGCGTGCCGCCAGTGCGCGGCGCCCTGGATGAAGAGATAAATGGAATAGTCCACCGCCTCGCCGATGAGCGTGACGCCGAAGCCCAGCGTGATGCCGTGCACGGCATCGAACCCCAGCGCAACGGCGGCGACCCCGGCGAGGGCGCCGCAGGCCACCGGCAAGAGCGTCAGCAACAGCGCCGGCAGCGAGCGATACACGCACAGCAGCAGCAGCGCGACGAGTGCGGCGCTCACGCCCGAGAGGCGCATCACCTCGCTCTTGATCATGGCGCGCGAGGCCACCGCGAACACCGGCGGTCCGCTCATCAGCAATCTGACGCCACCTCGGTCGGCGGGCGGGATCGTCGCCAGGCTCGAGGCGAATGCCCGGCGGATGGCCTGGCACGCCGCCTGTTGCGCGTCGGTGTCGGAGCCGGCGGCGCGGACCTGCACGATGAGCAGCGCACGCGCGCCATCGGGCGAGCTCCACACCCCGAGCGTGGTGTGCGGACCGCGCCCCGGTCCGAGAGCCTCGAGAATCGTGAGCATCTCGCCGGTGGGATCGCGCGTGAACAGCGGTTTGATCACAGCCCCCTCGGGCGAGGCCAGCAGATCGAGCGAGTCGGCGATCGCCGCACGCAGCCCCGCCACCGTGAAGCGCTGCGCGGTGACGGTCTCACTCAGCAGGTAGCGGTGGCGAAACAAAGACTCACGCTCCCGCTCGAGGCTCGCCGCGTCACCATTGTTGACGGCGATGAAGCGCGGGTCGGATCGGAGCTCGCGGGCGAGCTGCTCCGACAGATGCGCGCGCTTGAGCGCATCCGCGCCCTCGAGCGCCACCAGGATGAGCCGCCCGGCGGGGCCGGTGCGCAACTGCTCGATCAGCAGAGTCTGGGTCGCGCTCGGAGCGCGGGGCAGAAACGCCGACAGGTCGGTGGTGTAGGTGGCGCGCGCGACGATGGCGGCGGCGATGACCGCCAGCAGCCCCCAGATCAGGCCCGCGGCACCGGGGCGGGTCATGGGGGGATTTCGGGACCGAGGGTGAGGAGCGAGGTGTCGCCGTCGCTGTGGCGGATTTGCACCGTGCGGATCACATCGCGCTCGCCTTGGATGCGGATGTCCTGCACGGCGCCGGCAAGTCCCGCGTCCACCGGCACCAGACGCAGCGTCCAGTGCGCGAGCGTGCCGTCGAACTGAACGCGGAAACTGCGCTCCAGCGCCGCGCGATCTCCGGCGAGCGTGGCGCGGATACTCTCCACGAACGGCGCCACCTGCGGATGCTCGCGCAGTTCCATGACGTAGGTGTGCTGTCCACGGCGCGCCGTCAGCACGCCGTGCTCCAGCACCAGGGTCTGCGCCCTCGGTTTCAGCGTGCGCTTCTCCAGGCGGTCGGGTGCGTCGTACAGCAGCTCACCGGATGATTTGAGCGGCCGCTCGAGCATCGCCAGCTGCTGCACCTCGGTGAAGGCGACGTGGCCATGCCGGCGCAGAGCGAAGAGCTGCAGAAGCTCATCGAACGCCGGCGCGGCGGCGGTCTGCGCGGCTGCGGCGCAGGCGGCGGCGAGCGCCAGGGTCGCAACGCCGACGGCGCGGCGCTGCCGCCTCACACCAGCGCTCGCGGCGCAGGCAGGGTCGGGGTATCGGCGCCGTGCCAGAAGTCGTAGAAGTTGAACCAGTTGTAGGGATCGCTGCGGCAGTACGCCTCCAGCAGCGCGACGTAGCGCGCGATCGCGGCACGCACCGCCGCCTCGCGGCCGCACGAGTCGGGCCGCGAGAAATCCGCGATCTGCCGGAACACCACGTGGTAGTGATTGCCGCCGCGGTACAGGCCCGTCATGAAAATCACCGGGCGCCTCAAGGCGGCGGCGGCGCGCATGGGACCGGAGGGAAACAGGGCCGCACGTCCGAGGAAGCTCACGAGCTGCGCCGGGGCATCCGCGAGGGTGCGGTCGGCGAGCATCCCGACGAACTTGCCCTCATCCAGACAGTCGCGGATCCGCAGCATCGCCTCGAGCTGCCCGAGCGCAATGATTTCCGGTGCGCTCACGCGGTTGACGGCTCTGAAGAACGCAGCCACCCGGCTGGCGTTGCGCTCGTACATCGCCATGGCCACGCGCAGACCCGGACGGCGCCGGCCCACCGCGCTCATGATCTCGAAGCTCCCCAGGTGCGCGCCGAGCAGAAACGCCCCGCTGCCGCGCGCGGCAGTGTCGTGCATCAGTTCCTCACCCTCGATCGAGATCGCGAACAGGCCGTAGCGCTCGTGCATCAGATAGAGGCGATCGAGAATGGTCGAGGCAAAGGCGTACACCTGCCGGTAGCGATCGATGGCGCTGGGCTCGCGCCCGAGCGCCCGGCGCAGGTACGCGCGCGCGCCGCGGCGCGCGCCGGGCGCGAACGCGAAGAAGTAGGCCGCGATGAGATGCAGGAGGCCGCGCGCCACCGGGCGTCCGAGCCGCAGTGACAGGAAAATCATTATCCTCAGGAGGGTCGCGCTGCCTCGCTCGGGTGCGTCCGCCCATTGCGCGGCGCTCGCCCGCGGGCCGGCGGGGACGGCAGGGGCCTGGGCGTCATGCTCAGCGGGGACTATCGCGGGCACGAGCACCCCGTGCGCGACCGGATGTCCGGCACTCGCGATATGGAAGCGGATCGAGCCATTCGGCCGGGGTTCGTGCTCGAGAGTCAACGTCTCCCCCGGGCGCACCGGCTTCACGAACTTCGCCGCGCCGATGCGCCAGCGTGTGCCGGCGGGCGCGTGTTCCTGCTCCACCGCGCGCAGCATCTCATCGAGCAGCAGCACGCCGGGCAGAATCGGCGCGCCAGGAAAGTGTCCGGCGAGCGCCGGGTGCTCCGCGTCGATGGTGACGCTGACGGCGCCCACGGCGGTCACGCTGACTTCAGATGCGTCGCCGCCAGAGACCTCAGGGCCTCCTGCGGGAGCTTGCCGGTGCTGTTGCGCGGCAGGCGCGCCACGAACAGCAGCGGGCGCGGCAGGAAAACCGGATCGATCCGCCGGCGCAGCTCCTGCACCACCCCCGCCGCATCCAGCTCCGGGGCGACCACGCAGGCAGCCACGCGCGCGACGCCGGCCTGTGAGGCACGCGGGTCATCCAGGTGGAAGAAGGCGCCGTCGAGGACGCCGGGGATGGAATTGAGCTGGTGGTTGAGGTACGCGAGCGAGCTGCGCTTGCCGGCTATGTTGACCAGATCCGCCACCCGCCCGTGCAGCAGGAAGCTCCCGGGGCCGGTCACTTCCAGCACGTCGCACATGCGCGTCGGCTGCTCGATGTGACCGCCCTGCGCCCACGTCTCCCCGTCCCGCATCGAGAGCGTGACGCCCGGCCACAGCCGCCACTCGGGGGTGTGCGTCGGACGGCGCACGCTGATCTGGCCCGTTTCCGTCGAGCCGTAGATCTCCAGCAGCCGGGTGTTGAAACGCTGCTCGACCTCGGCGGCCAGCTGCTGCGCCAGAGCCGCGGTGGAGGATACGATCAGATCCGTCGGCGGCAGCGCAATCCCGGACTCCAGCAGCGCGCGCAGGTGGATCGGGGTCGAGATGAGAATCCGCGGGCGCGGCACCGCGGCCAGCACCGCGGCGATATCGGCGGGGTAGAAGGGACGCTCGGCGCACAGGGCGTGCCCGCACCCCAGCGCCAGCAGCACGCTCGATTCAAAGCCGTACATGTGCTGCGGCGGCACCGTGGCGACGATGGCGCACGAGGTGTTGGCGGACAGTCCCAGCCGCTTCCCCTCCTCGCGCACGCAGGCGATGAGCCGGCCCCAGGTCTTGCGGTACGGGAGCGGCGTGCCGGTGGAGCCAGAGGTGAACACGCAGGCGGCGAGCTGCGCGGGATCGATCGCGGGCACGGGCGCTGCGCTCGCCCTGAGCGCGGCGCCGCCGGGGAATGGCACGCGCGGCAGGTCGATGTCGCAATCGGCTTGGTCGGTGAGGCAGATCACGTCCGGGGCGAAGGCAGTGAGCTGGCGGATGACTTCGGGGGTGTGCGTCGAGGGCAACAGGCTTACCTTGCCGGACACGAGGCTGGCGGCCAGACCCACCGTGAACTGGTAGCGGTCCGCGCACGCGTTGAGCACGTGGGCGCCGGCGCCCAGGACCTGTGCCACCCGGGTGAGGTCGGCGAGAAACTGCGTGGCGAGAATCGGCACCCCGCCGCGGTAGGCGATGACCGCGTCGGCGGAGGTGTGCGCTATCAGCGGCAGCGTAGCCAGAGGTCTACTTAGTCCTGTGCGCGGTGAGGTAGTCGGCGAGCTGGCGCAGCGAGCCGAAGATGCGCCCGTTCTCCTCGCTGTCGGCGCGCAGCTGCACGCCGTACTGCTTGGATACGACCAGTGCGATTTCCAGGATGTCGATCGAGTCCAGGCCCAGGCCCTCGCCGTACAAGGGCGCGTCCGGATCGATGTCGGCGGGCGCCACGTCCAGGTTCAGGGCCGCGACGATGAGGCCGGCGACCTCGCGCACGAGTGCGGCGGCGCCGGCCGGGGCGCTGGGCTGCCGCAGGGGCGACACTTTCTCTGACATGAGACCTTAAATGAGCTTGGGCGTTCGCACACCGCCATTATACAAGTCGCCGAGCGATGAGGAGCGGCAGGCGGATCAGGAAGCCGGGAAGGAGCCGCAGGTACATGGATGTCAGCAGCACGTTGTCGCGCCAGTAGTTAAAGTGTGAGACGCCACCCTCCGCGGCGGTGAAGTAGCGCACCGGGGCGGGCAGGTTGACGGCGGGAACGGCGCGCCAGCTCAGGCGCACCACCGCCTCGGGGTCGAAATCAAAGCGCCGCATCCAGCGGCTGCTGCGCATCGAGGCGAGGAGCGGCGCGATGGGATAGACACGAAAGCCGAACAGCGTGTCGTGGATTCCGGCCCACAGCGTCTCGAGATTGGTGGACCAGTTGGCGATCCTGCGTCCGCGCCGGCGGATGCGCGGCACGCTGGCATCGAATACCGGCTCGCCGAGAATCATGGCCTGCGGTGCGGCCATGGAAGCGGCCATGAAGGCAGCGATGCACTGCGCCGGGTGCTGGCCGTCGGAATCCATGGCGAGCGCGTGGGTGAAGCCGGCGCGCTGTGCCTCGATGAGCCCATCCAGCAGCGCCGCCCCCTTGCCGCCGTTTCTGGCGCGCACCAACACGCGCAGCTGTGGATCGCTGCGCGCGAGAGCGTTGAACGCCTCGCCCGAGCCGTCCGTGCTGCCATCCACGATCACCCACACCGGAGCCCACTGCGCCCGTGCGGCGCGCACCGTCTCGACACCCTTGCGGCCCGGGTTGTAGCTCGGGATCAATACGACGTGCGTGTGGGAGGCAGTCAATCTTCGCTCTCCACGAGCCGTGAAGAGCGCCGGATGATCCAGGCAACACCGAAGCCGCCCGACCAGTAGCTGTCCCGCCTGACCAGCGGGCTGTCGGCAAAGCTCGCGCCGGCGAGTGTGTCGTGGCGCAGGTACGCGCCCAGCCAGCAGGAGGGATAGCGCCGCGTCAGCGCGGCGATGAACTGGGTTCCCGCGTACCCGCCGTGCGCCTGGAACGCCGGCCGATCCGCCGTCGCGTACTGCGGCGCGACGCTGTAGAAGTAATCGTCATAGCGGCGATTGGCGAACAGCGGGCCGGCGAGCAGTCCCAGCTTCCAGCCATCCGCTCCGCGCCGCTGGGCGATGTCGAGATTGACGTGCGGCGCGAGGAACAGGCCGACCATCCGCGCAGAGGCCTCGACCGTGAACGCTGCGCGCGCCGGCAGGCGCAGGTCGAGCGTGACAAGCGCAGTGGCGCTTTTCCACAGGTGCACATCCAGGGACGGCCCGACCTCGAGCGTCGGACGCAGGTCCGGCATGCCGTGCCGCGCCGAGTCGCTGCGCACCGGGGTGGTGCCGTTGACACTCAGGTTGAGCGCGATCCGGTCCTGATCCAGGAGCCTGCCCCGCAGGCCGCGGTGATCGGATCTGAGAAACTTTCCGCGGTACACCAGATAGGGCACCGGCACCGGGTACACGTGCGCCGTACCCGCGCCGCGGTAGTCGTTGAATACCAGCGCGCCCGCCCCGAGGCCAAATTCCCACAGCGGCTTGGGCTCGGCGCGCGCGGTAGCGCAGGCCCCCGCGGCCAGCGCCGCAGCCGTCAGCAGCGGAAGCGGCGCGACTTTCCGGGTGCGCATGTCAAACGCGGCGCGCGGGCAGCTTCAGGCATCGGCGTTCAGTGAGCACATTCCGGCGGCTTCGATCTCGACCAGCAGATCCTGGCGGCAAATGTCCGCCTGCAGGTAGATGACCCTGGCGCCGGCGGCGAGGGCGGTAGCCAGCTCCGCCTTGATGAGGGGCAGGTCCGCGGGGCGGCGCACGTACACCTTGCAGGCGAGCGCACCGAGCTCAAAGCGCGCGCTGCGCGCCACGCGGTTGGCTTCCGCGAGCAGCGCCTCGATGTTGGCCACGGTCTCGCGCGTCTGGGCGGCGCTGTCGCCGACGTGGAGCGATCTGTGACCGACGATACTCGCGGTGCCGGAGATGAACAGAGCGAGCCCCCCGCTCTGGCGAAGCAGCGTCGCGCGCGAGAACACCGGGCTGTGACTGCCGTACTGCCGCGGGTAATGGTAGGCGCTCACCTGGCGGGGATTCTCGAGGAAAGTGGGCGCGGTGCGAGCGGCCAGGAAGTACACCACCAGGGGACTGTCGCTGGCGGCGCCGAGCGCGGAGGCCGCCGGCACGTTGCCGCTGAGCGCGCGGCCGCACTCGCGCAGTACCTGCTGGCGCGCGCTGTTGAACTGCCGGTAGCGCTCGGTGCCGTGCGAGTCACGATTGATGTCCGGCAGGTAGTTCCACACGCGCAGCAGGTGCGGGTAGTTCTCCGCATCCAGCGTCGCGCAGATCTCCCGATAGGCCTGGGTCGTGGCCTCGTGCAGGGCGCTGTGCCGCTGGCCGCGGCCCGCCGGCGGGTGGCATTCGGGCGCTTCGGTCAGCGCGATGCAGCCAAACAGCATGTCGGCGGTGCCGCGGAAGCGCACCCGCTGGCGCTGGCCGGAGGTGGCCGGCGTGTCGCAGCGCCACACCTCGTAGACCTGCTCGCTGCCCGGCAGCACCGGCGTGCTCACCTGCGCGACCGGGATTTCCGCCGCCGCGCTGGGCGAATCCCGGGCGCCGTTGAAGGTGGCGACACCCAGCACGTCGCCCCACCGTGCCGCCTGATACTCGGCAAGTGAGACGTAGTCCAGATGCAGGCCCGTTAACGCGCGCATCGGCCGCACGATCGAAGCCCTTAGTTCTTCGGCTGCTGCTCGTCGGACTTGCGCGTCACGGTCGTCTTGACCTTCTCGGCGCTGTCCTTGACCGTCTTGCCGACGGTCTTGGCACCGTGCTCGACCGCGTGACCTGTCTTCTTCGAGTCCTCGCGGATCGTATCCCGGGCCTTGCGGGTCTTCTCGGCAACCGCATGTCCGACCTCCCTGGACTTGTCTTTCGCCTCATGTCCGACGGTGCGGGCGCTGTGCGCCACGGCGTGCCCGACCGTCTTGGCGTCTTCCTTGATGACCGTCTTGGTGTCGGAGGCTGGCGGGCTCTGCGCGTGCGTCGACGTTGCCCAGGCCAGTGCGAGTGTGGCGGCCATGGCCGCCCGGAGGAAGTTTGCTTTCATGACAAAGTATCGTACGACAGTCGCGCGGTGTTTTGCACGGCGCGGCCTCTCACGACCCTGCGGCACGCGCCGGCGCGCGGGCAAAGCGGTGCCAATCGTCACCTCCTTCGGGCACACTTCGGCGGATGCGCCTCGAGCGGCTGCCGATCTCGGTTCTGCGAACCCGTTACGTGCCCGGCGGCTGGGACCTGCTGGCCTTCGTATTGGTGTGCGCCTTCTTCGTGTATGTCGCCCAGGCGGCGCACGGTCTGGCCGGCTCGCTCACGCGACTTGAGGCGACACCGATCTCGCTGGCGCCTGCGGCGCTGGTCGGCTACGCCGCGCGCACCGCGCTGCGCATGCTGATGGCGATGCTGGCGTCGCTCCTGTTCACCTTCACTTACGCGACGCTCGCCGCCAAGAGCCGGCGGGCCGAAGTCATCCTGGTGCCGCTGCTGGACTTCCTGCAGTCGGTGCCGATTCTGGGCTTCTCGATCACCATCCTGTTCTTTCTGCAGCTCACGCCCGGGCGTGTGGCGGGCGCGGAAATGGCCGCCATCTTCCTGATTTTCACCAGCCAGGCGTGGAATATGGCGTTCAGCTTCTATCACTCGCTGCGCAGCATTCCGGACGAGCTGGTGGAGGTGGCGCGCAATTTCCAGTTGAGCCCCTGG
>DATKEZ010000209.1:0-1518 GCA_035511775.1 Steroidobacteraceae bacterium | reverse complement strand
CGACTTCGGCAGCGCCTCATCGGGACTGAAAGCGAGTGCCCGCATCTGGATCGGCGTGTCGTCGATGTAAATGCCGGTGGTGCCCGCACCCCCGGTGCCGGAGATGCCGCGGATCGAGATGTTGTTGGTCCCCGAGGTATCGAAATTCACGCCCGGCGTGAATCGCGCGACCTCGGAGAAATCCTTGACGCCGCGCTCATCGAGGCTCTCCTGGGTGAGAGCGGTGATGCTGATCGGCACCTTGCTCAGGCTTTGCTCGCGGCGTGTCGCGGTAACCACCACTTCCTGCAGCGCGCCCGTGGGCGCTGCCTCCTCGGTGGGCTGCGCCGGCTGCTGATCCGCCCACGACGCTTCGCTGCCACACGCCAAAGCCGCCGCCATGAGTTGCGCGCCGGCACGCGCGCATATGGATCCGTAACGGTGATTGCGCCGCATGGAGCCTCCCCTCGGAAATCTCACTCGTTGTTCTACAGCCACACCGCGGTGCAGCGACCTCCTCCCACGGTAGCGCGCCCGCGGCGCGGCGGCAACGGCGCGTCGCACGCGTTCAAGCGGCGCACGCCACGCGCGCAGCGCACCGCAGCCGGGATGGCGTCAGCCCTTGAGGCCGCGGCTCACCGGCAGCTTGCGCACACGCCTGCCGGTGGCGGCATAGATGGCGTTGCAGAGCGCCGCGGCCACGCAGGCGGTGCCGGTCTCACCGACCCCGCCCGGATTCTCGCTGCTGGTGATGAGGTGCACCTCGACCTTGGGAGCCTCCGCAATCCGCAGCGGCAGGAAGTCGTTGAAATTGCCCTGCTGCACGCGCCCGTTGGCGATCGTGATCTCGTTGGTGAGCGCGGCGCTCAGGCCGAAGGTGACGCCCCCCTCGAGCTGCGCGCGCACACCGTCGGGATTCACCACCTGGCCGCAGTCCATCGCACAGACGACGCGTCCGACACGGGGGTTGCCCTGCCCGTCGACGCTCACCTCAGCAACCTGGGCGAGGTAGCTGCCGAAGGCATATTGAATGGAGACGCCGCGCCCGCTGTCCGCCGGCAGCGCCGTGCCCCAGCCGGCGCGATCGGCGGCCAGATCGAGTACCGCGCGCATGCGTGGCTCCTTGAGGAGCGCGCGCCGGTAGCTCACCGGATCCTGGCGCACGGCGGCGGCCAGCTCGTCGATGAAGCTCTCGACGGCAAACACGCTGCGCGTCGCGCCGACGCCGCGCCACCACCCGGTGGGCACGCCCCGCGGGTCGCGACGCACGAAACGCACCTCCATGTTCTCGAGCGGATAGGCGAGATCCACGGCCGAAGTCACCGCATCCGGGTCCACCCCGTTCTTGACCGTGCCGGCGCCGTAGTACAGCGACCAGAGGCCCGCGCCCGCGATGCTGTGCCGCCACGCAAGCGGGTGGCCCTGCGCATCGAGCGATGCCGTCAGATGATCCACATAGTACGGGCGGTAGCGGTCGTGGCGGATATCCTCCTCGCGGCTCCACAGCACCTGCACCGCACCGCGCACGTGGCGCGCGAC
>DATKEZ010000208.1:0-14519 GCA_035511775.1 Steroidobacteraceae bacterium | reverse complement strand
TGAAGGACCTCATGGCGGGTAAGGTGCCCAAGCCCCCGGCGGGCTGGGACGAGGCGCTGTCCAACAAGCCGCCGCAGGCGCCGGCGGAAGGGCCGGCGGCCGGTGGCGGACCGATACCGGCGGGCCAGCACTAGAGCTCTGTCGGGGGCAGCCGCAACCGAAGAAGGGGATTTTCGGGGACGCCGTGGATCCGTCCCTGCCGAATGCCGTCTCCACCTGTCCAGCTCCGTTGCGGCGATAAGACCCTCGATCTCGGACGCCCGGTGGTCATGGGGGTGCTGAACGTCACGCCCGACTCCTTCTCCGACGGCGGGCTCTTTCTGTCGGTGGAGGCGGCGGTGGAGCAGGGCGTGCGCATGGCGGCCGAAGGCGCCGCGCTCATCGACGTGGGCGGGGAGTCCACCCGTCCGGGCGCCGAGCCCGTCACGGCGGATGAGGAGTTGCGGCGCGTCATTCCCGTGATCGAGCGGCTGCGCGCGGCCACGGCCGCGATCATCTGCGTCGATACCAGCAAGGCTGAGGTCATGCGGGCCGCGAGCGCCGCGGGCGCCGGATTCATCAACGATGTGCGTGCGTTGCGCGAGCCGGGGGCACTCGCTGCCGCCGCGGCGAGCGGCTGTGCGGTGTGCCTCATGCACATGCAGGGTGAGCCGCGCACCATGCAGCTTGCGCCCAGCTATGCGGAGGACGTAGTGGCCGAGGTGCGGGGTTTTCTGGCCGCCCGCGTGGCGAGCTGCGTCGCCGCGGGGCTGGCCGCCGAGCGCCTGGCGGTCGACCCGGGATTCGGCTTTGGCAAGACTGTGGAGCACAATCTCACGCTGCTGCGCCGCCTCGGTGAGCTTGCCGCGGACGGCTTGCCGGTGTTGGTCGGGTTGTCGCGCAAGTCGATGCTGGGCACACTCACGGGTCGTGCGGTCGGGGAGCGTGTGTACGGCAGCGTGGCCCTCGCGGTGATCGCAGTGCTCGCGGGTGCGCGCGTCGTTCGCGCCCATGATGTGGGGGCGACGGTTGAAGCACTGAAGGTGGCCGCGGCGGTTGCAGGGGCAGGGCGAGCCGCGTAGGGAGAGCAACATGGGGCGACGATACTTCGGCACGGATGGCGTGCGCGGGCGGGTGGGTGAGCACCCGATGACCGCGAACTTTGCCCTGCAGCTCGCCAGCGCCGCGGCCCGCGTGCTCGCGCCCGCCGGCGGCACGGTACTGATTGGCAAGGACACGCGTCTATCGGGCTACATGTTCGAATCCGCGCTGGAAGCCGGTTTCGTGGCCGCGGGCGTGGACGTCATGCTCATCGGCCCGTTACCGACCCCCGGCATCGCCTACATGACGCGTCGCTTCAACTGCGATATCGGCGTCGTGATCAGTGCTTCGCACAATCTGTATGACGACAACGGCATCAAGTTCTTCGATGCCTCGGGGGGCAAGCTCTCCGACGAGCTCGAGGAGCGCATCGAGGCCGAGCTCGAACAGCCGCCGCTCACGCGCACCTCGCGCGACCTGGGTCGCGCCACCCGTGCCGACCGCATGCGTACGCACTACCAGGAGTTCTGCGCCTCCACGCTGCCGCCGGGTCTCGATCTGTCGGGACTGAAGATCGTGATCGACTGCGCCAACGGCGCCGCCTACAAAGTCGGTCCCCGCATCCTCGCCGATCTGGGCGCGGAGATCGTGCCGATCGGTTGCTCGCCCAACGGCAGGAACATCAATGACGGCTGCGGCTCGATGGCGCCGGATCTGCTGCAACTCACGGTGCCCGGAGTGCGCGCCAACGTGGGTCTCGCCCTGGACGGCGACGGCGATCGCCTGGTGATGGTCGATCATCTCGGGCGCATCGTCGACGGCGACCAGCTGCTGTACGTCATAGCATGCGCGCTGCAGCAGGCGGGCACGCTGCGTGGACCGGTCATCGGCACGGTGATGAGCAATCTGGGGCTGGAAGTTGCCTTGCGCGCCGCCGGCATCGAGTTCCGTCGTGCCGCGGTCGGTGACCGCTACGTGCTGTTGATGCTGCGCGAGACGCGCGGCATTCTGGGGGGCGAGACTTCCGGGCACATCCTGTGCCTCGACAAGACGACCACCGGGGACGGACTGGTGAGCGCGCTGCAGGTGCTGGCGGTCATGAAGCAGAGCGGCCGGCCGCTCGCGGAGCTCGCTTCCGGGATGCAGAAGTTTCCCCAGGTGCTGCTCAACGTGAAGGTGGCCGAGCGCTACGATCCCAGCGGCGTGCCCGCGATACAGCAGGCCGTGGCGCGCATCGAGAAGCGCATGGCCGGCGACGGCCGCGTTGTACTGCGGCCGTCGGGGACCGAGCCGGTGATTCGCGTCATGGTCGAGGGGCGCGATGAGGGCACGACCCGCGCCGCCGCCGACGAGCTCGCCGCCGTGGTGCGAGGCGTCGCCGGCTGACCGCAATAGCGGCCCCGCAACGAGCCTCTCGCTCGCCCGCGGGCCGAAATCGACCCGTGAGCGGGGGCGTTTGCGTCACCCCCCCTGCATCGCTATCATCCCGCGCCCTTTGAGAACCCACAGGCGGCCCAGCTGGCCGCTCGAGGTCGGTCCATGCGCCGCCCGATTGTTGCCGGGAACTGGAAAATGTATGGGTCGCGCACCGAGAACGCGCGCCTCATCGAGGAGCTTCTGGCTCATTGCCCGGCACAGCCGGCCGCGGCGTGCGTGGTGTGCCCGCCGTTCGTGTACCTGCAGGAAATCGGGCGGTTGGTGCGCGGCTCGGTGCTCAGTCTCGGTGGGCAGGATGTCTGCGCTGACGCGCAGGGCGCGCTCACCGGTGAGGTCTCGGCCGCCATGCTCAAGGATGTGGGCTGCGAATACGTGATTGTCGGTCACTCCGAGCGGCGCCTGTTGTATCGCGAGAGCGATCAGCTCGTGGCGCGCAAGTTTGGTGCGGCGCACGCCAAGGCCCTGGTACCGATCCTGTGTGTGGGCGAGCAACTGGCGGATCGCGACGCCGGGCGCACGCACGAAGTGGTCGCCCGCCAGCTCGATGTGGTGCTGGAGCTGTGCGGTGCCGGCGCGCTCGAGCTGGGCGTGGTGGCCTACGAACCGGTGTGGGCGATCGGCACCGGGCGCAACGCCACACCCGAGCAGGCGCAGGATGTGCACGAGTTCATCCGCGCCCGTATCGGGGCGCGGGATGCTAGAATTGCCGCCGCCACGCGCATTCTTTATGGCGGCAGCGTCAAGGCCGGCAATGCGGCCGAGCTGTTCGCGATGCCGGATGTCGACGGCGGTCTGATCGGTGGCGCCTCGCTGAAGGCGGATGAGTTCCTGGCAATCCTGGCCGCTGCCGGACCGGGATGAGTGAGTTTTGCCGATGTTGCGTGTGATTTTGACCTGCGTGCAGTTGTTCTCCGCCATGGCCATCATCGGCCTCGTGCTGCTTCAGCGCGGCAAGGGGGCTGAGGCCGGCGCCGGTTTCGGTGCGGGCGCTTCCGGCACCGTGTTCGGCGCACGGGGTGCGACGACGGCGCTGTCGCGCGCCACCGCCATCCTGGCTGCGATCTTCATGATCAACAGCCTCGCGCTGGCTTATATGGGCACGCGCACCGCCGAGGCGCCCAAGACCATCCTCGATGAGGCCGCCAGCGGCAAGCCGCTGCCCGCCGCGGGCAAGCCCGCGCCGCCGCCAGCCGCCCCCGCACCGGCTGGCACGCCGGCTTCTGCGCCGGCCTCCACTCCGTCTCCGGCGCCCGCGCCGAAGTGAAGCCGGCGCGTCCCGCGCAGTCTGCGATGTTGCCCACGTGGTGGAATTGGTAGACACACTAGCTTGAGGGGCTAGCGCCGCAAGGTGTGTCGGTTCGAATCCGACCGTGGGCACCAAAACGACTGACTGCGCTGCTACAATGCCGACCCTCTATGGGGGCAGGTCGCGGTTCGATCTGCCTTTTTTACGCACCACGACCGCGCAATGCTGTCCAACTATCTGCCGATTCTGATTTTCCTGATCATTGCCGCCGCCCTGGCGGTGGTCCTGCTCGTGCTCGGCACCGGCATCGGGCGTTATTTCGCCCGCTTCCACGGCGATCGCGCCAAGCTCTCGCCGTACGAGTGCGGCTTCGAGGCCTTCGAGGACAGCCGTAGGAAATTCGACGTACGCTACTACCTGGTTGCGATCCTGTTCATCGTGTTCGACCTGGAGATCGCGTTCCTGTTTCCGTGGGCAGTGGCCCTGGGGCACATCGGGCTCGCCGGCCTCGTCGCCATGGGCATCTTCCTGGCGATTCTCGTGGTCGGGTTCATCTACGAATGGAAGAAGGGAGCGCTCGAGTGGGACTAGCGCTGGAGGACCCGGAGGGTTTCGCGCAGCGCGGCTTCTTCACCACGCGCGTCGACACCCTGGTCAACTGGGCGCGCACCGGGTCACTGTGGCCGATGACCTTCGGACTCGCGTGCTGCGCGGTGGAGATGATGCACGCCGGGGCCTCACGCTACGACCTCGATCGCTTCGGCGTGGTGTTCCGTCCCAGCCCGCGCCAATCGGATGTCATGATCGTCGCCGGGACGCTGGTCAACAAGATGGCTCCGGCGCTGCGCAAGGTGTATGACCAGATGGCCGAGCCGCGCTGGGTCATTTCCATGGGCTCGTGCGCCAACGGCGGCGGCTACTATCATTATTCTTATGCCGTGGTGCGCGGCTGTGACCGCATCGTGCCGGTCGATGTGTACGTTCCTGGCTGTCCGCCGACCGCGGAAGCCCTCGTGTACGGCATCGTGCAGCTGCAGAAGAAGATTGCCCGCACGAGCACCATCGCCAGATAAGCGCGCATGGAGTGGGACAACGCTTGAGCGAGCTTAACGAAGCTCTCGCCCTGAAGGTCGACGCGCACCTTGCCGGCAGCGTGCGCCGCCGGCCCGCGCTCGCGCACGAGCTGGCGTACGAAACCGAGCCGGGCGCGCTGCTCGCAGTGTGCGGCACGCTGCGCGATGCACCGGAGCTGAGGTTCGAGATGCTGATGGACCTGGCGGGCGTCGACTACCTCGACTACGGTCGCGATGAGTGGCAGACCGCGAGCGCCACCCGTTCCGGTTTCAGCCGCGGCCGCGTGGCGCGCAGCGAGCAGCCCGACCCGAACGGCGCGGGCCGCTTCGCCGTGGTCTACAACCTGCTGTCCATCAGCCGCAACCAGCGGCTGCGCCTGACGGTGAAGTGCCCCGATTCCGCCGAGCCGGTGCTCGACTCGGTGGTGGACGTGTGGGCGAGCGCCAACTGGTTCGAGCGCGAGGCGTTCGACCTGTTCGGCATTCTGTTCCGCGGCCACCCCGACCTGCGCCGCATCCTTACCGACTACGGCTTCATCGGGCATCCGTTCCGCAAGGACTTTCCGCTCATCGGCAACGTCGAGGTGCAATACGACCCCGACAAGCAGCGGGTCGTGTACCGGCCGGTGAGTATCACACCGCGGGTGCTGGTGCCGAAGGTCATCCGCCATGACCACCGCTACGAGCCCGCACTCAAGGATCCGCAGGTACCGCGCTGATGGCCGCCACACCGTTTTCCGAGATTCGCAACTACACCATGAACTTCGGGCCGCAGCACCCGGCTGCCCACGGGGTGCTGCGGCTGGTGCTGGAGATGGATGGCGAAGTGATCCAGAAGGCCGATCCACACATCGGTCTGCTGCATCGCGGCACCGAGAAGCTGGCGGAGTCGAAGCCCTTCAACCAGTCGATCGGCTACATGGACCGGCTCGACTACGTGTCCATGATGTGCAACGAGCACGCCTACGTACTCGCGATCGAGCGCCTGCTCGGCATCGAGCCGCCCGAGCGCGCGCAATACATCCGCGTCATGTTCGATGAGATCACGCGCATCCTGAATCACCTCATGTGGCTCGGGGCTCACGGACTGGACATCGGCGCCATGACGGTGTTCCTGCTGTGCTTCAAGCAGCGCGAGGAGCTGATGGATGTCTACGAGGCGGTGTCGGGCACGCGCATGCATGCCACCTACTACCGCCCCGGCGGCGTGTACCGCGATCTGCCGGCCGCGATGCCGAAGTACCAGGCGTCCAGGTGGCGCTCGGCGAAGCAGGCGGCACGCCTGAACGAGGCGCGCTCCGGCACCATGCTGGACTTCATCCAGGCGTTCACTGAAAGCTTCCCCTCCGCCATCGACGACTACGAGACGCTGCTCACCGACAACCGCATCTGGAAGCAGCGCACGGTCAACATCGGGGTGGTGTCGCCCGAGCGCGCCCTGCAGCTGGGCTTCTCGGGCCCCATGCTGCGCGGCTCAGGGATAGCCTGGGACCTGCGCAAGAAGCAGCCCTATGAAGTGTACGAGCGCATGGATTTCGATGTCCCGGTGGGCGTGAACGGCGACTGCTACGACCGCTACCTGGTGCGCGTCGAGGAGATGCGCCAGGCGAACCGCATCGTCCGTCAGTGCGTGGAGTGGCTGCGCGCGCATCCGGGAGCGGTGATGATCGCTGACCGCAAGGTGCGCCCGCCCTCACGCCTGCAGATGAAGGAGGACATGGAGTCCCTCATCCATCACTTTAAGTTCTTCACGGAAGGCTATGAAGTTCCAGCCGGTGAGACCTATGCGGCGGTGGAGGCGCCCAAGGGCGAGTTCGGCATCTACCTGGTATCTGATGGCGCCAACAAGCCGTATCGCCTCAAGTGCCGCGCGCCCGGGTTCGCGCATCTGGCCGCACTCGAGGAGATGTGCCGCGGCCACATGCTCGCCGACGTGGTGGCGGTGATCGGCTCGCAGGACATCGTGTTCGGGGAAATCGACCGGTGAGCTCGGAGCGCAGCAACGTCGGTATCGGCGGCACCTCACTCGCCAGCAAGCTGCAGCTGCTGTCGCAGGAAACCCGCGGGCAGATCGACCGCTGGGTCGCGAAGTTCCCACCCGGGCGCCAGCGCTCCGCGAGCCTCGCGGCGCTGCGCGCCGCGCAGGAGCAGAACCGCGGCTTCCTCACCGCGGATCTCATGGACGCGGTGGCGGAGTACCTGGGTCTGCCGCCGATCCAGGTGTACGAGGTCGCGAGCTTCTATTCGATGTTCGAGACCCATCCCTGCGGGCGGCATCACGTCAGCATCTGCACCAACATCTCCTGCATGCTGAACGGCGCCGAGGAGCTGGCGGCACACGCGCAGCGCAAGCTCGGCATCAAGTTGAACCAGAGTACTCCCGACGGCCGCATCTTCCTCAAGCAGGAGGAGGAGTGCCTGGCGGCCTGCACGGGCGCACCCATGATGATGGTGGATCACGTCTTCCACGAGCACCTGACACCCGAGTCGCTCGATCAGATCCTGGACGGCCTGAAGTGAGCGCGGCCCTGGACGCCTACGCCGACAAGATGAACCTGACGGTGTTCGAGCCGCTTAAGCTGGAGCGCTCGTGGACTCTCGCCACCTACCGCAGCATAGGCGGTTACCAGGTGTGGGAGCGGCTGCTGCGGGAAAAGCCGCCGCGCGAGCAGGTCATCGATGCGGTGAAGGCCTCCGGGCTGCGCGGCCGAGGCGGCGCCGGCTTTCCCACCGGCACCAAGTGGAGCTTCATGCCGCGCAACTCGCCGGTGCAGAAGTACCTGGTGTGCAATTCGGATGAGAGCGAGCCCGGCACCTGCCACGACCGCGACATTCTGCGCTACAACCCGCACGCCCTCATCGAGGGCCTGGCGATCGCCGGCTACGCCACCAACTCCACGGTTGCCTACAACTACATCCGCGGCGAGTTCCTCGGCGAACCGGTGCCGCGCTTCGAAGCGGCGCTCGCTGAAGGCTATGCAGCGGGACTGCTCGGCAAGAACGTGCTCGGGAGCGGCGTCGACTTCGACCTGCACACCTTCATCGGCGCCGGCGCGTACATCTGCGGCGAGGAGACCGCGCTGCTCGACTCGCTCGAGGGCAAGCCAGGCAAGCCGCGCTTCAAGCCGCCGTTCCCGGCGAATTTCGGCCTGTATGGCGCGCCCACCACCATCAACAACACGCTGAGCTTCGCCTCCGTGCCGACCATTCTGCGCAAGGGCCCGGCCTGGTTTGCCTCCCTTGGGCCGCCCAACTCCGGCGGCACGCTGATTTATTCGGTATCGGGACACGTCGAGACACCGCGCAACATTGAGTTGCCCCTCGGCGTGCCGTTCGCGGATCTGCTGCAGCTGTGTGGCGGCGTGCGCGCCGGGCGCAAGCTCAAGGCCGTGATCCCCGGTGGTGTCTCGGTGCCGGTGGTGCCGGGGGACATCATGCTCAAGACGAACATGGACTACGACTCGGTAAAGGCGGCCGGCTCGGCACTGGGGACCGGTGCGGCCATCGTGATGGACGAGACCACCTGCATGGTGCGGGTGCTGGAGCGCATCTCGCGCTTCTATATGGCCGAGTCCTGCGGACAGTGCACACCTTGCCGCGAGGGCACGGGCTGGATGAACCGCCTGCTGAAGCGGGTGCTCGCCGGTGAGGCGCGGCGCGAGGAGCTCGGACTGCTGCTCGATGTCGCCAACCGCATAGAGGGGCACACCATCTGCGCATTCGGCGACGCCTCGGCCTGGCCGGTGCAGAGCTTCCTCAGGCACTACCGACACGAGTTCGAATACATGATCGATCACGGTGGCCGCAGCGTCGTGAGCGACACCCTGGGAGCGCAGGCGGCGTAAGCCGCGCGTACGGACTACGGCATGGCGGATGACCTGGTCAACATCGAGATCGACGGCGTGCCGGTGAAGGCGCGCAAGGGCGAGATGCTGATTCGCGTCACCGATGCGCACGGCGCCTATGTGCCGCGCTTCTGCTACCACGACAAGCTCTCGGTCGCGGCCAACTGCCGCATGTGCCTGGTGGAGGTGGAGAAGGCGCCCAAGCCCCTGCCGGCCTGCGCCACCCCGGTGGTCGAGGGCATGAAGGTGTTCACCAAGTCCGCGCGTGCCATCGGCGCGCAACGCGCCACCATGGAATTCCTGCTCATCAATCACCCGCTCGACTGCCCGATCTGTGACCAGGGCGGGGAGTGCGAGCTGCAGGACCTGGCGGTCGGCTTCGGGCGCGACCTGTCCCGTTACCACGAGCGCAAGCGCGCGGTCGCGGACGAGAACCTGGGTCCCCTCATCGCCACCGACATGACGCGCTGCATCCACTGCACCCGCTGCATCCGCTTCACCGAGGAGATCGCCGGTATCCAGGAGCTCGGCATGATCGGCCGCGGCGAGCACATGAAGGTGCGCACTTATATAGAGAGCACGGTGACTCACGAGCTCTCCGGCAACGTCATCGACCTGTGCCCGGTGGGCGCGCTGGTCTCCAAGCCCTACCGCTTCAGCGCGCGCGCCTGGGAGATGAGCTCCACGCCGCTGATTTCCCCGCACGATCCGCTGGGGACCAATCTGTTCGGCCATGTACTGCGCGGCAGGCTGATGCGGGTCGTGCCGCGCGAGAACGAGGCGATCAACGAGACCTGGATCCCCGACCGTGACCGCTTCAGCTACGAGGGCGTATACAGCCCCGATCGCCTGGCGCAGCCGCTGCTGCGCCGCGCGGACACCTGGGTCGAGACCGACTGGGAGAGTGCGCTCACGCAGCTCGCCCAGGAGCTGCGCACGCGCGCCCCGGACCTCGGGGTCCTGACGAGCAGCTCGAGCACGCTCGAAGAGCTGTACCTGGCAGGGCGCATCGCGCGCGGACTCAACACCCACAATATCGATCACCGCCTGCGGCAGCGCGATTTCCGCGATCAGCAGGCGGATCCGGTGTTTCCGGGACTGGGCATGCGCATTGCCGAGGTCGATTCGCTGGATGCGCTGCTGCTGATCGGGTCGAATCTGCGCCGCGAGGTGCCGATTCTCGCGCATCGGGTGCGCAGGGCGGCCCTGCGCGGCGCGCAGGTGGCGATGCTGAACCCGGCGCGCTTCCCGTATCTGTTCCCGGTGAAGACGTACCTGACCTGCGCACCGGCCGATATGGTGGCGGATCTCGCGGCGGTCGTGGCCGCGGCGGCCGCTGCGGCGGGTAAGCCCGTACCCCGGCATGTCGGCGCCGCGGTGGGCGCGGCGCGCGTGAGCGAGGCGCATCGTGCGGCCGCGCAGGTGCTGCTCGGCGGGACAAAACGCGCGGTGTGGCTCGGCGCCCTGGCGGCGCGTCACGCGGCGTTCGCGGACCTGCGCGCGCTCGCTGCGGCGCTGGCGCAGATCACCGGCGCGTCCTTGGGCCGGCTCACCGAGGGCGGCAACGCCGCGGGCGCCTATCTCGCCGGGGCGATCCCGCATCGCGAGGCGGGCGGCAAGACCGTGGCGCAGGCGGGCCTCAACGCGCGCGACATGCTGGAGAACCCGCTGCGGGCCTACCTGCTGTTCGGCGGTCTGGAACCCTCGTTCGATGCGCTCGCTCCCGAGAGCCTGCGCAGTCTCGCCAGGGCCGAGTTCGTGGTCGCGGCGACGCCGTTCGCCAGCGAGGAGGTCAAGCGCGTCGCGCACCTGTTGCTGCCGATCGGGACCTTCGCCGAGACCTCCGGCACCTACGTGAACTGCGAGGGGCTGTGGCAGAGCCAGGGCGGCGCGGCGCTGCCGGTGGGCGAGGCGCGTCCGGGCTGGAAGGTGCTGCGGGTGCTCGGCAACCTGCTCGGCCTCGAGGGCTTCGACTACCAGTCCTCCGAGGAGGTGCTGCGCGAGGTGCGCCAGGCGTGCGAGGGGCTGAAGCCCGCCGGCTACCAGGGCACGCACCTGGTGCGGCAGGCCGATGAGAGCGGCACGGCGGACGGCACGGCGGACGGCGCGGCGCTGGTGGATGTGCCGATGTACCAGACCGATGCGCTGCTGCGGCGCGCGCCGTCGCTGCAGCGAACGCGCGAAGGCCGCACGCCGGCCGTGAGCTACTGAAGCGAAGGGCGGACAGCGCACGTGCTCGAGACGCTCACAACCACCTGGCTGTCACTGCCGGACTACGCACACTCCACGGTCTGGATACTGGTGATCACGGTGGTGCTGATCGTTTGCGTGGCGCTGCTGACCTTGTGGGAGCGCAAGGTCATCGGCTGGATGCAGCTGCGGCGCGGACCGAACCGCGTGCGCCTCTTCGGCCTGGCGCCCGGCCTCGGGCAGCCGTTCGCCGACGTTTTCAAGCTCCTCATGAAGGAAGTCATCATCCCGGCGAATGCCAACAAATTCCTGTTCCGGCTCGCACCCGTGATCGCGCTCGTCCCGGCGTTCGCGGCCTGGGCGGTGATTCCGCTGTCGCCAACCGTGGTGGTGTCGAAGGCCGACGCGGGCCTGCTGTACCTGCTGTCGCTCACCTCGATGGGCGTGTACGGAGTCATCATTGCCGGCTGGGCGGCGAACTCCAAATACGCGTTCCTGGGCGCCATGCGCTCCGCGGCGCAGATGGTGGCCTATGAGATCGCCATGGGCTTTGCGCTGGTCGGCGTGCTCATGGCCACCGGCAGCATGAATCTCGGCACCATCGTGCGCACCCAGGAAGGCGGGCTCTTGTCCTGGAACTGGTTCTGGCTGTTTCCGCTGTTGATGGTGTATTTCATCTCCGGGATCGCGGAAACCAACCGCGCGCCCTTCGATGTGGCCGAGGGCGAATCCGAGATCGTCGCCGGCTTCCACGTCGAATACTCCGGCATCGCGTTCGCGCTGTTCTTCCTCGCCGAATACGCCAACATGATCCTGATCTCGACCCTGACCGCGGTGTTCTTCTTCGGCGGCTGGGAGGGACCGTTGCAGGGTTATTCATGGCTCGGGCTGGGTGAGAGCTTCCTCGGACAGCCGAGTTTCCTGTGGCTGTTTCTCAAGGTGTTCGGCCTGGTGTTCCTGTTCCTGTGGTTCCGGGCGACCTTCCCGCGCTACCGCTTCGACCAGATCATGCGCCTGGGGTGGAAGGCGCTGATCCCGGTGACCCTGGTGTGGATCGGCGTGGAGATGCTGCTGGCGGTGTACCGCATCGGGCCGTGGTCGCGCCCCTGGTACCACTGAAGGGGATGCATCGATGGCTGTGAATCCGCTCAAGACCCTGCTGCTGCCGGAGCTCGTGAAGGGGCTCATGGTCACGGCCCGCACCCTGATCAGCCGCAAGTACACCCTCAATTATCCGGAGGAGAAGACCCCGCAGTCACCGCGCTTTCGCGGCCTGCACGCGCTGCGCCGTTATCCGAACGGCCAGGAGCGCTGCATCGCCTGCAAGCTGTGCGAGGCGGTGTGCCCGGCGGTGTGCATCACCATCGACTCGGAGGTGGCACCGGACGGCACGCGGCGCACCACGCGCTATGACATCGATCTGTTCAAGTGCATCTACTGTGGCTTCTGCGAGGAGGCCTGCCCGGTGGATGCCATCGTGCTCACCCGCATCCTCGAGTACCACATGGAGCGGCGCGGCGAGAACATCATGACCAAGGACAAGCTGCTCGCGGTCGGGGAGCGCTACGAGGCGATGATCGCCGCCGATCGGGCCGCGGACGCGCCCTACCGATGAGCGCCCACACCGATCCTCGCGCCGCCGGCCCCCGCTCATGCTGATCGAGGCGCTGTTCTATGTGTTCGGCGCCATCCTCATCGCCGCGGCGCTCGGGGTGATCAGCGCGCGCAACCCGGTGTACTCGGCACTCGCCCTGGTGATGTGCTTCATCAGCTCGGCGGCCATCTGGCTGCTGCTGGAGGCGGAGTTCCTCGCCGTGGTGCTGGTGCTGGTATACGTCGGCGCGGTCATGGTGCTGTTCCTGTTCGTGGTCATGATGCTCGACGTCAACCTGGCGGAGCTGCGCCAGGGATTCACCCGCTTCGCCTGGCTCGGCTGGCTCACCGCGCTGGCGGTGATCGTGGAGATCGTGGGGGTGGTGTGGGCGCGCGGCGGACTCGGCATCGACGCGGGCCGTGGTGCCACGCCCACGACGCCGACCTACAGCAACACCCTGGAGCTCGGGCGCGTGCTGTACACCCGCTACGCCTACCCCTTCGAGCTCGCCGCCATGCTGCTGCTGGTGGCGATCGTGGCCGCCATCGCGCTCACCATGCGCCGCCGCGCGGGACTCAAGCAGCAGGACATCAGCGCCCAGGTGGCGGTGCGGCGGTCGGACCGGCTGCGCATCGTGAAAATGGACGCGGAGAAACGCCCGTGATCACGCTGGCGCAGCTGCTGACGCTGTCGGGGATCCTGTTTTCCCTTGCCATTGCCGGCGTTTTCCTGAACCGCAAGAACGTCATCCTGCTGCTGATGTGCGTGGAGCTGCTGCTGCTCGCCGCGAACTTCAACTTCATCGCGTTTTCGCGCTATCTCGCGGACATCAACGGGCAGGTGTTCGTGTTCTTCATCCTCACGGTGGCCGCGGCCGAGTCGGCGATCGGACTCGCCATCCTGGTGGTGCTGTTCAGGGAACGGCGCAGCATCAATGTCGAAGACCTGAACACGCTCAAAGGCTGAAGCGCCCGCATGAACGCCACCGCGCTTATCAGTGTGCCGCTGCTGCCGCTCGTGGCCGCGGTCATCGCCGGCCTGGGCGGGCGCCTCATCGGGCGGGCCGGCGCGCACACCCTCACCTGTGCCGCGGTGGCGGTCTCCTGCGGGCTGTCGCTCATGGTGCTGAAGCAGATCTACTGGGACGGCGCGCCGGCGTACGAGACACCGGTGTACACCTGGCTCATCAGTGACGGCATGCACATGGAGGTCGGCTTCCTCATCGACCGGCTCACCGCGCTGATGATGGCGGTGGTGACCTTCGTGTCGCTGTGCGTGCACGTCTACACCATCGGCTACATGAGCGACGACCCCGGCTACACACGCTTCTTCAGCTACATCTCGCTGTTCACCTTCTCCATGCTCATGCTGGTCATGGCCAACAACTTCATGCAGCTGTTCTTCGGCTGGGAAGCGGTGGGCCTGGTGTCGTATCTGCTGATCGGCTTCTGGTACACGCGCCCGAGCGCGATCTTCGCCAATCTCAAGGCCTTCATCGTCAATCGCATCGGCGACTTCGGCTTCGTGCTGGGAATTGCCGGCATCGCCTACTTCACCCACTCGCTCGCGTATCGTGACGCGTTCGCCGCGGCCCCGCAGATGGCGCACGCGCTTATTGCCGTGAGCTCCAGTTCCGCCGTCGGGGCGCTGACGCTGATCTGCATCTGCTTATTCATCGGCGCCATGGGCAAGTCGGCGCAGGTGCCGCTGCACGTGTGGCTGCCCGACTCGATGGAGGGTCCGACACCCATCTCGGCGCTCATCCATGCCGCCACCATGGTGACGGCCGGGATCTTCATGGTGGCGCGCATGTCACCGCTGTTCGAATACTCCGATGCGGCGCTGTCGTTCGTGCTGGTGATCGGCGCCACCACCGCGTTCTTCATGGGCCTGCTCGGGGTGGTCAACAACGACATCAAGCGGGTGATTGCCTATTCGACGCTCTCGCAGCTCGGATACATGACCGTGGCGTTGGGCGTGTCCGCCTATGGCGCGGCCATCTTCCACCTGATGACCCACGCCTTCTTCAAGGCGCTGCTGTTCCTGGCCGCCGGCTCGGTCATCATCGCCCTGCACCACGAGCAGGACATGCGCCGCATGGGCGGACTGGCGAA
>DATKEZ010000207.1:0-2662 GCA_035511775.1 Steroidobacteraceae bacterium | reverse complement strand
GATGAAGAAATTGAAGACCCCCATGTAGAGGCCCATCTTCTGCGCCGGCAGGCTGTCGGAGAGCAGCGCATAGGGGAGTGAGAGCACCGAGGCCCAGGCGAAGCCCATGCCGACCATGCTGAGCAGCAGCCAGTTGGGGTCACGGATCACGAGGAACGACAGGAGCGCTGCGGCTCCGAGCCAGACGTTCAGGAGGTGACTCAGCCGCAGCCCGAATCTGCGCACCATGAGCGGAATGACCGCGGCGGCGAGCGCCGCGAAGCCGTTGTACGCCGCGAACAGCACTCCGACCCAGTTGGCACCGTGATTGAAGGCCTCGGAGTGCGGATCGGTCGCGCCGAAGTGCACCTGCGCGACCGCGGCGGTCGTGTAGATCCACATCGAGAACAGAGCGAGCCAGGAGAAGAACTGTACCGGCGCGAGCCGCCGCATCGCCTGCGGCATGGCCGCGAGGTCACGCATGAAGGTGCTGAATGCCCCCGCGCGCACGCCGCGGCCATGCAGCCACTGGGCCAGGCCCCAGAGCAGCGCGCCGCCGCATACCAGATAGAGCTGCCGGTCGAGCGCGAAGCTGCGAATCAGCGCGATCGCCACCAGTGCGCTCACAGTCCAGGCGAGGCCCCGACGGCGCTCGCGGCGCGGATCGGTTGCCGGGAGAGCTGCGGCGGGACGCGCGTCATCGAAGGCGAGAAGCTCCTCCGGCGGATACTCACGCGAGCGCCAGGTGGTCCAGAGGATGGCGCCGAGCAGCACGACGGCGCCGATCTCGAAGGAGTAGCGGACCGTGTCCGGAATGCCGGCGCTTTGCGCGCCGGCCGCGCCGTGATTGCTGACGCCGCCGCGCGCCAGCAGCCACGGCAACATGCTCGCCACCACCGCGCCCAGGCCGATGAAGAAACTCTGCATCGAGTATCCGGCCGGACGCTGACTGGGATTCAGCTGATCGCCGACGAACGCGCGAAACGGCTCCATCGACACGTTGATGGCGCCGTCGAGGAGCCACAGCAGCGCCGCCGCGACCCACAGGCTCGGCGAGCGCGGCATGAGGACGAGCGCGGTGGCGGCGAGCAGTGCGCCGGCGAGAAAGTACGGGCGCCGCCGGCCGAGCCGCGTCCAGGTGCGGTCGGAGGAATAGCCGATCAGCGGCTGCACCACCAGTCCCGTGAACGGCGCGGCGAACCACAGCAGCGGCACCTGCTCGAGTCCGGCGCCGAGCGTTTGAAAGATCCGGCTCACGTTGGCGTTCTGCAGCGCGAAGCCGAACTGCAGGCCGAGGAAGCCGAAGCACATGTTCCATATCTGCCAGAACGACAGCAGTGGTTTCGCGTGCGGCATTTGCGGGTACTATGCAGCCAGCTAACAGCCCGAACTGGAGCGCGGCGATTTATGCACACACACTCGAGTCGGTCAACGGCCCTGCCGTGCGCGGCGGCCTGCGCGCTCGTCTCCCTGGCGGTCTGGGCGGCGGCGGGCTCGGGCGTCGCGCATGCGCAGGCGGCGGCGCCGGCCGCGGCGGGGCACGCCGTGCCGTGGTGGCGCAACGCGGTCATCTACGAGATCTATCCGCGCAGCTTCCAGGATTCCAACGGTGACGGCGTCGGCGACCTGAACGGCATCACGCAGCGGCTCGACTACCTCGAGTCGCTCGGTGTCGATGCCATCTGGATCGCGCCCTGTTATCCCTCGCCGCAGGTGGACTTCGGCTACGACATCTCCGACTACCAGGCGATCGATCCGGTGTACGGGACGCTCGCCGACTTCGATCAGCTGCTGGCCGAGGCCGGCCGCCACAAAATCCGCGTCATCCTCGACATGGTGCTCAACCACACCTCTGACCGGCACCCATGGTTTGTCGAGGCGGCGAGCTCGCGCTCCGCGCCCCGGCATGACTTCTACGTCTGGAGCGACGGCCGCACCGATGCCGCCGGCCACCGGCTGCCGCCCAACAACTGGGTGAGCCTGTTCGGCGGCTCGGCCTGGCAGTTCGTGCCGGCGGTGGACCAGTTCTACTACCACAGATTCTACCGCCAGCAGCCGGACCTCAACTGGCGCAACCCGCAGGTCGAGCAGGGGATGTTCGCCGCCATGCGCTTCTGGCTCGACCGCGGCGTAGCGGGCTTCCGCCTCGATGCCATCACCGCGCTGCTCGAGGACGAGCAGCTGCGCGATGAGCCGGTGCTCGGCGGTACCAATGCGCAGGGCGATCCGAACCTGAAAGAGATCTATGTCGACAACCTCCCCGGGAATCATGAGGTCATCCGCCGACTGCGCTCGATGATCGACAGCTATCCCGGAGAGCGGCTGCTGGTCGGCGAGACTTACGTGGCGCGCACGGCGCAACTCTATCCGTGGTACGGCGGCGCGCGGCACGATGAGCTGCAGCTGCCTATGGATACGCTGATCGGGCTGGACAAGCGGCTCGATGCCGAGCGCTTCCGCCGCCTGCTGAGTGAGGCGCAGACCGAGCTGCACGGCTCGCAGCCGCTGCTGGTATTCGACAACCACGACCAGATGCGCAGCTGGGACCGCTACGGTGACGGCGTCCACAACGCCGAGATCGCACGGATCGTAGCGGCGCTGCTGCTCACCTCGCGCGCGGCCGCCCTCCTCTACCAGGGCGAGGAGATCGGGCAGGTCACCGCGACGCCCACCCGCGTCGAGG
>DATKEZ010000206.1:0-4203 GCA_035511775.1 Steroidobacteraceae bacterium | reverse complement strand
CGTGCGCGTGGTGCCGCGGTAGGCCTCCTCGAGATCGACGCCGACCCGCGCGTGATGATCGCGCGCGGCGCCGCCGGCGCTCCCGGCGAACGGGGAGCCGCCACCGAACAAGGAGGAGAAGAAATCACTGAAGTCCGGTTCGCCTGACGCGCCGTCCTGCGCAGCGGCACCGCTCCATCGCGCCCGGCCCGCTCCTCGCCTGGCGCCTCCGGCCCGCCCCGCGCCGCCTGAGAATTCGAAGCCGCTGCCCCAGTCAGGGGGCGGCCGGAACTGCTCGCCGGCTTTCCAGTTGGCGCCGAGCTGATCGTATGCGGCGCGCTTCTCGGGGTCCTTCAGCACCTCGTACGCTTCCTGCATTTCCTTGAAGCGCGCCTCCGCGTTCAGCTCCTTGCTCACATCGGGATGGTACTTGCGCGCCAGCCGCCGGTAGGCGGCCTTGATCTGATCCGCGCTCGCCCCTCGCTCCACGCCCAGGACCTTGTAGTAGTCACGGAACTCCATGCCCGCCGATTCTAATGCGCCGCACCGCGGCGGTGCGTAAACCTACGGGCGGCACCACCTCGAAGCACCGCCGGCGGGCACCGGCTTGCGCTGCGCGCGCGTGCTGTTCCCTGGCGAGGCACGGAACTTGCTGGAGCAGACAGATGCGTTTGTCCCGACCCCCGCCCCTGAGGAACCTGCGGGCGTTCTGCGCGGCGGCGCGCCAGGGCAGCTTCAAGTTCGCCGCCGATGAGTTGTGTGTGACGCCCTCCGCCGTGAGCCACCAGATGAAGGAGCTCGAGGCGGCCCTGGGATTGCGCCTGTTCGAGCGCAAGACGCGCTCGCTGGAGCTGACCAGCGTGGGTCTGCGGCTGCTGGAGGAAGTCGAGCCGCTGCTCGAGGCGCTCGACCGTGCGCTGACGCAGCTGGCGCGCAGCAGCGGCCGGCAGACGCTGCGCGTGCGGCTGCCGGCGCTGTTTGCGAACGAGCTGTTCATTCCGCGCCTCGCGAGCTTCTGCGAGGCTCATCCGCTCATCGACGTGCAGCTCGACACGCACGATCCGCGCCCCACGAGCCATCCGGCCACCGCGGACGTCTCCATCCTGGTCACCGACTCGGTGCCGCCAGGACTGAAGAGCGAGCGGCTGTTTGCGAGCGCGCTGGTCGCGGTGTGCGCACCCGAGCACCTCGCCAGCGTCTCACAACTCGGACGCGATGTGTTCGGCGCACTGGCGTTGATCGTCGACCGCACGCGCCCCTTTGCGTGGACCAGCTGGGCCGAGGAGGCGGGTCTGGAGACACCCGAGCCGAAGCAGGTGATCGAGCTCGACACCATGTCGGCGGTGGTGCGCGCGGCAGAGCGCGGCTTAGGTATCGCACTGATCCCGACGCTGTTGTGCGGCTCCTGGCTGCGCTCGGGCGCTCTGGTGCGCGTGTTCGCGGTGGAGCTCCCCACACGCGACGCCTACTTCCTGGTCAGCCGGCCCAAGGATGCAGACCGGCCGCAGGTGAAGGCGCTCATCGGCTGGGCGCTCGCGCAGTACCAGCGTGCATGAGAGCGGGTCATGCGTCAGGTCAATTCTTTTCGTTTGTCGCCCTCTCCCGGCGCTACGTATGGTGTGTCTCACAGACAGCCGAAATGACCGGAGCGGGAGACGAGGTGTCCTATTCGATCCCCCTCGAGCGTACGCCTCGTCTCCCCTCCGATCACCGCCTGAAAAAAAAGCGCCGCGAGGCGGGGGAAAGTCGCATCGCGGCGCGCAGTAGCGAACACGGGGATTTGTTCGCAACCTGGACAGGAATGAGCAAGGGCTGTGCCAGGTCATATAATCAAGCTAAAACAGTGAGTTATGGCTCCGTGCGCGCAGAATGGGGAGTGACGTGAATTGTCACTTTGGAGCGGGCCGGAGCCACCATTGCCCCGCCCGCGCCTGAGGCTGGCGGCGCGGCAGGGCGGTGTGCGGTCAGCGCGGCAGGACGGGCACGCAGGGCTGCGAGCGTTCTTTGAGCGAATCGCACAAGGCGCGTGCCTGCGCCTCACCCTTCGTTGGGGCCTGCAGCCGATAGAGGGGACCGGAGGTGTCGCCGGCCGCAATGATCCGCGGTGACAGGCCGCCGAGCTGCGCGCCAAAGCGCCCCTGGAGACGCCGCCATTCCCGGTCCGCGCTCGCTTCGCTCCCGAACGCACCCAGCTGCACGCCGTACGAATTGCCCCGTGTGCTGGTGGCCTTGAGGCGCGCGGGCGCCACCTCAACAGGCTCGGCCCGGGTCAGCCGTGCACCCGCAGATGGCGCGGCGCTGTCGTGCACGGCGGGTGGCGCCATCGCGGTCGCGAGCTGCAACGCGCGTACGCCGGAGGGCCCCTGAGCCGCGCCGCCCGGCTGTGCCGGTGTCGAGGGCGCGAGGCGCGGCGCGGATCCCAGGGAGAAGGCCTCAATGCGGATGCGCGCCTCCTCGGACCATCTGCCGCTCGGGTGCTCGGCCAGGAAGCCCCGGTACGCGTCCGGGGTTGCGATTTTCCCTGCCTGCGCCCAGTCGCGCTCTTCCGCGAGCTGCGCGAGCCGGGCGCGGGCCTGGACGGCGAGCTCGCTGTCAGGATGCTGCTCGACGAAGCGTCCATAGGACTCGCTGGTATCGGCCGCTTCTGCGGAGCGCCAGTCCTGCTGCTCACGGCTGCACCCCGCCGCCAGCAGGGCTAGAACCGTGATCAGGGCGACTGCTCCTGCACCGAATGTGGTCATGATCGGCATCCTCAGGCGACTGACGTTACGTATTATGACCCCGGCGCACCCAGGGAGCACCGGATGAGCGACACCATCAAGCGCAGACTGATCGATCAGATCGGAGATTCGCCGACCTTTGTCGCGGAGGGGTCCCTTCTGACCGGTGATCTGGAGACACCTGGCCCCCTGGTGATGTGCGGTATCGTTCGCGGGGACGGCCGCGTCGGGGGCACGCTGCGCATGGCCGTGACGGCGGAATGGCACGGGGAGATCCACGCGCACGCGGCCGCGATCGCCGGCAGGATCTCCGGCAAGCTCGTCGTCGAGAACAAGCTCGAGGTCGGCGCCACGGCGGTGATTCGCGCCGACATCGTCGCGCGCAGCATCGCGGTCGCCAAGGGCGCCGTCATCGACGGCACCGTGACGGTCACCAGCGGCGAGCCGGTGGTGCGGTTCGAGGAAAAGCGCGGCGCGCGCCGCAGCCCCTAGGCAAGGTCCGTTTGCATAAATACAGCTTATAAGCTGTAATTATGTGGATTTTTACCGGTTAAAGGCGGTACGATTTGCGTCCTGCCCCGACCGGGAAAGCCCATGGCACTCTCACGCACTCACCTTCTCAGCGCCTCGCAACTGGACCGCAAGCTCCCCGCGCTACGCCAGGCGGCGTCCGCCCTCGCGCATGCCGCACCGACGATCGGCTGGATCAGGGCACTGCGCCAATCCCTTGGCCTGACCACCGGGGCGTTAGCACGACGGCTGCACGTAGCACAACAGACAGCGGCGGACCTGGAGAGCCGCGAACGCGCCGGGACAATCACGCTCGCGTCTCTGCGCCGCGTCGCCAACGCGCTCGATGCGGAGTTCGTGTACGCGCTGGTGCCACGCAAGAACCTGCGCCAGACCATCTCCGAACGTGCGCATGAGCTCGCTCGCCAACGCATAGCTCCGGTTGCCGATTCCATGCGGCTTGAGGCCCAGGGTCTCACACAGAAGGAGCTTGCAGAGCAGACGGATGAGCTGGCGCGCGAACTCGAACTGCGACCAAGAGATCTATGGCGCTGACTGGAGCACACGCCCCGGGTGCCACACCCCTCACGGAGGAGGATCTTCAGGGATTGAGGATCCCCTCCGTGAAAACTCACGCGGAACTCAACGAGGTCGAGGCGGCAAACATCATTCGCGGCCAGGAGTGGGCGTTACGCGCCCGCGGCATGCGCTTGCCCGGCATGCTCTCGGATACCTTCCTACAGCGACTGCATGCAGCGATGTTCGATGAGGTCTGGAAGTGGGCCGGGCAATACCGTCAGCACGACACCAACATCGGTGTGCCGGCGCACGCGATTCGACTCGAGTTGCGGCGTCTCTATGACGAGGCGCGCGGCTGGCTGGAATACAAATCCTATGAGCCCGAAGAATTCGCCGTTCGGCTGCATTACCGCGTCGTAACCGTGCATCCGTTTGCGAACGGCAATGGCCGACACGCCCGTATGCTGGCGCACCT
>DATKEZ010000205.1:0-2263 GCA_035511775.1 Steroidobacteraceae bacterium | reverse complement strand
GCTGAGCTATGGCCCCACGCGAAGCGGCGGCAACCTACGCACGGCCTCAGGGATTGTCAAGCTCCTCTGGGCGGGAGCGACGACTCCCGCCGCAGCGCACGCCAGCTGCACGCGCGTGCCTTCCAGAGAGGCCTCCCGGCTAGAATCGCAACGCACCAGCCTGAAGATTGCGGGGAATCTCTGAGCAACACCCGTACCGTGGCCGCAGATCAGGCCGCCATCCCGCGCATGATCCAGGCAGCCAAGGCTGCGGCGACCGCCGGCCGCGGCAGCGAGGCCGATGAGCTGCTCGCGCGCGCGGCGCAGGCCGTGCCCGAGCACCCGGCGGTGCTGAATGAGCAGGGGCTGCGCGAGCTGGTGCGCGCCGCGATCGAAACCGTGGGCAGCTACTACCACGGCACGACGGGGTCCCTCGCGTAAACCTTGCTTGTAAAAAGCCCTCGGGTTGGCCGCCGCGGCGGTCAGGGTCGTTTTCCGATCTGGCTGAGAGACCGAGCGGGCGGGATCATTCAAGCGGGAGCGGGGGGTGATCTGGCTAACACCGCGTCCAGGCGCGCGAGCGTGCGCTCGCGCCCGAGTAACGCCAGGGTCGCATCGATCGGCGGCGAGACCGCCGTGCCGGTCACTGCGACGCGCACCGGCTGCGCGATCTTGCCGAGCCCGCTGTGCAGCTGGGTCGCCAGTTCATTCAGCGTGGTGTGAATCCTCGCGGCGCTCCACTCGGGCAGACCGGCGAGCCGCTCGCGGACCTTCGCCACAGTGGGCAGTGCATCGCTCCCGAGATGCTTGGCGGCTGCTTTCGGATCCAGCTCGACGCCATCGACGAAGAAGAAGCGGCTGTTCTGCGCCATCTCCTTCAGGGTCTTGGCGCGCTCGCGCTGCGCGAGGATCACGCCCTCGAGCAGGCGCTGATCGCTGCTGTCCAACCCCAAGTGGCGCAGCTGCGCGCGCAGGTGCGGCACGAGCGTCGCGGGTTCCGCGCGCACCATGTGCTGCTGATTCAGCCACAAGAGCTTCTCAGGGTTGAAGGCCGATGCCGCCTTGTTGACGTCATGGATGTCGAATGCGGCGATCATCTCGGCACGCGTAAACACCTCCTGGTCGCCGTGCGACCAGCCCAGGCGCACCAGATAATTGAGGAGGGCGTCCGGCAGGTAGCCCTCCTCCTGGTACTGCAACACGCTCACCGCGCCGTGACGCTTGGAGAGCTTGGCGCCGTCCGGTCCCAGGATCATGGGCACGTGTGCGTACTGCGGTACGCTCGCGCCGAGCGCCTCCAACATGTTCATCTGCCGCGGAGTGTTGTTCAGGTGATCATCGCCGCGTATCACATGCGTGACTCCCATGTCCATGTCGTCGACCACCACGCAGAAGTTGTAGGTCGGCGTGCCATCGGAGCGGGCGATGATCAGGTCATCCAGCTCAGTGTTCTGGAATGTCACCGGCCCGTGCACCAGGTCCTGCACCACGACCGCGCCGGTGAGCGGGTTGCGAAAGCGCACCACCGGATCGACCCCCGGGCGCGGCGTGCTGCGATCGCGGCAGATCCCGGTGTAGCGCGGCTTTTCCTTGCGGGCGATCTGCTGCTCGCGCAACGCATCCAGTTCCTGCTTGGTGCAGTAGCAGTGATACGCCGTGCCCGCCCGCAGCATACCGGCGATCACCTCGCGGTAGCGGTCGAAGCGCTGGCTCTGATAGTACGGACCCTCGTCCGCATCGAGCCCGAGCCAGGCCATACCCTCGAGGATGACGCGCACCGCCTCCTCGGTGGAGCGCTCCCGGTCGGTGTCCTCGACGCGCAATATGAACTTGCCGCCCGTGCGCCGCGCGTACAGCCAGCTGAACAGCGCCGTGCGTGCGCCGCCGACGTGCAACAGCCCGGTGGGACTGGGCGCAAAGCGCGTGACGATTGTCATGGGGACCTGACGACCTGTCCGTACTCGTGAGGGGCGCGCATGTTACCAAGGGCCGCAGCGGTACGCCTCGCCCGTGTGCCCCCGCGGCTCGCGCCGGCGCGCGCCCATGATTTGCCTTGGCCCCGGGCCGCCTATAGACTTCCCGTCCCTCAAAAATGGGCGGTTAGCTCAGCGGTAGAGCACTGCTTTCACACGGCAGGGGCCACTGGTTCGATCCCAGTACCGCCCACCAAGAATCAAGCACTTATAGAACTCGACCTCCTCTTGTACGGAAATAATACGGAAAAATGTCGAGCCGCCTTTGATTCGCTCGTGGACGGGCGCGCGTGGACGCGCGTCGCGCATTC
>DATKEZ010000204.1:0-31198 GCA_035511775.1 Steroidobacteraceae bacterium | reverse complement strand
CCGGGTCAACTGGATCATGAGCGCGCTCATTCCGCCCGCTATGGCGCGCTCGGCTTGGTGTTCGAAGTAGATCTACGGCCGAATCGGTGAATCAGAGCAGTTCTGAACTCCGTGGGTACTTTTGGGGGTATCGATATTTCGTGAATTAATTAGGTGGCTCAAAATCAATAACGTATGTTCTGATATGGATCCCTCTCTCCCGCGATAGACGTCGACAAGCCTCACACCGTCGTTTGTTGGCTCTCTCTCCCGCCAGAACTATCGGCACTGATCCACAGCATCTCACGACGCGTCGTCATGGTGGGTTTCCTCACCTGCTCCGCAGTGACACGATTGCCTGGCGCACCGGGTCATTGCCGGGCCTTTCGAGCCCTGTCTTCGGACCCGGCGACACCGAGACTTCAAAGCGGCCCGTCCGCTGGTCAAAGTCGAGCTCCCCCACGGAGCCCGTCTGCGCCGTTACGCTGGGTCGGCGCGGGGCGTAACCGAACAGCCGCACGGATGGCTCCAGCGGAGCGAACATCACGGTGGCGGTCAGCCGGTCAGGCTCGTCGCTGAGGGCGGCGATGCGTTTGCGGCCGTCCGGGACGAACTTCCCTTCGTCACCGAGGAGCGCTATGCCGGCGCGCGCTACCGGAGAGACGACGAAATACGCAGTCTCATTCGGACCGAGAGCAAACGTGAAGGCGTCTGAGGCCGCCAAGCGGCGCGCGGTCCGGTGGCGTGCGTCGTATACATAGACATCGCGCGGCACTCCCACCTGAGCGGGTGTGAAGGCGACGTTCACCACTTCGAACGCGCGGCCGTAACTGAAGACATAGCCGGTGCGCAACGCGCCGTGGTCGGTGTGCGCCGCGGCGATCATCGGGCGCCGCGAGCCGGCCGTATACATGGCGTCGAGCGGCACGAGCGGTGTGTCGGGCTTCACGATCACCCCGTCCGTTCGTACCGCGTGCAGCAGGTTCTTCTTGTCTTCGGCCCCGATGCGATCGCCGATTCCGACCATGCCCGCTGACAGGGTGGCGAGCAGCAGGTTGTCCGTCTGGCGGCTCATGAACACATCGCACCACGGCCAGATTCCGAGCGCGCTCGCCAGGCGCGAGGTATACAGGAACGTGTCCCATTTTTCGCGTCCGAAGTGGTCGCCGCTCACACGAATGGTGGTGAGATTGCCGTAGCGCGTGCCCTGAAGAAACTGTCGCGGTAACGCCATGGAGTACTGTATCGACAGGCCGTTCTCCTGGGCTGCACGCGCCATACCGTCGGAAAAGGCATCAGCCTGGGGGCTCGCAGCCAGCTCAGGGGAGTGTTCGTAGATGACGTTGAGCCAATCCTGCTCATACGTCACGACCTGTGCGGATGACAGGTAACCGATGATCTCCCGCCACCAGTCCGGGTCGAGTGCCGCGAACCCGGAGATGCGGTAACGTTGGTGATAGGGGCTCGCGGGATCGATCCAGCGATTGTGCGCGATGAGGGGCAGCCCCACTCGCTGCTGAAATGCCGCTAGACCCTCGGGGAACAGGCTGGGGTGCGCCTGGTACTTGATGAGCCCGCCGTAGCGATTCCATTCCTCGAGCGGCAGCCGCTCGTTCTTCGGCTTGCCCGTCCTGCCATCGGGATCGGTATAAGTCTTGTAGTACCACCAGCTATCGAGCTGCAGATAGCGGATGGGGATTCCCTCCGCGCGGTAACGCTGCACCAGCGCCTCGAGCGTTCCGGCATAACCGAGCTTGCGATCGTAGTCGTAGTAGTACTCACCGCCGTGATCGGTCCAGTAGCCCAGATAGCGCAGGCCGATGTCGGCGTCGTTCCCCGGCCGCTGAACGCCTTGCAGCCCGGTCAGCGCGCTCCCCCAGCTGTCCCAGGTCGCATTCACTCCGACACCCAGGGCCATGAGTGTGAGGTGCGTGAAGCCGGCGGGCAAAGCGGTGACACTTTCATTCAGGCCGCTCGCGATCTCGGTCTTTCCGTCGCCATGCATGCTCGCGATCATGTAGTTCGCGGCCGGCGACAACACCGTGGCGTGCGCCTGGTCGTCGTACAGCAGCCAGGGCGTCGCGTTTTCCTCGAGCGCAAAACTCGACGGCGCGAAATCACGGTTCACGTAACTGAAGCCGTGTAGATTTTTCGGGAATTCGGTGAAGCGCGGGAAACGGATCACCGCGGCATCGGAGTTGGGTTCGGTGGACGTGATTGCGAACAGCAGCACCGGGCGCTCGACGTAGGTGCGGATGCTCCCCCTGAGCGCCACCCGATCCCTCCAGCGAAAACTCAGCTCACGGAAAGCACCCAGTCGATCCTGCCCGTCCTGCACGCTGACGTCCGATGCGGCAGCGCCGAGGGTACCGGCGAATACCCAGTTCGGTTCCTTGGCTCGTACCTCATAGCGGCCCGACTGCTCGTCAATGGTGGCCGCAATGCCATCGGCGCCTGTCACGCTCGTAATCGCCGCGTGACAGGGAAGCACCGAGAGTGCGAATGCGAGCGAGAGCAAGACGCTGTGGCGCATGGGGCTAATTGTGCCTTAGCGGCTCGGGCCGGGAGAGGCGGGGCGAGCCTCGCCTGAGGGACTTGAGCTGGGCGAATGACGCACACCAAGCCGAGCAGACGGAAGGATTGTGGTAGGATGCGCGCCCTCTCGGGGGCCACCGGTGCAGTGCAGGTCCAGCACCCGATTCGGGGGTTTAAAGGGGATTTGAGCGGACGCGAACCAGGAGCCTGTTCAGTAAGTTGCTGAATTCACGCTTTGGTCCGAATGCCGCTCGCTTCCGCAGACACGTTCATCCTCACGGCGCGCCCGTAGCTCAGTTGGATAGAGTACTTGGCTACGAACCAAGGGGTCGGGAGTTCGAATCTCTCCGGGCGCGCCAATTACGACAGGGTCCATTCCGGTTGGCTTCGCGCTCGCCCCCCAAGTCAATTCCTGGACGTTGAACATCACGAAGCCCGGCGTATCCGATCGCGTTTGACGCACTTTTACCGGGCCGTACCTCCGGAACACAAACCCTACGGGACGGCCTGCTCTTGGTACTTGGCAGGGCGACCAGGAGGCCGCGGTGAGGGGCCCGTTCGATTGCGTGTTACATGCACGGAACGCCCGCCGGCCTCCGTGATCCTGCTCACGGATGGCTGCTGACGTGACGCGCAGACTACCGGGCAAGAGATCTGCGCGAGCACCTTATCAGTCATGAGCATGACCCAACTCATCATCGGCACTGCCCTCGGCTTCTTCTTCGCCCAGGGTGTGCTCTACAGCATCAGGCATCTTATCGGCTGGCTTCAGCGCAGCGATGCGCGCAAGCGGATTCTCAAGCCGACCCCTTCGCTGGGGTCCGCCTTCATCAGCGCCTTCATCAAGTACGCAGCACCGGTAGGAGCCGGCGCGGCCCTCATCACGTTGGGAGTGTGGGCCGTCGGCGACCATTTGGCGGCGAAATCCGCGCGCAGCGCGGCGACGGCCGAGGTCTTCAAACCCTCCACGCTCGTGCCCGCATCCGCCTCGCATGGCTCGCCGGATGAGCTTGCGCGACCTGCTTCGGTGTCCAGGGTCGGGCGTTCCACAGCGGTTGCGACTGACAACGTCGACCCGTACGCCGACTCGGACTTCAAGGTCCAGCGCCGCTCGCACCGTCCGGGGACCGCTTTGAGTCTCAAGGAGACTCTCCTGCAGCGGTCCGAAGCGAAAGCTTGCGCGGAACTGCTCAGGGAGACTCAACAGCGCCTGTCCCGGTCGCAGTACGACTGCGAGGCTGCCGACCGCGCCGGCAAGTACCTCAAGGCCGGACTCGACGTTTGGGGCTTCGCCGCGTGGCAAATCAGGCACTTCCCGATGGACGGCTACCAGGGCGCCATGCTCCCCCAGTGCAAGGACATCAAGGATCTCGTCGACCACTCCTCGTCGGTGGATTTGCAGTCGACCGTCGCGCAGGAGCATCACCGGTGATCCATCCACGGCGTCCGGTCTCGATCGCATTGTTGACGCTGGCGCTGTCTGTCTCGCTCTGCTCAGGTGCCGGGGCCGGCGCTGCGGACAACGTGCGCACCGCAAAGCGAGTGCTCCTGGAAAGCATGGCCGAGGGACGTTTCGACCGGCTCGACGCGATCTACGGTCCCAACTTCGTCTCCCACGGTGCCTCGGCCGACCACACCCTCGAGCAGGACAGCGCAGCGACCCGGTCGTGGCGAGCGGCCATGCCGGATCTCAAGGTAACGATCGAGCGTACGGTAGCCGACAAGGACCTGGTCGCGGTGCACTGGAAGCTGATTGGCACGAACACCGTGGCCGCCGGCGGGATGCCGGGCAACGGGGCGCGCATAGGTATCGAGGGGATGAGTTTCTTCCGCTTCTCTTCCGGGCGCATCGTGGAAGAGTGGACCATCGTCGATGTCGCCACGCTCAGAACCCAATTGAGCTGAAGGCCGCCCGGATTATGTGACATCCGTCACTATCGCTGGCCGCGCCCGCGGCCGGATATGAGATCTCCGGACATGCCCGGACCGCGGAATCCCTTTAGCTTTAACAGGTGAACATCCGCCCCAAGGTGGCAGCCCTGACGGCAGGCATTTTCCTCGTTCTCGGGATCGCCGAAATCCTGGTCGAGAAGCAGGTCGTCATGCCGAGTTTCGCGGAGCTGGAGCGCTCGGACGCCCGCGTCGCCATGCGGCGCATCAACTTTGCACTCGACCAGGCCATGGACCGGGTCGCCGTCCCGGCCGCGGACTGGGGCAACTGGGTCGACACCTACCGCTTCATGCAGGATCGCAATCCGGATTTCATCACGGCCGACGTCACCAACGTCGCTCTGAGGCAGCTCAACATCAATGTCATGCTCGTTGTCGGTCTGGACGGCGGCGTCGCGGCGTCCAAGTCGCTGGACCTCAAATCCGACCGGCCGCTCGGATTGGATCTCGCAGCCCTTAAGGCTCTGCCGCTCGACTTCCCCTGGCGGACGAATCTGCGCGATGGCCGCGCGGCGAGGGGACTGCTGCCGACGAACCGTGGAATCCTCATGCTTGCCACTGCGCCGGTTCTCGACGGCAACGGCGGCGGCCCGGCTCGTGGAATGATGCTCATGGGGCGGCTTCTTTCCGCTTCGGACGTCAGCAGCCTCGGCGCCCAGGCGCAGGCCGACCTGACGCTGCTCGCGCCAGGAGCGATTCAGGGACGGGAGCAACTCATCGAGAGTGACGCCGTCACGCGCGTGTATCGTACCTTCGACGACATTTACGGCCGCCCGGTGATGACACTGCGGATCGACGTGCCGCGCGAGGTCACACGGCGCGGTCAGGCGGCCGTCACCTATGCCTCCATCTGTCTTGTGGGCGCCGCCGTGATCGTGCTCGTCCTGCTGCTGATCGTCCTCAATCGCCTCATCCTCACGCCGCTGGCCGTCGTCACACGGCACGCGGTGGCGCTGGATGAGGGCAAGGATCTGACGAGGCGGCTAGATCTTGCGCGTACCGATGAGATCGGGGTCCTGGCACGTGAGCTGGATCGCATGGTGTCCCGCGTCGCCGAGTCGCGCACCCAGCTCGTCGATCAGTCCTTCCAGGCCGGCTTCGCCGAGCTGGCCAAGGGCGTGCTGCACAATCTCGGCAACGCCATGACGCCGATCGGCGTGCGGCTGGCGAGCCTGAGGGAGCGGCTGCGGGCTGCGCCCGCCGGTGACGCCGAGCAGGCCGTTGCGGAGCTTCAGGCCGGGGTGGCGGACCCGCAACGAGGCGCTGATCTGGAGCAATTCCTGCGCCTGGCCTGCAGGGAGCTCGCGGGCACCGTGCGCTCGGCGCAAGCCGATGCGGAGGTCATGACCCGCCAGGCGAGCGCCATACAGACGGCGCTCACCGAGCAGCTGCACTCGGCACGCAATGAGCACGTCATCGAGCCGGTGCGGCTGACCGAGCTCGTGGCGCAGTCGCTGGAGATCGTGCCCGACTTATGCCGGCAGCGCCTGGCGGTCGACACCGACGACACGTTGCGCAAACTGGGTGTGGTGCGCGTGGCGCGCACCGTGCTGCGCCTGATCCTGCAGAACCTCATCATCAACGCCGCGGAGGCGGTGCGCGAAGCGGGCAAGGAAAGAGGTGTATTGCGAGTGAGCGCCGAGATCACCGGCGAGGCCGAGCGTCAGCAGCTGCACTTGCAGTTCAAGGACGACGGTGTGGGCATTCCGGCGCAGAACCTCGAGCGGGTGTTTGAACAAGGATTCTCGACCAAGTCCCCGCAGACCAACCACGGTATCGGTCTGCACTGGTGCGCCAACGCCATCAACGCGCTGGGCGGACGGATCTGGGCGGCGAGCGAGGGTCCCGGGCGCGGCGCATCGATGCATCTGCTGGTGCCGCTCGGCGCTTGTGAGAACGTGTCTCTTGCCGGAGCTGCGTGAGGTCCCATGCCTGAACTGAACCAAACGACCATTCGCGTGCTGGTGGTCGACGATGAACCGGAGGTCCGGGACGCCTACCGGCAGGTCCTGGCGCAGAGCGATGTCAGCCAGGAAGTCGAGGGTTTTCGCGAGCTGCGCAGCCGACTGTTCAAGAATGCATCTGCGCCCTCAGGCGCCAAGGGGCGCTCGCACAGCACCACATTCGAGCCGGTGTTCTGCGATCAGGCCGCGGCGGCGGTCACTGCGGTGAAGGAGGCACTCGCCCGCAACCAGCCGTTCGCGGTGGTGTTCCTCGACATGCGCATGCCGCCGGGCCCGGACGGGGTGTGGGCGGCCGCGCAGATCAGAGAGCTGGATCCGGCGGTCGAGATCGTCATCTGCACCGCCTACTCCGACGCCGATCCCAGCGATATCGGCGGGTTAGTGCCCCCGGAAGACAAGCTCTCGTACCTGCAGAAGCCCTTTCATCCGCATGAAGTGCGGCAGATGAGCATTGCCCTGGGCAGCAAGTGGCGCGCCGAGCGGCGCATCGTCAGGCTCGCATACTTCGATACGCTCACCGGTCTGCCCAATCGCGAGCAGTCGCACAACCGGCTGGTGCGAGCGCTGCAGGGGGCGAAGGAGAACGATCGCACCCTGGCGGTACTGTATCTGGATCTCGATAACTTCAAGAGAGTCAACGACACGCTCGGTCACACGGCGGGTGATGAGCTGTTGTGCCTGGTCGCGGACCGGTTGCGCAACTGCCTGCGCGACCGCGTCGATACGGCGATTCCGGGCGCGGGCGCCGGAGCGCGGCTGGGCGATATTGCACGCCTCGGTGGCGATGAATTCATGGTGTTGCTGCCGAACATCCGCAGCGCCGCCGACGCGGGCGGCGTGGCGCAGCGGCTGATCGAGTCGCTGCGCGAGCCCATGCAGCTCGCGGCCAATTCCCTGGCGGTGACTCCGAGCGTGGGAATCGCCGTCTATCCTCAGGATGGCACCGATACGGTGACCCTGCTGCGCCACGCGGATCTGGCGATGTATGTCGCCAAGCGGCGCAGTCCCGGCACCTATGCCTACTACGACGCCTCCATGAACGCGACAGCTCTGCACCGTTTCACCATCGAGGACCGGTTGCGCGGGGCCCTCGCGCGCAACGAGCTCTCGCTCCTGTATCAGCCACAGTTCGACGTGCGCACCGCCAGCGTCTCGGGGATGGAGGCGGTGCTGCGGTGGAGCAGCGCCGAGCTCGGCTTGGTGAGCAGCGCGGAATTCCTTCCGGTGGCGGAGGAGACCGGCCTGATACTGCCGATCGGCACCTGGGTGCTGCGTACCGCCTGCCTGCAGGCCAAGACCTGGCGTGCCGAGGGCCTGGCGGTGCAGCGCATCGCGGTCAACGTCTCGGGGCGGCAGTTTGCGCTCGCCGAATATCCGGCCCAGGTGGCCGCGATTCTGCAGGAAACCGCGCTCGATCCGGCCATGTTGGAGCTGGAGATCAGCGAGTCGGTGGTGATGGCGGATGAGACGCGGGCCGAAAAGACCATCCACCAGCTCAAGAAGCTCGGCATTTCCCTCGCCATCGACGACTTTGGCATCGACTACTCGCGCTTTGGCCGGCTGCGCAACCTAGCGGTCGATCGGCTAAAGATCGCCGGCTCGTTCGTAACCAGCATCACGGAAGGGGGCGACGATCGCGCGATCGCGGCGGCGATCATCGCCATGTCACGCTCGCTGCGCATCAACGTCACCGCCGAGGGCGTGGAGAATTTTCCGCAGCTCGCTTTCCTGCAGGAGCAGGACTGCCAGGACGCGCAGGGATTCCTGCTCAGCGGGCCGTTGCAGGCCGAGGAAGCGCGCGCGCTCCTGAAGCGCTCGGGCGAGCTCGGCGACGGTTCGCGCTCGCAACGCTTCAAGGCGCTCATCGGCTGACGCGATGCGTCCGCGCCCCCGCGCGCAATTCGGCTTACAATCCCCCTGCAGGCACGCTCGGTGCGCGACTGCGGGGAGGTTATGCGGACCGCGCTCGCCGATTTCATCAGGGACACACCTGAGGGACGCGAGGCGCAGGCGATTCTGCGCGCCTGCGTGCACTGCGGTTTCTGTCTTCCGGCCTGTCCCACCTACCAGTTACTGGGCGATGAGCTCGACAGTCCGCGCGGGCGCATCTACCTCGTGAAGCAGCTGCTCGAGGGTGCGCCGGTCAGCGCGCGCACCCAGCTGCATCTGGACCGCTGTCTGACCTGCCGCGCCTGCGAGACTGCCTGTCCGTCGGGCGTGCAGTACGGACGGCTGCTGGACATCGGGCGCGCGCTCACCGAAGAGCGCGTCACCCGCACTCCCGCCTCGCTCCTCAAACGCTACCTGCTGCGCAAGCTGGTGCCGCACACCCGCCGGATGCGCGCGCTGCTGCGTGTGGCGCGCATCGCGCGGCCGCTGTTGCCGCGACACCTGGCGGCGCCCGCGTCCGCGGCGCGCGCCGCGCACTCGAACCGCCCCTGGCCGAGCGCGCGCCATGCGCGGCGGGTGTTGCTGCTGCCGGGGTGCGTGCAGCCGGCTTTGCGACCGGGCATCGACGCGGCCGCCGCGCAGGTGCTGGATCGTGTGGGAATCTCGACCGTTGCGGTCGCCGGCACCGGCTGCTGCGGCGCGCTCACCCATCATCTCTCCGCGCAGCGGGAAACGCTGCATCAGGTGCGGTGCAACGTGGACGCGCTGTGGCCGCACATCGAGGCGGGCGCCGAGGCGGTGGTGATCACCGCCAGCGCCTGCGCTTCGATGCTGAGCGAGTACGGACGCCTGCTGCAGGAGGATCCGGACTACGCGGCGCGGGCGGCGCGCGTGAGTGCGCTGGCGCGCGACATCGCTCAAGTGGTGGCCGCCGAGAGTGGGGCACTCGCCGCGGCGCTGCAGCGCGCGGCGCGCCAGCAGGCGCCGAGCGCGGCACGGGTCGCCTTCCATGCGCCGTGCACTCTGCAGCACGCCCTGAAGGTCACCGGCACGGTCGAGGGGTTGCTGACCGGCGCGGGATTTGCCCTCACCCCGGTTACCGACCGCCACCAATGCTGCGGTTCGGCGGGAACCTACTCCATCCTGCAGCCGCAGCTGTCGGCGCGGCTGCTGCGCCAGAAAGTCGCGGCCCTGGAGAGCGGCACGCCGGAGCTCATCGCCACCGCCAACATCGGCTGCCTCACGCATATCGGCGGCGGCACCTCGGTGCCGGTGTGTCACTGGGTCGAACTGCTAGCGCAGAGACTTGATGGCTGACCAGTGGGGCGAGCGCATGCCGCGCTCGGTGAGCCTGCTGCAGACCGTCGCCGTGTCGGTGGGCGTTGCCATCGGCAGTGGAATCTTCCGTGTTCCGGCCACGGTCGCCGCGCAGCTGCACGCGCCTGGCCCGATCATCGCCTGCTGGGTACTGGGCGGCATCATCGCGCTGTGCGGTACCCTCACCGTCGCCGAGCTGGCGGCGGCGCTGCCGCGCTCCGGGGGCATCTTCGCCTGGCTGCTGGAGAGCTACGGTCCGCTGCCGGCGTTCCTGTTAGGTTGGACCGAGCTCATCGTGATCCGCGCCGCCGCGCTGGGCGCCATCGCGACCATCTTCGCGGAGTATCTGGGATATTTTGTGCCGCTGAGCGCTGCGCAGGTGCGCTACACGGCGGCGCTCGCCATCGTGCTCATCGGTGCGATCAACTACCTCGGCGTGCAGCGCGCGGCCGCGGTGCTCAGTGCCACCACCGCGCTCAAGTACGCCGTGCTCGCGGGGCTGGGGCTGCTCGCCTTCACCGCCACCGGCGGGAGCGGTGCGCATTTCAGCCCCGCGTGGCCCGCAGGCGTGCCGCTGTCGCTGCTCGCGAGCGCCCTGATCCCGGTGCTGTGGACCTACGACGGCTGGGCCGACCCGGCCACCATGGCGGGGGAGATCAGCGACCCGCAGCGCAACCTGCCGCGGGCCCTGATCGCCGGTGCGCTGTGCGTCATGCTGGTCTACCTGGTAGTCAACATCGGCTTCGTGTATGCGCTCGCGCCGGCGCAGATGGCCGGCTCGCAGCTCATTGCCTCCACCGTGGCCGCACGCATCCCGCTGCTCGGTGGGCTTGGGGCGGGTGTGGTCGCCGCCGCCGTGATGGTGTCCGCCTTCAGCGGCCTGAACGCCTCGATGATGACCGGATCGCGGGTGTTTTTCGCGATGGCCGATCGCGGTCTGTTCTTTCATGCCGCGGCGCGCGTATCCCCGCGTTTCAACAGCCCGGCGGTCGCCATCTGGCTGGCCACCGCGCTGGGTGTCGCCTACGTGCTCGAGAACGACTTCGCGCAGCTGGCCGATAAGTTCATCCTCGGCATCTGGCCCTTCTACGCACTCGCGGTGGCGGGCGTATTCGTGTTGCGCCGCCGGCGTCCCGAGCTGCCGCGGCCGTATCGGGTGTGGGGTTACCCGCTGGTGCCGGCCGTGTTCCTGCTCGCCTCGGGCCTGATGGTGCTCAACGCGCTGTTCACCGATCCGCGCAACACCGGTGTTACCCTGCTCATCATCGTGGCGGGGGCGCCGGTGTACTGGCTGCGCGCGCAGCTCGCGCACCGGCGCTAATTCTTCAGCGGTTGGTGCGCGGCACTGCGCGAGGGGCCTGCACGCAAGCACAATATCGACTAAGGAGCGGGCGGTGGGCGAGGGCACGACAACAACACCTAAGCGGCGCGGGCCGCACAGCGAGCGTGTGGCGTGAACCGGCGCGTGAGGCTGGTCGCGGCCGCATGCGCACTCGTGCTGGCGGGGCTGGCATGGTATCTGTGGCGCGCACACCGCGCGGACGACCCCAACGCCGCTCTCTCGCTGTCGGGCAATGTGGACGTGCACCAGGTGGAGCTTGCCTTCCGCGTGACCGGCAGGATCTCGCAGATGAGCGTGCAGGAGGGCGACAAGGTCACCGCAGGCGAGACGCTCGCACAACTGGACCGCGTGCCGTTTGCGACCGACGTCGCCGCTGCCAGCGCGGACGTGGCTCAGGCGCAGGCCCAACTGGACAAGGCCCAGCGCGGCTACCGTGTGGAGGAGATCGCCCAGGCACGCGCGACCGTGCAGCAGCGCGCCGCCGACCTCGAGAACGCGCGCGTATCGCTGCAGCGCCAGCAGCAGCTGGTGGCGGCGGGCCTGGTCACTCACCAGCAGATCGACGACGCCGAGGCGCGCGTGCGCATGAGCGAAGCGCAGCTCGCCGGGGCCCGTGACCAGCTGACCCTGGAGATACGCGGCTCGCGTATCGAGGACATCCAGACCCAGAAGGCCATGCTGGCGTCCGCCCAGGCGCGGCTCGAGAAGGCACAGACCGCGCTGGCGGATGCCACCCTGCTCGCCCCCAGCGCCGGCATCATTTCCGTGCGTGCGCGTGAGGCCGGCGCGATCGTCCAGGCGGGACAGACGGTGTACACCCTGACGCTGAACGATCCGGTATGGATCCGCGCCTACGTGCCGCAGCCGCGCCTCGGGCGCATCAAGCCGGGGATGGCGGTCAGCGTGAGCATCGATTCGATGCCGGGCAAGCACTACCAGGGCACGGTGGGCTTCATCTCCCCGGATGCCGAGTTCACTCCCAAGAGCGTGCAGACAGATCAGGTGCGTGACGATCTGGTGTACCGCCTGCGCGTGATCGCCAACGATCCCGACAACGTGTTCCGGCAGGGCATGCCGGTGACGGTGCTGGTGCCGGCGGCGCAGCCACCGGCACTGGCGCGCAATCACTAGGGTCCCGTGGTGAGCGTCCCCGCACCGGCAACCCCCGCGCCGCCGGCGGCCGCGCGACCGGCGGCGCGGGTGGTCGGACTGGTGAAGAGCTTCGGCACGGCCACCGCGCTCGCAGGGATCAGCGCCGCGCTGCCGCCGGGGAGAATCCTCGGGCTGGTGGGTCCGGACGGGGCGGGCAAGACGACGCTCATCCGGCTGCTCGCAGGCCTGATGAAGCCCACTGCCGGTACGGTCGAGGTGCTCGGCAGCACCCCGTGCGCCGAGGGTGGCGCCCGCCAGGCGCAGACCGGTTACATGCCGCAGCGCTTCGGGTTGTACGAGGATCTCTCGGTGCTCGACAACCTCAATCTGTACGCCAACCTGCGCGCGCTGGATGCTGCGACGCGCCGGCAGCGCTTTGCGCAGCTGCTGCGCTTCACCGACCTCGGCTCATTTACCGGGCGCCTCGCCGGCAATCTCTCCGGTGGCATGAAACAGAAGCTCGGACTCGCCTGTGCGCTGCTCGGACGCCCGCGCCTGTTGTTGCTGGATGAGCCGGGCGTGGGAGTCGACCCGCTGTCGCGGCGCGAGCTGTGGCGCATGGTGAACGATCTGGTCGCCGACGGGGTCACGGTGCTGTGGTCGACCGCCTACCTGGAAGAGGCCGAGCGCTGCGCGCACATCTGGCTGCTCGATGGCGGGCGGTTGCTGTACGACGGGGAGCCGGCCGCCTTGAGCGAGCGGGTGCGCGGGCGCGTGTTCCGCCGCCGCGTCGCCCCCGGCCAGGCGCGACAGACGGCGGAGAGCGAGCTCTCGCGCGAGGCGGTGCTCGATGCCGTGATTCAGGGTGCCAGCGTACGGGTGGTGGCGAAGCCCGGGGGTGCGGGCGAATTCCACGCGGCCGCCTACGAACCGGTGACCCCGCGCCTGGAGGATGCCTACGTGGAGCTGCTCGGAGGCGCGCGCAAGGGCGAGAGCCTGCTGGCGCGCGGCTGGCCGACGGGTGCGCAGGAGGCGCACAGGCCGCCGGCTCGCGACGCCCTCGCGGCGGCCGACGGCGTGCTGGTGCGTGCCGAGGGCCTGACGCGGCGTTTCGGGGACTTCGTGGCGGCCGACAACGTCGGTTTCCAGGTGCATGCCGGGGAGATCTACGGCCTGCTGGGACCCAACGGCGCCGGCAAGTCGACCACCTTCCGCATGCTGTGCGGGCTGCTCATGCCCAGCAGCGGTGCTGCCAGCGTCGCGGGGGTGAATCTGTCGCACGCCGCGAGCCGCGCCCGCGCGCGCCTGGGCTACATGGCACAGAAATTCTCGCTCTATGGCGATCTGTCGGTGGCCCAGAACCTCGACTATTTCGCCGACATCTACGGCTTGAAGCGCGCCGCCAAGCGCGAGCGGGTGGGGGCGATGGTCGAGATGTTCGAGTTCGCGCCGCTCCTGCACTCGAACGCGGCGCTGCTGCCGCTGGGCTTCAAGCAGCGCCTGGCGCTTGCCTGTGCCACGCTGCACGCCCCCAGGGTGCTGTTTCTGGATGAGCCCACCAGCGGCGTCGATCCCCTCATGCGACGCGAGTTCTGGCACCACATCAACGCGCTCACCACCAAGGGGGTGGCGGTCGTGGTCACCACGCACTTCATGGAGGAGGCGGAGTATTGCGATCGCATCGGCCTCATCTGGCGCGGCAGGAAGATCGCCGAAGGCACGCCCGATGAGCTCAAGGAGCGCGTGCGCAGCGCGGCGCGTCCCGAGCCGACGCTCGAGGACGCGTTCATCGCGCTCATCGAGGGCGAGGCGGCATGAGCGACACGCTCACCCGGATGCGCGCCTGGTGGCAGCAACTCGCCGCCATCATGATCAAGGAGGGCAAGCAGGTCACGCGCGACCCGTCCAGCTGGATCATCGCGGTGGTGTTGCCGCTCACCTTCCTGTTCCTGTTCGGCTTCGGCATTTCCCTCGACACCACGGTCGTCAAGATCGCCATGGTGCGCGAGGACGGCGGCCGCGACGCGCGCGCCTTGGCGGCTGCGCTCACCAGCTCCAGATGGTTCCTGGTGGTTCCAGCCACCGATCGGCTCTCCGCTGAGCGCCTGCTGCAGGACCAGAACGTCAAGGCAGTGGTCATCATTCCCGCCGAGTTCGGCACGCGTCTCAACGCGCAGGACACGACCGCCCAGGTGCAGGTGCTGGTCGACGGCGCGGAACCCAACACCGCCAACTACGTGCACGGCTACCTGGAGGCGATCTGGAACGGCTTTCTGGCGGCGCGTGGCCTCGAGCAGGGCGGCGCGCTCGCCGCTCCGGTCAGCCTCGAGGTGCGCTACTGGTACAACGCCAACGCCGTGAGCCGCTGGTTCCTGATCCCCGGCTCGATGACGGTGATCATGACGCTGCTGGGGACGCTGCTGACCTCACTGGTGATCGCGCGCGAGAACGAACGCGGCACGCTGGAGGCGCTGTACGCGACGCCCCTGACGCGCGGCCAGATCCTGATCGGCAAGACCCTGCCGTATTTCCTGCTGGCGATGGTGTCGATGCTGGTGTGCGTGCTGACGGCGCTGCTGCTGTTCAAGCTGCCGCTGCGCGGCTCGTTCCTGGCACTCGGCCTGGTGTCGGCGGTGTTCCTGGTGCCGGCGCTCGGGCAGGGCCTGCTGATATCGGTGACCATGAGAACGCAGATGGCCGCGGCGCAGCTCGGGCTCATGACCGGTTACCTGCCGGCGATGATGCTGTCGGGCTTTCTGTTCGATATCCACTCCATGCCGCCGTGGCTGCAGGCGATCACGCTGGCGATCCCGGCGCGCTACATGAACGTGTCGCTGCAGACGGTATTCCTGGCCGGCGATCTGTGGCCGGTGCTGATTCCCAACATGCTGTTCATGCTCGCCGTGGGAGCGCTGTTCTTCGGCCTCACCTGGCGGCGCCTGCGCAAGCGGCTGGACTAGAGGAGCATCGAGCGCATGCTGCAGCGGCTGCTGGCCATCGTTCGCAAGGAATTGATCACCATGCTGCGCGATCCGCGCGCACGGCTGTCGCTGATCATCCCGCCCATCATCCAGCTGTTCGTCTTTTCCTCCGCCGCCACCATGGAGGTGAAGAACATCGCCTTGGCGGTCGTGGATCTGGACCGCGGACCGTACGCCCTTGACGTGCGGCAGCGCCTGGCCGGCTCGCGCAGCTTCACCCGGCTGCCGCGCTACGCGAACGTCGCCTCCGCCCGCGGCGCACTCGAGCGCGAGCAGGTCATCGGAATCCTGGTGCTGCCGAGCGGATTTTCCGCCGACCTCACCGCCGGCCGGCCGGCGAGCGCGCAACTGCTGCTCGACGGACGCCGTTCCAACGCCGCGCAGATCAGCGCCCAGTACGTCAGTACCATCATGGCGGCCGAAGGCGCGCCCTTGAGCGGTGCGCCGCCGGACGCCAGGCCCGCCGGCGCCGCGGGGCCGGTTTTCCCAGCCAACGCCGAGGTCGTGATCGACAACTGGTTCAACCCCAATCTCGAGTACCAGTGGTTCATGATGCCGAACCTGGTCGGCATGCTGAGCCTCGGCGTCGCGCTCATGATCACCGCGCTGTCGGTCGCGCGCGAGCGCGAGCTCGGCACCTTCGACCAGACGCTGGTCTCTCCGGCGACGCCGATCGAGATTGCGCTCGGGAAGCTCCTGCCGCCGCTGTTGGTGGCGAGCGTGCAGGCGACGCTGTACCTGCTGATCGTGACGCTGCTGTACGGCGTGCCGTTCCGCGGCAACCTGCTGGTTTTCTACGCGGCGATACTGACCTTCGCGGAAGCCTGCGCCGGGGTGGGGTTGTTCATCTCCTCCCTGGTGCACACCCAGCAACAGGCCTTTCTGGGCGCGTTCGCGGTACTGCTGCCATTCGCACTGCTGTCGGGATTCGCAACGCCGGTGGAGAACATGCCAGGGTGGCTGCAGTTCGTCACCACCATCAATCCGCTCGCCCACATGCTGCGACTCATGCAGGGGCTGTTCCTCAAGGGCGCATCGGTGGCCTCCATGACACCGGACCTGGTGAAACTGCTCGAGATCGCGCTGTGCACCACCGCCGCCGCGGTGCTGTTGTTCCGCAGGAAGGCCGCGTAGCGCTTCGTATAAGATAGCGCGCCCTCACCCAAGGACCCTCATGAGCTTGCGCAAAGCCGGCCACGGCGCCTTCGTGTTCATTTTCGTCGCGGTGCTGGTCGACTCGATCGGCTTTGGCATCATCCTGCCGGTCCTGCCGCGGCTCATCATGCAGCTCACCGGAGTGAGCGTGGATCGGGCCGCCGCTTACGGCGGCTGGCTGTCATTCGTGTTCGCGCTGATGCAGTTCTTCTGCGCGCCGGTGCTCGGCAACCTGAGCGATCGCTTCGGGCGCCGGCCGGTGCTGCTGTTTGCGCTGCTCGCGCTCGGGTGCGACTACCTGATCATGGGATGTGCGCCGGTGATCTCCTGGCTGTTCGTCGGGCGCATGGTCGCGGGCGTGGCGGGGGCTTCCTTCACCCCGGCCTACGCCTACGTCGCGGACATCACCGAGCCTGCGCGCCGGGCGCAGAATTTCGGTCTCCTGGGCGCGGCGTTCGGTGTCGGCTTCATCGTCGGTCCCGCCATCGGTGGGCTGCTGGGGAACCTTGGACCGCGGGCGCCGTTCTTCACCGCCGGCGCCATCGCGCTCGCCAACACCGCATTCGGCTACTTCGCGCTGCCGGAGTCGCTGCCGCGGGAATCGCGCCGCGCGTTTCACTGGATCCGCGCCAATCCGCTCGGCACGCTGCTGCAGATCCTCAAGTTCCCGCTGGTGAGCTGGCTGCTCGGTGCGCTGCTCCTGTGGCAACTCGCTCACCAGGTCCTGCCCAGCACCTGGGCGTTCTATACCATCTCCAAGTTTCACTGGAGCAGCGCCGAGGTTGGTTATTCGCTCGCCTTCGTGGGCCTGCTCATGGCCGTGGCCCAGGGCGTACTCACGCGGGTGCTGATCCCCTGGCTCGGCGGGGCGCGGCGCGCCGCCGCCGCGGGCATGGCCGCGGCGATCGTTGCCTACGTCGGATATGCCTTCGTCACCCAGGGCTGGATGATGTACGTCGTAGGGCTCACCACCTTTGTGTTCGCGCTCACCTATCCGTCGATGAACGCGCTGGCCTCGCAGCAGATCCCCGCCGACGCCCAGGGTGAGCTGCAGGGCGCGGTCGCCTGTCTGTACAGCCTGAGCTCGATCATCGGGCCGCCGCTCATGACCCAGGTGTTCGGCCATTTCTCCGCCCGCTCGGCCGGTGTGTATTTCCCGGGCGCGGCGTTTCTCACCGCGGCCATGCTCACCGCAGGCAGCGCGCTGCTGTTTGCGCGGGCGATGCGCTTTGCGCCGCAGCGCGCGGCAGCGGCAGCGGCCGCATCACCCGAGGTCTGAAATGGCGGCGCGACTCTCTGGCACGACTCTGCTGGCTGTGGCGCTCATCGGTTGCAGCCGCGCCCCGCCGCCCCCGGTCCAGGCGCCGCCGCCGATCCGGCACGTGTTCGTGCTGTTGCTGGAGAATCAGGCTTACGAGGCGACTTTCGGCCCTGGGCCAGCGGCGCCGTATCTGGCGCGCACGCTTCCCGCGCAGGGAGCACTGCTCACCCGGTACTACGCGATCGGACACGCGAGCCTCGGCAATTACGTGGCGCTCATCAGCGGCCAGGCAGCGAACGAGGCGACGCAGCTGGACTGCCCGACGTTTGAGGATTTCAAGGCCGGCGCTGCCGGGCTGGATGCGCACGGCCAGCTGCGGGGAACCGGCTGCGTCTACCCGAAAATCGTGCCGACGCTGCCCGACCAGCTGGAGGCGGCGGGACTCACCTGGAAGGCGTACCTGGAGGACATGGGCAAGGACCCGGCGCGCGAGTCCGCCACCTGCGGACACGTGCGGCTCGGAGCGCTGGAGACCACCAACGTCGCGAAGCCATCGGACCAGTACGCCGCCAAGCACAATCCGTTCGTGTATTTCCATTCCATTATCGACGATCAGGCGCGCTGCGACGCGCACGTGGTGAATCTCGAGCATCTGCCGCAGGATCTGCACAGCATCGCCACGACCGCGAACTACATCTTCATCACCCCGAACCTGTGCAACGACGGCCACGACGCCGCGTGCGTCGATGGCCGGCGCGGCGGGCTGTTCGCCATCGACGTGTTCCTGAGGCGCTGGGTGCCGTTGATCGAGGGCTCGCCGGCCTTCCAGGCGGATGGGTTGCTGGTCATCACCTTCGATGAGTCCGACGGCGCGGGACCTGCGGGCTCGGCCGCTTGCTGCGGTGAGCGGCCCTTGCCCGGGGCCCGCTTCAGGCCCGGGTTCGGCGGACCGGGGGGCGGGCGCATCGGGGCGGTCGTGCTGTCTCGGTTCGTGAGAGCGGGAACCGTGTCTGCCGTGCCCTACAACCACTATTCGCTGTTGCGCACCGTGGCGGCGATCTTCTCACTGCCGCCGCTGGGGTATGCGGCGGAGCCCGATCTCGCGCCGTTCGGGCCGGACGTGTTCAGCGCCGCCGCGCCGCCTCCACCCGCTCGATGAGCTCGCTGGCGAGCTTATTCCTGACAAATGGCGCGAACAACGACTGCGGCGGGCAAAAACTGACCTCCCGGCCGAAGCGGCCCGGCTGGCGCAGGGTGAGCGTGATCCGCGGCGGGTTGACGAACTGCGTGTAGCCGACGTTGATGATGTCGGTGAGCGCGACGCGCTCCTCGTCGGAGCCGAAGCGCACCCGCAGCGCATCGCCTTCGTCGAACACTTCATCGGCCAGATCGAGCACCAGCTTGCGCATGACGACGTAGCCGATCACGAACAGCAGCAACGGCACGATGAACACCGTGGGCGGCACCGCCTTGCCGGCGCGCGCGCCCGCCAGTCCCGCCACCACCGCCAGGACCACCATGCCGAACCACAGCGCCGGGAAGACGCGTTTCAGAAAGAACGTCTGGCGCGATGAGATGCGATTACCGCTGTGCATGGCCCAACACCCTAATTGTCCCGCTGCTGCGCCGGACCGACGACGGCACCGCCGCCGGGGGCGGCGTCGCTGCGCGCCTGCCCCGGCTCATCGAGCTCATCGCCCATGAGCCGGCGCACAGCGCGATGAGGGTGGCGGCGGCAGGCGCGCGCGACAGCCTCGTCCATGCGAACGACCTCAGATACCCGGCCCTGGCCACGCCCGCTCCTTCAGTCGACAATTAGCTGCCGAGGCAGTAATATCATCGGCAGTAATCTCACCGACAGCCATAGGATAGCAGGGGCGCCATGAGCCGCAGAAGCGCCGTCAAGGCCGAGCCGCGGGTGGCGGCGCAGTCCCCGCAGGAACGATTGGGCGTCGGCTATCTGCTGGGCCGGGCGCGCGGCTCGCTCCTCGACGCACTGGACGCGGAGCTCGCGCGCTTTGGCCTCACCGGCATGCAGTTCGCGGTGCTGAAACATCTCGCGGAAGGGTCGGCGCACACCGCGGCGGACCTGTGTCGGCGCATGCATTACGACACCGGCTCCATGACTCGCATGCTCGACCGGCTCGAGCGCAAGGGGCTGGTGCGCCGTGAGCGCGGCCGCGAGGACCGCCGCCTGATGTTGCTGCGCATCGCACCCGGCGGGCGCGCGCTGCTGCCGCGCCTGATGGCGGTGGCGGCGCGCGTGCTCGAGGGGCACCTCGCCGGCTTCAGCGCGGCGGAGATCGAGGCGCTCAAGGGCTACCTCGGACGGATGATCGATAACGGGCAAGCCAAGGGGGAGAATGAGCACTCACCCACAGGCGGCCGATCATGAGCACCCGCAGCATCGTTCTGGGAGTAACCCTGGCGGCATCGCTGGCCGGCTGTGTCGAGCGCGGTGACTGGAAGCCCGCGGCGCGACTTCAGCCGCAGGCGCTCGGCGCGCAGCAGACGCTCGCGGGGGCGAAGCTCGACGCCGCGGCCTGGCCGGCCGACCAGTGGTGGCGCGGCTACGGCGACCCGCAGCTCGATGCGCTCATCGCCGAGGCGCTCACGGGCAGTCCGTCGCTCGAGATCGCCGAGGCACGGCTGCGGGCCGCCCAGGCGCAGGCCATAGCGGCCGGTGCCGTACGGGTGCCGGCGGCGGCGCTGAATGCCGAGACCACCCGCCAGCGATACCCGGAGCATGGGCTGTTCCCGCCGCCCTTCGCCGGCAGCTACTCCACTGACGCTCGGGTGGCGCTCGACTTCAGTTTCGACCTCGACTTCTGGGGCCGCAACCGCGCCTTGCTGGCCGCGGCCCGCTCGGGCGTACAGGCGGCGGATGCCGACCGCGCGGCGGCACGCCTGGCGCTCGCGGTCGGCGTGGCGCGCGCTTACATCCAGCTCGACCTGTGGTACGCGCTGCTGGATGTCGCCAACGACAACCTCACACAGCAGACCGCGATTCTGGAGCTGACGCAGCAGCGCGTCAGCGCGGGCCTGGAGAACACCGCGCGCGTGAAACAGTCGGAAGGCAGTGTGGCGCTGACGCGCGCCGGCGTGGCGTCGGTGCAGGCCAGCATCGAGCTGGCGCGCAATCAGCTCGCGGATCTGGTCGCGGCGGGCCCGGATCGCGGCCTGCGCCTGCAGCGCCCGCGGCTCGTGGCGCCTGCCGACCTCGCGCTGCCCGCGGCGCTGCCCGCGGATCTGCTCGCGCGCCGCCCGGACCTCGCCGCGGCGCGTGCGCAGGTGGAGGCCGCGGCCCACGGGGTCGCGGCGGCGGAGGCGGATTTCTACCCGAACGTGAACCTGACGGCGTTTGCCGGCCTGCAGAGCATTGGCCTGTCGCAGCTGTTCCAGGCGTCCGACCGGATCGCGGGCGCGGGGCCGGCGCTGCACCTGCCGGTGTTCAACCGCGGCGCGCTGCGCAGCACACTGCAGAGCCAGCAGGCGCAGCTCGATGAGTCGGTCGGTGAGTACAATCAGACGCTGCTGGATGCGGTGCGCGAAGTCGCCGACGTGATCGCCAACTGGCGCTCGCTCGAGCGCGAGAGCGACGAGCAGCGGATCGCGCTCGACGCCGCGCAGCGCTCCTACGAGCTGACCACCGAACGCTATCGCGCCGGGCTGGACAATTACCTGAGCGTGCTGTCGAGCCAGAACCAGGTGTTGCAGGCACAGGCGCTGCGCGCGCAGTTGCAGGCGCGGCGCCTGTCTTTCAGCGTCGACCTGGTGCGCGCGCTCGGCGGCGGCTACTCAGCGCGCCCATCACCGACCTGAAGCGCTTGGCTTCGCACCTGCCGCCTGACCCGTGATGGATGCCCCCGCCACCACCGCCCCCTCGCGCCTGGCGCGCCTCACGTGGCGGCCCCGCCAGATCTGGCTCGCCGCCCTCACGGTGGCCGTGCTGCTGATGAGCCTGCTCGCCACCGCCTGGTGGTGGCTGTACGCGAGCCATTACCAGAGCACGGACGACGCCTACGTGGCCGGCGACCTGGTCAGCGTCATGTCGCAGGTGAATGGCACGGTGGTCGCGATCGACGCCGACGAGACCGACCTGGTGCAGGCCGGCCAGGAGCTGGTGAGGCTCGACGCCACCGACGCCGGTATCGCCCTGCAGGACGCCGAGCAGCAACTGGCGCGCACCGTGCGCCAGACCCGCACGGTGTTTGCCAACCGCGACCAGCTGGCGGCGGTCGGCGCGCAGCGCCGCGCGGACCTCGACCGGGCGCTGGCGGACTTCAACCGCCGCAAGGATCTCGCCGCCACCGGGGCGGTGTCCTCGGAAGAGGTGGGGCATGCGCGCGATGCGCTGAACGCGGCGCGCGATGCGCTCACCGCCGCGCAGAAGAGTCTCGCCGCCAGCACCGCCCTGGTCGGCCGCACCGGCATCGCCGACAACCCGGACGTGCAGGCGGCCGCTACCGTGGTGGAGCGGGCGTGGCTCGCCCTGCAGCGCACCCGCGTGCGCGCGCCAGTCACCGGCTACCTCGCCAGGCGCGGCGTGCAGTTGGGTGAGCGCATAGCGCCCGGGGTGACGCTCATGACCGTCGTGCCGCTCGAGCGGCTGCGGGTGGAGGCCAACTTCAGGGAAGTGCAGCTCAAGCGCATGCGCATCGGACAGCCGGTGACGGTGATTGCCGACCTGTACGGCGGGCAGGTCGAGTACCACGGCACGGTCGCAGGACTCGGCCTCGGCACCGGTGCGGCGTTCGCGCTGCTGCCGGCGCAGAACGCCACCGGCAACTGGATCAAGGTGGTGCAGCGTGTGCCGGTGCGCGTGGCGCTGCCGGCGCGCGAGCTCGCGGCGCACCCGTTGCGCATCGGGCTTTCCACCACCGCCAGCGTCGACGTGCGCGATACTTCCGGAGCGCAGCTGGCGCCGGCGCCGCCTCAGGTGCCGGTGCTCAGCACCAGCGTCTACGATCTGGACCGTAGCGAGATCACGGCGCGCATCGCGCAGATCATCGGCGAGAACTTGCTCGAGGAACCGGCGGCGACTCAGTCGAGCTTGAGGTAGTCGAGCGGCAGGGCGGTGGTGTACTTGATGGTCTCGAGCGCGAAGCTGGCACTCACGTCCTGGAACTCCACCGCCGAGATCAGCCGCTTGTAGACGACGTCATAGGCGTCGATGTCCGGCACCACGATGCGGATCAGGTAGTCGACGTCGCCGCTCATGCGGTGAATCTCCGTCACCTCGGGGATGTCGCGCACGGCACGCACGAACTTGTCGAACCACGCCTCGCTGTGATTGCCGGTCTTGAGCGTCACGAACACCGTCGTGCCCACGTTGAGCGCATGCGCATCTAGCAGCGCCACGGTGCGCCGGATGACCCCGTCCTGCTGCAGTTTCTGGATGCGCCGCCAGCACGGGGCCTTGGACAGGCCGATGCGATCGGCGATCTCGGCGGCGCTCAGCTCGCCGTTGCCCTGCAGCAGCTCCAGGATTCTGGCATCCAGCTTGTCCATGAAACGCGGTGTGTCAATCGCCTGCGAAGCGCGCAACATTGTTGCGCAGCCGCCCCGGTTTTGCCAGACGAACGCAACCGCGTGGCGCACGCTTGCGGTTAGCATGCAGCATGGACCTGATCCGCGCCTTTACCGAACATCCCGCGTCCGTCGGTGAGAGCTACACCGAGCACCTCGTGAGGGCGGTGTGCTTCGGCACCCGCATGGTGCTCGCCGGTATCGCCTGCCTGTTGCACGGCTTGCTGCCGTTCGTGTTCGTGCGCACCGGCAGCCAGGCGATCGCCGAGCTGAACGCGCGGATGATCGCCACGCGGCAGCCCCCGCTGCAACCGCTGGCGAGCGACGAGCGGCTGCCGCTGTAGCCGTGCCCGCGCTGCTGCGGGCGTTCGCGCCGGACTGGACGGCGCTGCGCCAGGGGCTGCCGGGAGTGTTCATCGCCATCGCGCTCGCCGCCGTGGCGCGCGGCATGGCCCACACTCTGGCGCTCGGCGTCGGCGGCCTGCCGAAGATCCCCCTGAGTCCGGTCATGTGCGCAGTGCTGCTCGGCATGCTGTGGCGGAACAGCATCGGCGTACCCGCCTGGGCGGGCAGCGGTCTGAACTGGGCCATGTACCGGCTGCTGCGCGTCGGCATTGCGCTCGTTGGGCTGCGCCTCACCCTCGGCGGCGCGACCGCCATCGCCGCCACGGCGCTTCCGGTGGCCCTGAGTTGTCTCACCGTGGCGCTCATCGCCGGCATCGGCATCGCGCGCCTGCTGGCAGTGCCGCGCCGCCTGGGGCTGCTGCTCGCGATCGGTACCGCCGTGTGCGGCTGCACCGCGGTGGTGGCGATGGCGCCGCTCATCCGGGCGCGGCATGCGGAGACGGCCTTCGCCGTCACCTGTGTGGTGTTGTTCGGCTGCATCGCCATGCTGTTTTATCCGTGGGTAGCGGGCCACTTCCTGGCCGCCTCCCCGGTGCACGCCGGCATCTTCCTCGGCACCGCCATCCACGACACCTCGCAGGTGATCGGCGCCGCGCTCATCTATTCACAGCAGGCCGCCGCCCCCGCAGCGCTTGCCGCAGCGAGCGTCGCCAAGGTGCTGCGCAACCTGTCGATCGCGGTGCTGCTTCCGGTGGCCGCCTGGCTGGTGCAGCGGCGCGAGGCGCGCGCGGGCGCGCCGGCACCGGCCGCCGGGGGCGGCACAGGCGCGCCCCGGGTCCCGCTGTTCGTGCTGGCATTCATTGGCTTCATCGTCGCGCGCACCGCCGGGGATACGCTCTGGCACGGCTCCGCCGCCCTGTGGCAGGCGCTCGTCAACACCGGCTACACCGCCTCGGATCTGTTCCTCGCCTGCGGCATGACCGCGGTGGGCCTGTCGGTTTCCTTCACCGACATGTGGCGCATCGGCTGGCGCCCGCTCGCGGCGGGCCTGGTGGTGGCGACCCTGGTGGGTGCCTGCAGCCTGCTGCTCACGCTCGCCATGCTGCACGGGTTCAGCTGAGCGGATCACCCGCACGGTCGTATCGGGCGCCCGCGCCCGCTACACTCACCATCATGGCGAACGCCCGATCCCGGATCTCGCGCCGCGCCGCCGAGGACGCGGTACGCACGCTGCTGCGCTGGGCGGGTGAGGATCCGCGCCGCGAGGGCCTGCGCCACACCCCGCGCCGGGTCGTGGATGCCTACCGCGACTGGTTTTCAGGCTACCAGAACGACCCGGCCGCATACCTGCGGCGCACTTTCGAGGAGGTCGGCGGCTACGACGAGATGATCGTGCTGCGCGACATCAGCTTCGAGTCGCACTGCGAGCACCACATGGCGCCCCTCATCGGACGGGTGCACATCGGCTACCTGCCCGCCAACAAGGTGGTCGGCATCAGCAAGCTCGCGCGCGTGGTCGACGGCTACGCGCGGCGCCTGCAGGTGCAGGAGAAGCTCACCGCGCAGATCGCCGACTGCATCACCGAGGTGCTCAAGCCGCGCGGCGTGGGTGTGGTCGTGGATGCCGTGCACGAGTGCATGACCACACGCGGGGTGCACAAGCGCAACGTGTCGATGGTCACCAGCCGCATGACCGGCACCTTCCGCAGCGACGCCCGCACCCGCGCCGAGTTCCTGCGCTTCATCGACATTGCCGGCGCGCACGAGGTCTAGCATCAACTGCCGCAGATGCAACCCGGGAGGCCGCGGCGCGGAATTTCAGCTTATCGCGGCGGCCGCAGCGTCGGCGCGCGACGCGCGCTTTCGGTCCTGCTCCTTCAGAAAGCGCTTGCGGATGCGGATGGAGGTGGGCGTCACCTCGACCAGCTCGTCATCGGCGATGAACTCGACCGCGTATTCCAGCGTCAGCTCGATGGGTGGCGTGAGCAGGATCGCCTCGTCCTTGCCGGCGGCGCGGATGTTGGTGAGCTTCTTGGTCTTGATCGGGTTCACCACCAGATCGTTGTCGCGGCTGTGGATCCCGATGATCATGCCCTCGTAGAGCTTCTCGCCGGGGGCGACGAACAGCCGGCCGCGCTCCTGCAGGTTGAACAACGCGTATGCGACCGCCTCGCCCCGCTCGTTGCTCACCAGTACGCCATTATGGCGATCGGGGATCTCGCCCTTCAGCGGCGCAAAGCCGTCGAAGATGTGACTGATCAGGCCGGTGCCGCGGGTGAGTGTCAGGAACTCGCCCTGGAATCCGATCAGGCCGCGCGCCGGTACGCGGTACTCGAGGCGCGCGCGCCCCAGGCCGAGGCTCATGTCGGTCAGGTCGGCGCGGCGCTCCCCGAGTGCCTCCATCACCGCGCCCTGGTGCGCCTCCTCGATATCGACGGTGAGGGCTTCATAGGGCTCGTGTACCTCGCCGTTCACGATCCGGGTCAGCACCTGCGGGCGCGACACGGCGAGCTCGTAGCCCTCGCGGCGCATGTTCTCGATGAGGATGGTCAGATGCAGCTCGCCGCGCCCGGCGACCCGCAGTACGTCCGGCTCGTCGGTGTCTTCCACGCGCAGCGCCACGTTGCTCTGCAGCTCGCGGTACAGCCGCTCGCGCAACTGCCGGCTGGTGACGAACTTGCCCTCACGCCCGGCGAGCGGGGAGGTATTGACCTGGAAGTTCATCGCCAGCGTCGGTTCATCCACGCTGATGGGCGGCAGCCCCAGCGGGTGCTCAGGGTCGCACAGCGTCATGCCGATGTTGACGGACTCGATGCCGGTCACGGCGACGATGTCGCCGGCGCTCGCTTCCGCCACCGGGTTGCGCTCGAGGCCGGTGAAGCTCAGCACCTGGCCGATCCTGGCGAGCCCGTGGTCCTGATCGCCGAAGCGCAGCGCCACGCTCTCGCCGGGGCGCACCACGCCGCGGCGAATGCGGCCGATGCCGATGCGCCCGACGTAGGAGTTGTAGTCCAGGGTCGAGATCTGCAGCTGCAGCGGCAGGTCGGCCTGCGCCGCCGGTGGCGGCACGTGGGTGAGGATCGCCTCGAACAGCGCCGACATATCCGGGCGGCGCTCGGTGTAGTCGGTGCTCGCCCAGCCCTGCAGGGCGGAGGCGTAGATGACCGGGAAATCGAGCTGCGCATCGCTCGCGCCGAGCTTGTCGAACAAGTCGAAGGTCTGGTCGACGACCCACGCCGGGCGGCTGCCGTGCCGGTCGATCTTGTTGACCACCACGATGGCTCTCAGGCCCTGGGCGAGCGCCTTGCGGGTGACGAAGCGTGTCTGTGGCATCGGCCCTTCGACCGCATCGACCAGCAGCAGCACGCCGTCCACCATGGACAGTACCCGCTCGACTTCGCCGCCGAAGTCGGCGTGCCCGGGGGTATCGACGATGTTGATGCGCGTGCCGCCATACTCGATGGCGCAGTTCTTGGCGAGGATGGTGATGCCGCGCTCGCGCTCGATGTCGTTGGAATCCATGATGCGCTCGCCGAGCCGCTCGTGGGCGGCAAAGGTCCCCGACTGCTTCAGCAGGCAGTCGACCAGCGTGGTCTTGCCGTGGTCTACGTGCGCGATGATGGCGATGTTGCGGATCGGGCGATTCATGGTGGCTGGCTGCGGTCCGCGTGGCGCCGGCAGGCAAGGCCCGCGGGTGAGCGGTGTCCGAGAAAGGGTGCGCAGGGTAGCAGATTCGCCCGCCGGCCGCTGTGTTTTACGGCCGCCGCCCGCGCCTGGCTTCGGCTAGGCCCCCCGTGAGCCGATGCGCAGCGCCGCGGTGGCGAGCCGCACCTCGATGAAGAAGGCGATGAAGGCCGCGCTCAGGCACACCATCGCGCCGACGAACAGCAGCGCGATCAGCAGTGCGAGCTCCGAGCCCAGGAACGCATTGGCAAACAGCGTCACGACCACCAGCGCGACCAGCAACGCCGCGATCGCGCACATGGAGATCGCCCAGTTTATGTAACGCGCGCGCCGCGCCAGCACCGCCAGATCCGCGTGCAGGTGCTGCGCGCTGCCCGGGTGACCCTCGAGCCGCTGCTCGAGCGTGCGCGCCCGATCGACGATGCGCGCCAGGCGGTTGGTGAGCACCCCGAGCGTGGCCGCGACACCGCTCAGCAGGAACACCGGGGCAACCGCCGACTGGATCAGACGCGCAATATCCATGGGCCCTGACACTCCGCAAGCAGATCGGCCACGGCCGGGCGAGCAACGGCTCGTTCGGGGCGGCCGGCGGCCGACATTGCCGGCGCAGCTCGTGCTATTGTACGATCGTTCAACAAGGTACCCTCGCTACGCCCGGTACTCCCCATGAAGCCCAGCCATCTGCAGTCAGTCGAACCCGCCGCGCCCGCCGACACGGACGGCGTGAGTTTACCCGCCTGGATTTACCGGGATGCGGAATTCTTCGAGCGCGAGCAGCAGGCGATCTTCCGCAACAGCTGGCAGCTGGTGTGCCACCTGAGCGATGTGCCGCAGCCGGGGGACTTCCATACGTTCGAGTTCTACGGCGAATCGGTGCTGGTGCTGCGCGCCGAGGACGGCGCGGTGCGGGCATTCCACAATGTCTGCCGGCACCGCGCGGCGCGCCTGCTCGACGGGCCGCGCGGCCATTGCGGGCGCCGCATCACCTGCCCGTACCACGCCTGGACCTATGCGCTCGACGGACGCCTGGTCGGTGTGCCGCAGCGCGACAGTTTCAGCGGCTTGGACCGGGCGCGGCACGGGCTCGTGCCGCTCGAGCACGAGTTGTTCATGGGCTTCGTTTTCGTGCGCTTCGCACCGGGGCTGCCGAGCGTGCGCGAGATGGCGGCGCCGTACGCGCACGAGCTCGCGCCCTACCGCATGGAGGAGCTGGTGCCGCTCGGGCGCGTCACCCTGCGCCCGCGGGCGGTGAACTGGAAGAATGTCGCGGACAACTATTCCGACGGCCTGCACATCAATGTCGCGCACCCGGGGCTGACGCGCCTGTTCGGCAAGGGCTACGGCATCGAGGCGCGCCCCTGGATCGACAAGATGTGGGGCACGCTGCGCGATACGCCTTCCGCCAACTGGTCGGAGCGGCTCTATCAGCGTCTGCTCCCGCCGCTCACCGCTCTGCCGCCCGAACGGCAGCGGCTGTGGACCTACTTCAAGCTCTGGCCGAACCTCGCCTTCGACATCTACCCCGACCAGATCGACTTCATGCAGTTCCTGCCGGTGTCGCCGACCGAGACCCTGATTCGCGAGATCGCCTACGCGCACCCGGACGCGCGCCGCGAGATGCGCGCCGCGCGCTATCTGAACTGGCGCATCAACCGGCGCGTCAGTCTCGAGGACAAGGCGCTGATCGAGCGGGTGCAGGCGGGCATGGCCTCGAGCAGCTACACCTGCGGACCCTTGAGCGACGGGGAGGTATGCCTGCGCAGTTTCGCGCGGCGCATGCGCGAGCTGATTCCGGAAAGCGTCCTGCCGCGGGCTCCGGCGCGCGGGTGGAGCCGTGGGTGAGGGGACGCCGCGCGGCGCCGGGGGTTGCGATGCGCTGATCATCGGTGGCGGACACAACGGGCTGGTGTGCGCCGCGTACCTGGCGGCGGCGGGGCTCAAGGTCAGCGTGCTCGAGCGGCGCGCGGTGGTCGGGGGTGCTGCGGTCACCGAGGAGTTCTATCCCGGGTTCCGCAATTCGGTCGCCGCCTATACTGTTTCGCTCCTGAACCCGAAGGTCATGCGCGATCTGGATCTCGCCGCGCACGGCCTGCGCATCGTCGAGCGGCGCTGCGCCAACTTCCTGCCGACCGCGGACGGCCGCTACCTGCTCACCGGCGAGGGCCGCACCCAGGCGGAGGTGGCGCGCTTCTCGGCGCGCGATGCGGCCCGCCTGCCCGAGTACGCTGAGCGGCTCGAGGCCATCGCTGATGTGCTGCGCGAGCTGGCGCTGACCACCCCGCCGAACGTGCTCGAGGGCAGCTGGCGCGCGGCGCTGCCGGAGCTGCTGCGCGCGGCGCGCGTCGGCGGTCGCCTGCGGCGGCTCGACATGAGCTCGCGACGCGAGCTGCTGGCGCTGTTCGCCATGTCCGCCGGCGACTACCTCGATAACTGGTTCGAGAGTGATGCGATCAAGGCGGTGTACGGCTTCGACGGCATCGTCGGCAACTACGCGAGCCCCTATACGGCGGGTTCCGCCTACGTGCTGCTGCATCACGTGTTCGGCGAGGTGAACGGCAAGCGCGGCGTGTGGGGTCATGCCATCGGCGGCATGGGGGCCATCACCCAGGCAATGGCGAGGGCGGCGACGGCGCGCGGCGCGCTGATCCGTGTGGCGACCGCGGTGCGCGAGGTCCTGGTCGAGGGCGATCGGGCGGTCGGCGTGCTGACCGAGTCGGGCGAGAGCCTGCGCGCGGCGGCCGTGGTCTCCAATCTCAACCCCAAGCTCCTGTATCTGGAGATGTTCGCGCCGCAGGCCCTGCCGCCGGAGTTTCGCGAGCACATCAGCCACTGGCGCTGCGGCTCCGGGACCTTCCGCATGAACGTGGCGCTCACCGAGCTGCCGGATTTCAGCTGTCTGCCGGGAAGGACGCCCGCGGACCATCACACCGCGGGTATCATCCTCGCACCGACACTCGCCTACATGGAGCGGGCCTACTTCGATGCGCGCACCCTGGGGTGGTCACGGGCGCCGATCATCGAGCTGGTGATCCCCTCGACGCTCGATGACACGCTCGCGCCGCCGGGTAAGCACGTCGCGAGCCTGTTCTGCCAGCACGTGGCGCCGCAGCTGCCCGGCGGTGAATCCTGGGACGCGCACCGCGAGAGGGTCGCGGATCTGATGATCGACACGGTCAACGCCTACGCCCCGAACTTCAAGGCCGCCGTGCTCGGCCGTCAGATCATGAGTCCGCTCGATCTGGAGCGCACATTCGGCCTCATCGGCGGGGATATCTCACACGGCACCCTGAGCCTCGATCAGCTGTTCTGCGCGCGCCCGATGCTCGGCTATGGCAACTACCGCGGACCGCTGCAGGGGCTTTACATGTGCGGCGCCGGCACGCACCCGGGCGGGGGTGTGACGGGCGCTCCGGGTCACAACGCGGCGCGCGAGATCCTGAGCGATTTTCGCCGCGGGCGACTGCGGCGGGTGGCGTGAGCGGCGGCGGCTTGTTGCCGCGCACGCGCACGCGCGCCGGGCGGGCGCGCCAGCCGCGTTTCGAGCGCCAGCTGCCGCAGCGGCGGCGCCAGGCGCTGGTCGACGCCACCATCGAATGTCTCAAGCGCTACGGTCACGACGGACTGTCGATCCGCACCATCAGCGCCCAGGCCGGCGTGTCGGTCGGTCTCATCAATCATCACTTCCCCAACAAGAACCAGCTCATCGCGGCAGCCTATCGGCACTTCAACAGCGAGCTGGTCGGCGGGTTGCAGGCGGCGGTGGCGCGTGCCGCGGATTCGCCCCGCGCGCGCATGCGCGCCTTCCTCGAGGCCTCCTTCTGCCCGCCGAACCTCGACCAGGATGCGCTCGCGGTGTGGGTGGTGTTCTGGGGACTGTATCGCCACTCGCGCCTGATCCAGCGGGTGCAGCGTGAGACCTACCGCGGCTACGTGAGCCTGTTGCGCGGGATGCTGGCAGAGCTGCTGGCGCAGGCGCGCGCGCCGCAGCGCCGCCGCCCGCGAAGCGCATCGCGCCTGGTGCGGCCCGGCCTGCGCCTCGCCGCCATCGGACTCACCGCGCTCCTGGATGGCCTGTGGCTCGAATGGTGTCTGGAGCCCGGCGCCTTCAAGCCCACCGAGGCGGTGGCGCTGTGCGAGGCGTGGGTGGAGGATCTGTGCCGGCGCGCCAGCAGTT
>DATKEZ010000203.1:0-2649 GCA_035511775.1 Steroidobacteraceae bacterium | reverse complement strand
GCCACCGAGCGGCTGCGGCGCTTGGACAGCAGGTCCGCCATGCGCACCTTGTAGTAGTCCGCCACGGTCTTCTGGATATTCTCCACGGTGATGAGTTTCGCCTGCAGCGACAGCAGGTCCTTGAGCGCCTCCTTGGTGAATTCCAGCGTGATGGTGCGTCCCGTGAAGCGCGAGTTCGCGATTACCCGCCGCAGTGCGCCCTCGAGCTCGCGCACGTTGGAGCGGATGCGCTTGGCGATGAAGAACGCCACTTCCTCGGGCAGCGCCACACCGTTTGCCTGCGCCTTGGTCATGAGGATCGCCACGCAGGTCTCGAGCTCCGGCGGCTCGATCGCCACCGTGAGGCCCCAGCCGAAGCGTGATTTCAGGCGCTCTTCCAGCCCCTCGACCTCCTTCGGATAGCGATCGCAGGTGAGGATCACCTGGTGCTGTCCCTCCAGCAGCTCGTTGAAGGTGTGGAAGAACTCTTCCTGCGAGCGTTCCTTGCCGGCGAAGAACTGGATGTCGTCGATCAGCAGTGCATCGAGCGAGCGGTAGGCGGTCTTGAACTCGTTCATCGAATTGTGTTGCAGCGCGCGCACCATGTCGCCCACGAAGCGCTCCGAATGCACGTAGGCAATGCGCGCTTCCGCGTCGCGGTGCTTGATCAGATGCGCGACCGCGTGCATCAGGTGCGTCTTGCCGAGGCCGACGCCGCCGTAGATGAACAGCGGGTTGTAGGCGCGGCCGGGATTTTCCGCCACCTGCGCGGCCGCCGCCTTGGCGAGCTGGTTGCTCTTACCTTCCACGAAGGTGGCGAAGCAGAAGTCGGCGTTGAGCCGCGCCCCGACCACCAGCCCTTCGGCGCGGCGTGCGCGCCCCGGGAGCGCTGCGGCGGTGGTGCGCACCGCGGCGCTGCGCGAGCCGACTTCCACCGTCACGATGGGCACGTCACCGGTGCTCTCATCGCGCAGCAGCTCGCCGATGCGCGGCAGCAGGTTGGCGTTGATCCAGTCGACCACGAAGCGGTTGGGCGCCAGGAGCTTGAGCGCACCGTGCCCTTCCATGGCCTGCAACGGCCGCACCCAGGTATTGAACTGCTGCTCCGGAAGCTCCGTCTCCAACGCGCCCATGCAGCGAGTCCAAAGCGACGCTTCCACGCGCGTTGCCTCCGCGACGTTTCAGGTGAACGTTAAGGAAAAGGCTGCGGAGTCTATACCGATCGCGCCGCGCGCTGAAGGTTTTCGCAAGCGCAGTGGTGCGGCGGTGTATTGACACCTTGACGCTCAACGGCTTAGCCTTGCCGCCCTTTTTTGCAAGCCACGCATCGTCCACGGAGCCCACGGCATGAAGCGTACCTATCAACCGAGCAAAGTGCGCCGCAAGCGCACCCACGGGTTCCGTGCGCGCATGGCCACCAAGGGCGGCCGCAAGGTGCTCGCGCGGCGCCGCGCCAAGGGCCGGCACAAGCTGATACCCTAGGCCCCACGGGTTCACGCGCACTGCGACAGCGCCTGCGTAACCCATCCTTAACAGTTTCCTCAAGGGCTCGATGCCAGGGCGGCTCACTCTGCCGGCGCGACTTCGTCTGCGGCGCAAGCGCGATTTCGATGCCGCTTACGCGCGCGGGCGGCGCATGGGCGACGGATTTTTCGCGGTGACTGCGAGTGTCAACAAAGCGGGCGCCCCGCGTCTGGGGCTGGCGGTGGCGGTGCGTGCGGCGGGCGGCGCGGTGGCTCGCAACCGCATCCGGCGCATCATCCGCGAGTCCTTCCGCCTGCACCAGCGCGAGATCCCCGCCGTGGACCTGGTGGTGAGCGTGCGCGCACGCGCGCGCGACGCGACGGGTGAGGCGCTGCGCGGCAGCCTCGCGGCACTTTGGAAGAAGGTCGGCGAGCAATGCGCCACGTCGCAGCCTTCCTGATCCGCGTGTATCAATGGACCGTCAGTCCGCTGCTCGGGCCGGCGTGCCGTTTCTATCCCTCCTGCTCGCAGTACGCCCTGCAGGCGCTGCTGCGCTTCGGCCTCCTCAAGGGCGGCTGGCTCGCGCTCGCGCGCCTGGCGCGCTGCCACCCGTGGCACCCGGGCGGATTCGATCCCGTGCCGCCTGCGCCCCTGTGCACCCATCACGCTCATGACCAGTAACCTCCCTCGCTACAGCCCGCGCCTGTGGCTGTGGGTCGCGCTCGCGGCGCTGCTGCTGGTCAACTACCAGACCTGGATCCACGACTACGCTCCGCCGCCGGAAGCCGCGACCGCCTCGCAGGCGGCGAACGCGGCCCCGCGTGCGGCTGCGCCTGCGAGCGATCTGGAAAGCAGGATTCCCGCGGTGCCCCGCGCCGCGACCCCCGCACCCGGCGAGCGCGCCGGGCAGCGCGAGGCCGGAGCGCCAGCCCCCTCGGGCGCCCCCGGCACCGCGCCCGGCTCCGCCGCCGCCGCGCCGCGGGTACGCGTGCGCACCGACGTACTCGACCTCGACGTCAGCACGCGTGGCGCGACGCTCACGCGGGTGGATCTGCTCGCCTATCCGCAGGTGAAGGGCGAGGCCACGCCGGTGCGCCTGGAGAATGAGGACGATCCGCTCACGCGCTACGAGCTGCAGTCGGGACTGACGGACTCGGACGGTGCGCCCTATCCCACCCACCTCGCGAGCTTTGCGAGCGAGCAGGC
>DATKEZ010000202.1:0-3854 GCA_035511775.1 Steroidobacteraceae bacterium | reverse complement strand
GTCAGGCGCTGCAGCGTCGGACGCTCGGCGAGCGCGCGCGCCGTGGCGAGCGCGTCCTCGCCCATGCGCCGCAGGTCTTCGCGCGCGGTCGTGGCCGCGAGCTGCACGCGCGCCTTGCCCTGCTCATCCGCGAGGTCGCGCAGCATGCCGCTCGCGTACCAGGAAATGCCGCCGCCCACCAGCAGCACCAGGCCCAGATGGATCACTACCAGCCACCAGCCCAGGCTGGTCGTGGCCGGGTCCGGCCACAGCGAGTTCCACAGGTGTGCGAGGCGCGCGCGCATGGGGTCAACGACGCCGGTAACCGGTGCGCTCGACCAGGGTCTTGACCACGAGCGTCACGGCCGCGAGCAGCGTGAGGAGCGAGGCGACCGCGAACGCGCCGACGAAGTTATATTCGTTGTAGAGGATCTCGATGTGCAGCGGCATGGTGTTGGTCAGGCCGCGGATGTGTCCGGACACCACCGACACCGCGCCGAACTCGCCCATGGCGCGCGCGTTGCACAGTACCACGCCGTACAGCAGCCCCCAGCGTATCTTCGGCAGCGTAACGTGAAAGAAGGTCATCCAGCCACCCGCCCCGAGCGTGATGGCGGCTTCTTCCTCGTCGTTACCGAGCTGCTGCATGAGCGGGATCAGCTCGCGCGCCACGTAGGGAAACGTCACGAACATGGTGGCCAGCATGATGCCCGGCAGCGCGAAGATGATGCTGAGGTCGTGCTCGCGCAGCCACACGCCGAACCAGCCGTGCAGTCCGAACAGCAGCACGAAGATCATGCCCGAGATCACCGGCGAGATCGCCAGCGGCAGGTCGATGAGCGTGATGAGGATGCTCTTGCCGCGGAACTCGAACTTGGCGATCGCCCATGCGGCGGCGAGTCCGAACACGGTGTTGATCGGCACCACCACCAGCGCCGTGGTGAGGGTCAGCCGCACGGCAGCCGCGGTATCCGGGTTGGCGAAGCTGTCGAGGTAGGCCTGCAGCCCCTTCGCGAGCGCCATGGCGAACACGGTCGCGAGTGGCGCGAGCAGCACCGCCGCCAGGAACGCCAGCGACACCGCGATGAAGAGCCAGCGCACCACCGCGTGCAGCCAGGTGTGCTGTCCGGGTCGGGTGGCGTCGCCGGCGAGGGCGGCGGGGAGCGCCGCGGCCATCAGTGAGCCGCCCTGACGTGCCGGCGGCGGCCCCACGCCTGCAGCAGGTTGATGGCGAGCAGCACGACGAAGGAGATGCCGAGCATCACCACCCCCAGGGCCGCGGCCCCGTGGTAGTCGAACTCCTCGAGATGGATGACGATGAGGAGCGGGGTGATCTCGGTCTTCATCGGCAGGTTGCCGGCGATGAAAATGACCGAGCCGTACTCCCCGAGGGCGCGCGCGAAGGCCAGCGTGAAGCCGGTCAGGAGCGCGGGCAGCACCGTCGGCAGGATGATGCGGCGGAACACGTAGATACGGCCCGCACCGAGGGTCTCCGCGGCCTCCTCCAGATCACGTTGCACCTCCAGCAGCGCCGGCTGCACTGCGCGCACCGCGAACGGCATGCTGATGAGTGTCAGCGCGAGTGTCACGCCGAGCCAGGTGTAGGCGACTTTCAGGCCCCAGGGCTCCAGGTAGCGCCCGATCCAGCCGTTGTGCGCAAACACCGTGGTGAGCGCGATGCCCGAGACTGCCGTGGGCAGCGCGAAGGGCATATCGATGAGCGCGTCGAGGAGTTTTCTGCCCGGAAACTCGTACCGCACCAGAGTCCAGGCGATGATGAAGCCGAACACCAGGTTGATCGTGGCGGCCAGGAAGGAGGCGCCGAAGGACAGGCGGTAGGAGCCGAGCGCGCGCGCACTGAGCACCACGTGCAGGAAGTCGCTCCAGTGCATGGAGGCGGCGGCCAGCGCGAGCGCTGCGAGTGGCAGCAGCACGATGGTGCTGAGGAAAAACGTGGTGAAGCCGAAAGTGAGCCCGAACCCGGGCAGCACGCTGGGCTGGCGGAAGCTCATGGGGAACCGCGGTACACGATCAGCACCGGCCACTGCCCGCCCTCGAGCAGGGCGCGGAACGCGTGCGCGAAGCGTGTGAGCTCGGTGACGCCCACGATCAACATCTGTGCGGGCGCTTCCGCCAGCCGCCGCGCCAGCTCCGGCGCGACATCGCCGAAGCGCAACTCGGTGCGCATCTCCAGACCGTGCGCCAGCTGCGCCTCGGAACGCGCATCGAGCAGTTCGCGCATGCCGTGCTGCGCGCGGATGCGGGCGCTCTGCTCGGGGAAGATACCCACGTACACCGCTTCGGCGGACAGGTGGCGCAGCACGCTCGCCGAGACCGCGAGCGTGGCGCTACGCGAGGCTTCACCCATCCAGTGAATCAGCACGCGCTGCGGTATCGGCGCCTGCTCCGGCAGCACCAGCAGGTCCTTGGCACCGCGGCGCAGCAGCCACTCGGCACGCTGCGCGCAGTCGGATTGCGAAGCGATCGCGGTGGTGCCCACGAAGGGGCCGTCGGCCGCGCAGGCCGCGTCGGGCACGCCCAGCTGCGGCTCGACGCGCATGGCGATGCGCGTCCTCATGCGCACCGCCAGCTCCGCGAGCAACGGCTGCCGGCTGAGCGCATCCGCGAGCGCGGCGCTCGCGGCACAGGCGGTGAAGCTCGACAGCGGTGTAGGCAGAACGTGCACGCGGCGCACGCCGATGGCGACGCTCTGACCGGGGTGGATCTCGAAGCCGCGCTGCTCGTGCTGCGTGCGTGTCACCAGCAGCGATGGGCTGGCAGCGCCGTCCGGCTGGGCGAGCAGCGGGGGCTGCGCGCCATTCTCCAGCCGCACGCGCAGGCTCTCGAGCGCGCCCGTGAATACCACCTCGTCCACCACCCCGCGCGCGAGGTAACCGGAGCTCAGCTCATCGCGCGAGGCGGCAACCTCCACTTCCTCCGGGCGCACCACTGCGACCACTTCCCGCTCGTCGACGTCGGGGGAGCGCTCGGAGGCCGCCACCGTGTTGGCGCCCATCTGGATGCCATCGGGCGTGCGCCGCGCCAGGATCAGGTTGGCCGCGCCGAGGAAGGTGGCCACGAAACGCGTGGCCGGGCGCGAGTACAGGTCGTGCGGTGCACCCATCTCCAGCAGCCGCCCGAGATTCATGACCCCGATGCGGTCCGCCATCGCAAAGGCTTCCTCCTGGTCGTGGGTCACGAGCACGGTCGTGATCCCCAGCTCGCGCTGCACCTGGCGGATGGTGCGGCGCAGTTCCTCGCGGATCTTCGCATCCAGGGCGCCGAAGGGCTCATCGAGCAGCAGCACCTCGGGCTTGTGCGCCAGCGCGCGCGCCACCGCCACGCGCTGCTGCTGGCCGCCGGACAGTTGCGCCGGCAGCCGCTGATCCATGCCCTCGAGCGACACCAGCCGCAGCAGCTCGTGGCGGCGCTGCCGGCGCGCCTTGGCGCCCATGTGCCGCACGCGCAGCGCGAACTCGATGTTCTCCGCCACCGTCATGTGGCGGAACAGCGCGTAGTTCTGGAACACCAGCCCCACGCCGCGCTTGCGGGCGGCGACGTGCGTGACGTCGCGGCCGTGCAGTGCGATGCGGCCGTGGTCGACACCCGACAGGCCCGCGATGGCGCGCAGCAGCGTGCTCTTGCCGCTGCCGCTCGGCCCGAGCAGCACGAAAAACTCCCCGTCACCGATGTCGAGCGAGACATCGTTGACCACCGGCGCGCCGGCGTATTGCTTGGTGACCTGGTCTAGAGTGATGGACATTCCGACGATGCTACCGGGGGCGTGACCGGGCCGTCAGTTTCCACCCGGTGACCGGCAGGTGACAAACGGGTTATAAGTGCATCCGAGCCGATGGCAGGGAGAATCCCGTCGA
>DATKEZ010000201.1:0-1136 GCA_035511775.1 Steroidobacteraceae bacterium | reverse complement strand
ACACCCCTGCAGGCGGGTGCGCCGCGATGAGCAGCGTGGTACTTCCCGGGGCGCCGCCGGTCAACCTCAACGTAGTGCGCTGGATCGGCTTTCAGACCATCGTCATCCGCGAGTACGGGCGCATCATCCGCATCTGGGGTCAGACCATCGTGCCGTCGGTGGTGACGGCGACGCTGTATTTCGTGATCTTCGGCAGCCTCATCGGGCGGCGGGTCGGGGTCATGGGCGGCTTCGACTACAAGCAGTACATCGCGCCCGGCCTGATCATGATGTCGGTCATCACCAACTCCTACGGCAACGTGGTCGCCTCGTTCTTCGGCGCGAAGTTCGGCAAGCACGTGGAAGAGCTGCTGGTCTCCCCGCTCCCCAACTGGGTGATCGTGGCAGGCTACGCGACCGGTGGGATGGTGCGGGGCCTGCTGGTGGGGACGGCGGTGACCGTCGTGTCGCTGCTGTTCACGCACCTGCAGGTGCAGCACCTGGCGGTGATCGTGGCGGCGGGCCTGCTGACCTCGCTCATCTTCGCACTCGGCGGGTTCCTCAACGCGCTGTTCGCCAAGAACTTCGACCAGGTCAACTGGATCCCGACCTTCATCCTGACGCCGCTCACTTATTTCGGCGGCGTGTTCTACTCCATCACGCTGCTGCCGCCGTGGGCGCAGCAGGTGTCCTACATCAACCCCATCCTGCACATGGTGAACGCGTTCCGCTTCGGGTTCCTGGGCGTGTCCGACGTGAGCATCGGGCTCGCCTTCGCGCTGATGGCGCTCGCCGTGGCGGTGCTGTTCGCGATCGCGGTCGCACTGATGAACCGGGGCGCGGGAATCAGGGAGTGAGGACGGCCATCGCCCTGGTGAGCGCGCGCGCCGCGCGCGCTCTGGACGAGGACATGCCCCCGCTGCTCGCGGCGTTCAGCGCCGCGGGCGTGCACGCCGAGATCGTCGACTGGGACGAGCCGCGCGCCGATTGGGCGCGCTTCGATGCGGCGCTGCTGCGCTCCGCCTGGGACTACACCGAGCGCCTGGATGAGTTTCTCGCCTGGATCGAGCGGGTTGCCTCGCTCACCGTGCTGTTGAATCCGCCGCCCGTGGTGCGCTGGAACGCCGACAAGCACTACCTGCTCGAGCTCGCACGTT
>DATKEZ010000200.1:0-19155 GCA_035511775.1 Steroidobacteraceae bacterium | reverse complement strand
CGCGCCTCCAGCTCCGCCGGGTCGAGCCGGTCGAGGAATTCCACGAACGCCGCGCGCGTCGCCTGCGCGGTGGCGGTTTCGTGCAGCTTGGCTTCGCCGACCGCTTCGCGCAGCCATTGTACCGAGTCGAGCCGGCGGCCTTCGTGCTGCACGAACAGCGCGATCAGCAGCTCCTCCACCATCGAGTCGGCCAGCGACGGGCGCGGGTCATCGGGCTCCTGCGGCGGGGACTCGATGCGATAGCGGTTGCGCGTTTCGGTCCTGCTGCGCTCCAGATCCTTGAAGCCGACCAGCGCTTCGCGAAACAGCCGGCCGGCCAGATGCAGCAGCCGCACCTGCGCCTCCGCAGGCAGCCGCTCGGGCTCGATGCCGGCGCCACGGCAGAAGGCGTCCAGTCCGGTACGCACGTCCTCGAGCGCGATCAGACTGACGCCGCTCTTCGGCTCGCGCCCGACCGCCTCGGCGAGGCGCGCCATGCGCTCCCCGAAGGACCGCCGATCAATGTCGTCCGGCAGCGGCAACTGGGGTTGCACCTCCGGCAGGTATTCCGGCTCCCGGGTACTGCCGAGCGCGCGCACGCGGTCCGAGTCCACCGATTGCCCGTAGGCGCTGACCGGCAGCGCCGAGTCCGTACCGTTGGCCGGCTGCAGCAGCTCATGCAGATTGATCGATGCGCCGATGTCACTGTCGGGGGCGCGCCCGTGGGTGCGCAGGGCGTGAATGCTGGTCGGGACGGCCGCCGCCGCGTCTTGCTGCGCCTGCTGCGCCTGCAGCGCTTCGAGCGCTGCGACGATGTGATAGTCGCCCATGCGCAGTACGTCGCCATCGGAGAGCCGGTAGCCGCTCGAGCCGCGCTTGGCGAGCGGCTCCATGTCATCGTTGACGTACACGCCGTTGGTGCTGACGTCCTGCAGATAGAAGTGGCCTTCCCGGAACTGCACGCGCGCGTGGTGCGCAGAGACGTAGCGCGAGGGATCCGGCAGCACCCAGTCGTTATCGGCGGAACGGCCGATGGTGCCGCCTTCCACGGAAAAGGTCGCGCTGCTGCGCTCCGCGAGCGAGCGGCGCTGATCACTGACGATACGCAGCCTGAGCATGCTTCCCCGACTCAAAGAAAAATCCGTCCGTTTGTGAGACAGCCCCGGACATATAATGCCAGCGTCAAAACTAGCAGCGACCCCCGCTTAAGCCATGGCAACCAGTCACATTTTCCGCATTCTGTTCGTGAATCAGGGCAAGGTTTACGAGGTCTATGCCCGCAAAGTCAGTCATGGAGAGCTGTTCGGATTCATAGAGGTCGAGGAGCTGCTGTTTGGCGAGCGCTCCTCGGTGGTCCTCGACCCCTCGGAGGAGCGCATCAAGGGCGAATTTTCCGGCGTGAAGCGCACCTTTCTGCCCCTGCATTCGATCCTGCGCATCGACGAGGTGAAGAAGCACGGCTCGGCCAAGATCACGGTGCTGGAAAGCGGCACCAACGTCGCGCAGTTCCCCATGCCGATGTATTCGACCCCGCCGGGCGAGAAGAAGTGAGGCGCGCCTAGGCCATGCTGCAGATTCCGGGTCCGCCGGCGCTGTCCGCATTCCGCATCGCCAAGCTCCTGGATCGTCTGGGCGCGCTCGAGCCCACCGTCACCGGACTCGCGGCGCGCTTCATGCACTTCGCCGAGCTCGCGCAACCGCTGTCCGCGCCCGAGCGCGAGGTGCTCGCGCAGCTGCTGACCTACGGGCCGCGCCTCCCGGCACCGGCGCAGGCGGGCGCGGGCGAGTGCCTGCTGGTGGTACCGCGCAGCGGCACGATCTCGCCCTGGTCGAGCAAGGCGACCGACATTGCGCGGGTGTGCGGACTGGCGGGCGTGCGGCGCATCGAGCGCGGCATCGAGTACCGGGTACGCGCCGCCCGACCCCTGGGGAGCGAGCGCCTCGCGCGCCTGGCGCCGGTGCTGTTCGATCGCATGACCGAGATGGCGCTGACCGATGGCGCGCAGGCGGCGCGCCTGTTCGAGCATGCGCAGCCGCGCCCGCTCACGCGGGTGTCGCTCACCGGCGGCCGCGCGGCGCTCGAGGAGGCGGACCGCGCGCTCGGGTTGGCACTGTCGTCGGACGAGATGGACTACCTGCTGGAGAGCTTCGCGCGACTGGCACGCGATCCGAGCGACGTCGAGCTGATGATGTTCGCGCAGGCCAACTCCGAACACTGCCGCCACAAGATCTTCAACGCCCGCTGGATCATCGACGGGCAGGCGCGCGAGGAGTCGCTGTTCGCGATGATCCGCTACACCCACGCCCGCAATCCCGCGGGCGTGCTGTCCGCCTACCGCGACAACGCCGCGGTCATGGCCGGCACCACGGGGGCACGCTATTTCCCCGAGCCGACTTCCGGTGTCTACCACGCCAGCACCGAGCCGATCGATATTCTCATGAAGGTGGAGACGCACAATCATCCCACCGCCATCTCGCCCTTCCCGGGAGCTGCGACCGGCGCGGGCGGGGAGATTCGCGACGAGGGCGCCACCGGTCGCGGTGCAAAACCCAAGGCCGGGCTGACCGGCTTCTCGGTGTCGAACCTGCGCATCCCCGGCTACGAGCGCCCCTGGGAGCAGGAGTTCGGCGCGCCGGCGCGCATCGCCTCCGCGCTCGAGATCATGCTCGAAGGCCCGATCGGCGCCGCCTCGTTCAACAACGAATTCGGCCGCCCGGCGGTGTGCGGCTACTTCCGCACCTTCGAGCAGCGCGCCGCCGGGGATGCGCCCGAGCGCGTGCGCGGCTACCACAAGCCGATCATGATCGCCGGCGGCCTGGGGAACGTGCGGCGCGCGCACGTGGACAAGGCCGAAGTGCCCGTGGGGGCGAAGCTCGTCGTGCTCGGGGGGCCGGCCATGCTCATCGGGCTGGGGGGCGGTGCCGCCTCCTCGGTCGGCAGCGGCAGCTCGAGCGCCGACCTCGACTTCGCGTCCGTGCAGCGCGGCAATGCCGAGATCCAGCGCCGCGCCCAGGAAGTGATCGATCGCTGCTGGGCGCTGGGCGAGGAGAATCCCATCGCGCTCATCCATGACGTCGGCGCGGGCGGCCTTTCCAACGCCGTGCCCGAGGCCGCGGCCCACAGCGGCCGGGGCGCGCGCATCGATCTGCGCGCCATCCCGAGCGCGGAAAGTGGCATGTCGCCGCTCGAGCTGTGGTGCAACGAGGCCCAGGAGCGCTACCTGCTCGCCATCGCTGCGCAGGCGCTGCCGCGGTTTGCCGCCATCGCCGAACGCGAGCGCTGCCCGTTCGCGGTGATCGGCGAGACTGACGCGAGCGGGTCTCTGGCGGTGCGCGATCCGCTGTTCGGCGATCAGCCGGTCGACATGCCCCTCGAGGTGCTGCTCGGCAAGCCGCCGCGGCTGACGCGTGACGTGCGCAGCGTTCCGGTGCGGCGCCGGCGCCTCGACAGCGCCCGCATCCAGCTGCGCGAGGCCGCCTACCGCGTGCTGCGCCTGCCGGCAGTCGCCGACAAGACCTTCCTGATCACCATCGGTGATCGCACCGTCGGCGGGCTCATCAGCCGCGATCAGCTGGTGGGGCCCTGGCAGGTGCCGGTGAGCGATGTGGCGGTGAGCTGCGCCGACTATCACGGCACGGCCGGCGAGGCGCTGGCGATGGGCGAGCGCTCGCCGGTCGCGGTGCTGGATGCACCGGCGTCCGGGCGCCTCGCGGTCGCCGAGGCGATCACCAACATCCTCGCGGCCGATATCGATTCGCTGTCGCACATCCGCCTGTCGGCCAACTGGATGGCCGCCTGCGGTGAAGCCGGCGAGGATGCGGCTCTCTACGCTACCGTGCAGGCGGTGGGCAAGGAGCTGTGCCCGCAGCTCGGTATCGCGATTCCCGTCGGCAAGGACTCGTTGTCGATGAAGAGCGCCTGGAGCGAGGGCGGCGTCGAGAAGAGCGTGGTGGCGCCGCTGTCGCTGATCGTATCGGCGTTCGCCCCCGTGAAGGACGTGCGCGGCACGCTCACTCCCGTGTTGCAGCTCGATGAGCGCCCGACCTCACTGTGGCTCATCGACCTGTCCGGTGGCCGCAACCGCCTGGGCGCCTCGGCGCTGGCGCAGGTGTACGGTGAGCTCGGCGAGGAACCGGCGGACCTCAACGAGCCGCAGCGCCTCACGCGCTTCGCATCCGCGCTGGCGCAGGCGCGCGCCGCGGGCATGTTGCGCGCCTATCACGACCGCTCCGACGGCGGACTGTTCGTGACGCTGCTGGAGATGGCGTTCGCCGGACATTGTGGACTGGACATCGCGCTGCCCAAGGAGCGCGGCACGGCGCTGGCGCAGTTGTTTTCCGAGGAGCCCGGCGTGGTGGTACAGATTCTCGCCGGGGACGAGCCCGCGTTCACCGAACTGCTGGCGCGCCATGAGCTCGCCGATGCCGCTGTGTACCTCGGTGCGCCGGTGAGCGAGCTGCGCGTACAGATCCGGATCGGCGAGACGCAGCTCGATGAGTCGTGGGTGGATCTGAAGCGTGCCTGGTCGGAAACCTCGTGGCGCCTGCGGCGGCTGCGCGATGAGCCGCAATGTGCGGACGAGGAGTTCGCCGCGCAGACCGCGGAATCAGATCCGGGCCTGTCGGTGGCGCTCAGCTTCGATCCCGAGGAGGACATCGCCGCCCCCTACGTGGGGCGTGGCGCGCGCCCGGCGCTCGCCATCCTGCGCGAGCAGGGCGTCAACAGCCAGGTCGAGACCGCGGCCGTTTGCGAGCGCGCCGGTTTCACCGCGCACGATGTGCACATGACCGACCTGCTCAGCGGCCGGCGCTCGCTCGAGGAATTCAAGGGCCTGGTGGCGTGCGGCGGCTTCTCCTATGGCGATGTGCTGGGGGCAGGCGAGGGCTGGGCCAAGTCGATCCTGTTCCACCAGCCGGTGCGCGAGCAGTTCGAGCGATTCTTCGCGCGAGCCGACAGCTTCGCGCTCGGCATCTGCAACGGCTGCCAGATGTTCGCCGCGCTCAAGGTCATCATCCCGGGCACCGCGCACTGGCCGCGCTTCGTGCGCAACCGCAGCGAGCAGTACGAGGCACGCTTCTCGCTGGTGCAGGTGCTGCGCTGCCAGTCGGTGCTGCTCGCCGGCATGGCGGGCTCGATCCTGCCTATTGCGGTGGCGCACGGCGAGGGGCGGGCGGAGTTCGAGTCAAGCGCCGCGGCGGCGGCCTGCGCGGGGAGCGGCCTGGTGGGGTTTCGCTACCTCAACCACGACGGTAGCCTTGCCAGCGCCTATCCCGCCAATCCCAGCGGCACGCCCTTCGGCATCGCGGCGCTGTCGAACCTTGACGGGCGCGTGACCATCACCATGCCGCATCCGGAGCGCTCGTTCCGCTATCTGCAGAATTCCTGGCGACCGCGGGATGCCGGCGAATACAGCGGCTGGATGCGCCTGTTCCGCAATGCACGCCGCTTCGTGGACTGACTGAGGCGGCGAAGAATCAGCCCGCCGAGAGCTGAGCTCGCTGATCCAGGGGCGGTATGTTGGGATTGGTCTCGTCGAGGAAGAAGCGCCGCACCATGATCGCCTGCTGCAGCTTGCCCTTGCGCACGTAGGCCTCGTACAGCAGGTCCTTGGCGACCTCGAGCATGATCCCGGCCTCGTAGCCATCGAGCAGCGGCAGTGCGGAGCGCGCGTCGAGCTCCGCGCCGAACAGTACGCTCTTGAGCTTGGCGAAGATCTCCGGGGCGATGTCGGCGAGCTCGCGCACCGCGTTGAACTCATCGAACAGGCGCAGCCGGCCGGCCTCGCCGAGGTCGGCAAACATCGCCTGCGTGCTGCGCCGGCACATGGAGGCGAAGGCGTTGAACGCGCCCTGCGAGAAACAGGTGAGCGCTTCGCGGAACAGCAGCTCCACGTCTTCCGGGACGTAGGCGAAGCTGAACTTCTCCCGCGCCCGCTCGACCTCGGTGAACTGGGGTGACAGCTCGATGCGCGTCGTGCCGTAGACGCGCACCGTGAAGCGCAGGAAGATCGGCGCGTGACAGGCGTCGCACAGGTACACGATGCCGACCTGGTTGGGGCGGTACAGCTGCAGGTCCTCGAAGCGCGGCACGGCGGTCGGGGTGATGTGGGCAACCGCCTGGCAATGCGGGCAGGTCACCACCAGGTTCTTCTCCTGGTCGTGGTGCAGATGACTCGCGGAATCGATGTACAGGGACATTAGCGTGCGCGCGGCGGCTCGTGTTGTTGTATGTGCCGCGTCAACTCCATGTTACCTCAGTGCACGCCCGAGTACAGGTCCATCGGCGTGTCTGCATAGATCTACCCATGTGGTGCGCGTTATGTCACAGCTTGTCGCTGCGTGCAAAGGCGAGGATGCGATCGGCCAGGCGCGCGTACTCGCCGCTGAAATGATGTCCCTTGCCGATCTGCTCGCGGGCGATACCGGCCCCTGACAACTGCGGGCAGATCGAGTCGCTCTCGCCCTCGCCGTACAGGCACAGCACCGGCACGTGAGTGAGCGCCGCCAGCTCCGGCCGCGTCGGCGCACCGCCGCCGGCGCTCCCCACCCAGTCACTGATGCGCACCTCGAAGGATGCGTTGGCGTCGATCCCCAGCAGGCTTACGCTCGCCACGCGCTCGCGCAGCTGCGGCGGCAGGCGGTTGACCACGAACGGCAGCACGTCGGCGCCGAAGGAGTACCCGATGAGCAGCACGCGCTGCTTGTTCCAGGCCGCGAAGTAGTGGCGCAGCACGCGCGCCACGTCGCGCGCGGTCGCTTCCGGGGTGCGCTCGGTCCAGAAATACTTCAGTGAGTTCAGTCCCACGGTCGGCACGCCGCTCGCCGCCAGGCGCGCGGCGAGCTCCTGATCGAGCCCGGCCCAGCCGCCGTCCCCGGTGAGCAGCAGCGCGAATTCATCCGACTCACCGCTGGCAGGCACCTCGGTCACCGGCAGGTCCTCGATGTCGGGCGGGGGCTGCGGCGCAGCTGGCGCGCGCGTGGTGAGGCGCGCGTAGGCGTCGCGAAACTGCGGCATCCAGTTGCGCTCGACTCCGAAGCCGTGACCGACGCGCGGCAGCTCCACCACCTGTGCGCCCGTCATCTGCGCCGCGAACTCATCGACCGCGTGCGGGCTGCACACCTGGTCCTGCTGTCCCTGCAGCGCGATCCACGGTTGCTTGAGGCCCGCCGCGGGCTCGAACAGCAGCTCGTGCCGCGGGCTGTGGCGGTAGTGAAGCCCGGCGCCCGGGCACAGCGCGGCGCCGGCGAAGTCCTGGTCGGCGCAGAAGCCCAGACTCACCGCGCCGGCGAAGGTTCCGGGCGGGGATTGCACCAGCGCCGCGTACACCACGGTCGCGCCGGAGGAGTAGCCGATCAGCACCGGCACCTGGTACTCGCTCATGCCGATTTCCTTCTGCACCTGGTGACTGAGGGCTTCGAAATCCGCCGCGATCATCTGGCAGGGCGCGCCGGGGCGCTGCGCCGCGCGCTTGAGGCTCCCGAGGTACTGGCGGATGTCGGCACCGATCACCACCGCTCCCATGTCGGTGAGCGCGCGCGCCATGCTGATCACGCCCAGCTGCCAGCCGCCATCCCCGGAGAGGAAAATCGCGACGCTGCGTGGCGGCCCTTCCGGGATGTAGACGGTCACGGTGCCGAAGCGCCCGGCCGGCAGGCGTGTGGCGTAGCTGCGGTCGGCGGCCCTGGCGTGCGAGCGCGCGCTCGCCGAGGGTGGGGGGGCGGCGGTCGCGGGCCGCGCGGCGCCGGCGAGCAGCGCGAGCGCGAGGCAGCCTGCAGACAGCGCGCCCGGACGGCGCGCCCGCGCGGGGAGGGGCGCCTGCCTGCTCATCCGGCGAATAACTCCTTCATGCCACCGGCGATCAGCACCGACACGTCGATCAGCACCCTGGGCAGCGCGATGCCGCCGCGGGCCACCAGGTAGCGTGGTTCCCAGGCCGGATCGAACTTCGCCTTGTAGCGGCGCAGCCCTTCGAAGTTATAGAAGTGCTCGCCGTGGCGGAAGATGAAATTGCCGACCCGGTGCCACGCGGGTGCGAGCGGATGGGTTTCCAGACCCGACAACGGCGCCATACCGAGACTGAATGAGCGGAAGCCGGCCTCGCGGCCCCACTGCATCAGCTCGACGAACAGGTAATCCATGGCGTTGCGCGGCGCCTCGGGACCAAAGCGCATCAGATCCACCGACAGCTCGGCGCGGGTTTGCGTGGTCCACAGGTTCGCGAATGCGGCCGGGACTGCGCCGCAGCGCACTACGGCGAGCGGGAACTGCCGCAGGTACTGCGGTGAGAACGCCCCCACGGAGAAGCGCTTCTCGCCGGTGGATTTGCTCGTGAGCCAGGCGGTCGATATGCGTTCCAGCACCGGCAGCAGCGGCTCGATTGCTTCCGGCGGCACCACCTCGAAGGTGGCGCCGTCGCGCTGCGCGCGGCGGTGCGATTGCCGCAGCTCCGCGCGCGCGGCGCCCTCGAGCGAGAACTCCTCGAGCGGCACGCGCGCTTCCTCGCCGATCTTCAGCGCCGCGAGCCCGAGATCCACATACAGCGCCAGCCGCTCGGGGCCCACCTGGTAGAACACGGTCTGGCCGCCGTGGTGATCGGAGATCTCACGCAGTCGCCATACCAGCTCTTCGGCCCCTCGTTGCGAGCCTACCGGATCGCCGAGCGCAATCCAGCTGTGGCCGGCGATCTGGTACATCACGAAGGCATCGCCGCCGTCGCTGAACAGCAGCCGCTTGTCCCCGCTCAGCGCGGCGTTCGCCAGTGTGACATCCGAGCGGGCGATCAGTGCGCGCGCCCGCGCCAGCTCCTCGGGTCCGGCGACCGCGGGCTCGGGACGCGCCGGCCGCAGCATGTTCAGCAGCACGTAGGCGCTGCCGAGCACGATCACCGCGAGCGAGGCGCGCAGCATGCGCGGCGCGTTACCGTAGAGCGCGAAGGTCCACCACAGCTCATCGGAGTAGCTCACGTGCCGGTGCGAGACGATGCCGATCCACACCGCCATGACGATCACGCCGGCGATGCTCACCACCCACACCGGCGTGAAGCGCTCGGAGAGAACCGCAGTAGGGCGGTAGAAGGCACGGCGCCCGAGCATGAGCACGCCCAGGACCAGGGCGAGCAGGATCGCTTCCTCGAAATCGAGGCCCTTCAGGAGCGAGGCGAACATGCCCGCGACCAGCAACCACGCGCAGATGTAGTAGGCCGCCTGCACGCGGCGGAACAGTGCGCGCGACAGCACCAGGAGCCCGAGGCCCACGAGACTGCCGCCGAGGTGCGACACCTCCAGCACCGCGAGCGGCAGGAACCGGTCGAGGAACTCGAGCCGCTCGTCGAGCGCCGGCGTGGCACCGGAGAACAGCAGCAGCGCCCCGGCGAGGAACGTGAGGGCGCCGGCGATCTGCGGCACCACCGGCGCGATGTACAGGCTCGCCAGCTGCTGCGCCCGGGCGAGCGCTGAGCGCCGCGCCGACAGCTCCTTGGAGCCGAACAGCAGCGTCGCGAACAGCAGCGGCACCAGGTAGTACACGCCGCGGTAGGCGAGGAGCGAGCCGAGCAGCGCGTCCGCCGGCACGCCCGGCAGGGCGAACAGCATCACCGCCTCGAAAACGCCCACCCCACCGGGCACGTGGCTCACGATACCGGCGATCACCGCGGCGGCGTACACGCCGATGAAGGTGACGAAGCCGATGTGCGTCTGCTGCGGCAGCAGTGACCACAACACCGCCGAGGACAGCGACAGGTCCATGACCGAGAGAGCGATCTGCGCAAGTCCGATCGCCGCTCCCGGGGCGCGCAGCGCCCAGCCGCGGATCTCGAGCGTGCCGCGCGCCAGACACGCCCACAGTGCGTAGGCGATCACCCCAGCCAGCAGCAGCGCGCCCACCAGCAGCGACCAGGTGTGATACAGGTGCAGCACCCTGGCGGCGTGCGCGGGCTCGAGCAGCAGCGACAGGCCGGCGACCGTCGCCAGCCCGATACCGAGCGACAGACTGCAGAACGCGGAGATGGTCGCCACGTCGATGGCGGTGACGCAGGCGGTCGCGTACAGGCGGAAGCGGATCGCCGCGCCGGTGAAGGCGGCGAACCCGAGCGTGTGCCCGAAGGAGTAGGCGATGAAGGAGGTGAACAGGATGCGGGTGTAGGGGATCGCCCGCCGCAGGTAGCGCAGCGCCAGCACCTCGTAAGTGGTCAGCAGCCAGTAGCTGAGCGCCGTGAAGCCGAGCGCGGCCAGCACCTGCGCGCGCGGGATGGCGTGCAGGTGCTGCAACACGCTCTTGAGGTGCAGCCGCGCCAGCTGGTGGTGCAGCACCAGCACCACGGCGCCAAACACCAGCAGCGTCGCGAGCGGCCCCACCCAGCGCCACAGCCCCCGCTCCTCGGGAGCTGGCGTCGGCGCTGCGGTCGTGGCAGACAAGGCTTAAGGTGTCCTTCAGCGGGTGAGTGGCTTGTACCTGATGCGATGCGGTTGCACGGCGTCCTCGCCCTTGCGCCGCCGGTAGTCCTCGACGTACTCCTGGTAATTGCCTTCGAACCAGGTGACCTGCGAGTCGCCCTCGAAGGCGAGGATGTGGGTGGCGATGCGGTCGAGGAACCAGCGGTCGTGGGAAATCACCACCGCGCAGCCCGGGAAGCTCAGCAGCGCCTCCTCGAGCGCGCGCAGCGTCTCGATGTCAAGATCGTTGGTGGGCTCATCCAGCAGCAGCACGTTGCCGCCGGAGCGCAGCACCTTGGCGAGGTGCACGCGGTTGCGCTCACCGCCCGAGAGCTCGCCGATCAGCTGCTGCTGCTGCGTGCCCCTGAAGTTGAAGCGTCCCACGTAGGCGCGCGAGGGCGTCTCGTAAGCGCCGACCTTGATCATGTCGAGCCCACCGGAGATCTCCTGCCACACGGTCTTGCGATCATCGAGGGTGTGGCGCGACTGATCGACGTACGCCAGGCGCACGCTTGCGCCGGTGCGGATCTCGCCGGCGTCGGGCTGCTCGGCGGCGGTGAGCATGCGGAACAGGGTGGTCTTGCCGGCGCCGTTCGGGCCGATGATGCCGACGATGCCGCCGCGCGGCAGGCTGAAGGAGAGCTCGTCGATCAACAGCCGATCGCCGTAGCCCTTGCGCAGGCCGGACGCCGCGATCACCAGATCTCCGAGACGCTCCCCGGGCGGAATGTAGATCTCGTTGGTCTCGTTGCGCTCTTGGAATTCGCGCGAGGCGAGCTCCTCGTAGCGCTGCAGCCGCGCCTTGCTCTTCGCCTGGCGTGCCTTGGGGTTCTGCCGCACCCACTCCAGCTCGTGAGCGAGGGTCTTGCGCAGCGCCTCGCGCTCGCGCTCCTCGAGTCCCAGGCGCTGCTCCTTCTGCTCGAGCCAGGAGGAGTAGTTGCCGTGCCACGGGATACCGTAGCCGCGGTCCAGCTCGAGGATCCATTGCGCGACGTTATCGAGGAAGTAGCGATCATGCGTGACCGCGATCACCGTGCTCGGGTACTCCTCGAGGTAGCGCTCGAGCCAGGCGATCGATTCTGCATCCAGATGATTGGTGGGCTCATCGAGCAGCAGCATGTCCGGGGCCGAGAGCAGCAGCCGGCACAGCGCCACGCGCCGCCGCTCCCCGCCCGAGAGCGTGGCGATGCTCGCCTCCCACGGCGGCAGGCGCAGCGCGTCCGCGGCGATCTCGAGCTTGCGCTCCAGCTCCCACCCCTGCGCGGCGTCGATCGCATCCTGCAGCTGCGCCTGGCGTGCCAGCAGCGCGGTCATTTCCTCGTCCGTCATGGGATGCGCGAACTGCTCGCTGATGCGGTTGAACTCCTCCACCTGCCGGAAGCTCTCCCCGACTCCCTCCATCACGGTGCTGCGCACGTTGAGCGTCGCGTCCAGCTGCGGCTCCTGCGGCAGGAAGCCGATGCGGATGCCGCTTTGCGGCCGTGCCTCGCCGTCGAAGCTCGTGTCGATGCCGCCCATGATCCTGAGCAGCGTGGATTTTCCCGAGCCGTTCAGGCCGAGCACACCGATCTTCGCGCCCGGAAAGAACGACAGGCTGATGTCGCGCAGGATGACCCGCTTGGGCGGCACCACCTTCGAGACACGGTTCATGGTGTAGATGTATTGAGCCATGCAATTGATTATGGTCGAGGCCGGCGTCGATGGCGATGCCTTGCCGGCCGCAGCAAGCGGTGCTGTGTTAGGCTTGCAGCCCCTGGAGACACCTTGGCCTAGGGAGCCTCAACACCCACATGAGCAGCATGGCTGTAGTCGTCAGCGAACGCCTGGCGCGCTACGGATTCGGCGACGGCCATCCATTCGGCCCGGACCGTCTCGCCGCCTTCGTGCGCGAGTTCGACGCCCGCGGCCTTGATAAGCGCGTGCAGGTGCTCGAGCCGCGCACGGCCTCGGACGATGAGCTGCGCTCGTTCCACACCGCCGCCTACCTCGAGTTCGTGCGCGAGCGCTCGCAGAGCGGTGCCGGATTTCTCGATGCCGGCGATACGCCGGCCTTCCGCGGCGTGTACGAAGCCGCGGCCGGGGTGGTCGGCGCCACCTTGAGCGCCATGGAGGCGATCATGCAGGGCGCAAGCCGGCGCGCCTTCGTGCCCATCGCCGGACTGCACCACGCGGCGCGCGATCGCGCCGCCGGCTTTTGCGTGTTCAACGACTGCGGCGTGGCCATCGAGCTGCTCAAGCGTGCGGGACTGAAGCGCGTCGGCTACGTCGACATCGACGCGCATCACGGCGACGGCGTCTTCTACGCCTTCGAGGAGGATGCCGCGGTGGTGTTCGCCGACCTGCATGAGGATGGGCGCTACCTGTATCCCGGCACCGGCGCACTCGAGGAGCGGGGGCGCGGTGTTGCCGAGGGCACCAAGCTCAACGTGCCGCTCCCGCCCGGTGCCGACGACGAGGTGTTCGCCCGCGTCTGGCCGCAGGTCATGGCGCACCTGGAGAAGTTCGCGCCGGAATTCATCATCCTGCAGTGCGGCGCCGACAGTCTCGAGGGCGATCCGATCACCCACCTGCGTTTCTCGCCGCGCGTGCACGGTCGCGCGGCCCGCGAGCTGGCCGCGCTCGCCGACCGTTTCGGTCACGGCCGGGTGCTCGCCCTGGGCGGCGGGGGATACAACCGCGACAACCTCGCCCAGGCCTGGACCGCGGTAGTCGAAAACCTGATGTAGGCGCGCGCGGCGCGCCGCGCGGCCAAGGCGGCTGGCGCATCGTTCCGGTACAATTCGCGCCCCGCTTTTCCTCACACCTCAAGGCGCCGCGCATGTTCCGGACCACCATGACCATCGAAGGCTTCGATCCGGAGCTGTCGCGCGCGATACAGGGCGAGCGGCGCCGCCAGGAGCAGCACGTCGAGCTCATCGCATCCGAGAACTACGCCAGCCCCCGGGTGCTGGAGGCGCAGGGCTCGGTGCTCACCAACAAGTACGCGGAAGGCTATCCCGGCAAGCGCTACTACGGCGGCTGCGAGTACGTCGACGTGGTGGAGCAGCTGGCGATCGACCGCGCCAAGCAGCTCTTCGGCGCCGACTACGCCAACGTGCAGCCACATTCCGGATCGCAGGCGAATGCGGCCGCGTACCTCGCGCTGGTGCAGCCCGGGGATGCCATTCTCGGCATGAGTCTCGACCACGGCGGCCATCTGACGCACGGCGCCAAGGTCAACTTCTCCGGCAAGCTGTTCCGCGCCGCGCAGTACGGCATCCGAGCCGACAGCGGCGAGATCGATTACGAGCAGGTACAGCGCCTCGCCGAGGAGCATCGCCCGAAGATGATCGTCGCGGGCTTCTCGGCGTACTCGCGCGTCATCGACTGGGCGCGCTTCGCGACCATCGCCAGGAGCGTGGGTGCATACTTCGTGGTGGACATGGCGCACGTCGCGGGGCTGGTGGCGGCGGGCCTGTACCCCAACCCCCTGCCGCACGCCGACGTCGTGACCACCACCACTCACAAGACCCTGCGCGGTCCGCGCGGCGGACTGATCCTGGCGCGGGCCAACGAGGAGATCACCAGAAAGCTCAACTCGCTGGTGTTCCCGGGCACCCAGGGCGGGCCGCTGATGCACGTCATCGCCGCCAAGGCCGTGGCGCTGCTCGAGGCGCTGCAGCCGCAGTTCAAGGACTACCAGCAGCAGGTGCTGAGCAACGCGCGCGCCATGGCGGCACGGCTCGCTCACCACGGCTACCAGATCGTCTCCGGCGGCACTGACAACCACCTGTTCCTGTTGAGCCTCGCGGACCGCAAGATCACCGGCAAGGACGCCGACGCGGCGCTCGGCAGAGCCAACATCACGGTGAACAAGAACGCCGTGCCGAACGACCCGCGCCCGCCGATGATCACCAGCGGCCTGCGCCTCGGGACCCCGGCAGCCACTACGCGCGGCTTCAGGGTGCGCGAAGTTGAGCAGGTGGCGGATTTCATCGCCGAGGTGCTGGAGGCGGAAGCAGCGGCGGCGGTGATCGAGCGGGTGCGGCCGCAGGTGATCGAGCTGTGCGGGCGCTTCCCGGTGTACGGGCCGTAGCGCGCGCGGAACACAAGCCGCATGCACTGTCCCTTCTGCGGCCACGTCGAGACCAAGGTGACCGACTCGCGCCTCGCCGGCGAGGGCCGGCAGATCCGGCGGCGCCGCGAGTGCCTGAAGTGTGGCGAGCGCTTCACGACCTTCGAAGCGGCGGAGCTGCTCATGCCGATGGTGATCAAGGGCGACCGGGGGCGCGAGGCGTTCGATGAGGCGAAGCTGCGCGCCGGCATGGAGAAAGCGCTGCAGAAGCGCCCGGTGCCGCGCGCCGAGCTCGACGAGGCCCTCAGTCGCGTGGTGCACAAGGTGCGCAGCCTCGGGGACCGGGAAGTGTCCTCGCGTGCGATCGGCGAGCTGGTGATGGAGGAGCTGCGCCACCTGGATGAGGTGGCCTATGTGCGCTTCGCTTCCGTGTACCGCCAGTTCGAGGACGTCGAGGCGTTTCACGAGGAGATCCAGCGCCTGCGCAGCGCGCGTCCGCCAGCAGGGGCCGCGGCGCAGCCGCGCGCGCGCAAGCACCCCCGCGCGCCCGCGGCCAATCGCGATCAGCTGCCGCTGCTGCCGGCGGAGCCCGCGGCGAACGACGCCACTTCCGGCCCCGGCGGCAAGAAATGAGCGGCGCTGAAATCATGCGGCTGAGCCCTCGCGACCATGTTCTCTGACTACGACCGCCTGGCGATGCAGCGCGCGCTCAGCCTGGCCGCGCGCGGGCTCGCCACCACGGACCCGAACCCGCGCGTGGGTTGCGTTATCGCACACGGTACGCAGACCGTCGCCGAAGGCTGGCATGCGCGCGCCGGTGAAGCGCACGCGGAAGTCGTGGCGCTGCAGGCCGCCGGGGAGCAGGCTGCGGGCGCGACGGTCTATGTCACGCTCGAGCCGTGCTGTCACCACGGCCGCACACCGCCGTGCGTCGAGGCGCTCACCCAAGCGCGCGTCGCGCGCGTCGTATACGCGGCTACTGATCCCAACCCGCAGGTGAACGGGCGCGGCGCCGAGGCGCTGCGCGCTGCCGGTATCCAGGTCGAAGCGGGGCTGCTGGAGCGGGAAGCGCTGGAGCTCAACTGCGGATTCGTCAAGCGCATGCAGCAGGGACGCCCGTGGGTGCGTCTGAAGCTCGCCATGAGCCTGGACGGGCGCAGCGCGCTCGCCAGCGGCGCGAGTCGCTGGATCAGCGGCGAGGCGGCGCGGGCTGACGTGCAGCGCTGGCGCGCGCGCAGCTCCGCCATCCTGACCGGGATCGGGACGGTGCTCGCGGATGATCCGCAGCTTGACGTGCGGGTGGCGGCCGCCTCATCCGGACACGGCCCACGCCAGCCGCTGCGCGTGGTACTCGACGGCCAGCTTCGCACTCCGCCGGGCGCGCGGTTATTCACCGCGGGCGGGGAGGTGTTGATCCTGACGGCGATGGCGGCCCTGGACGATGCGAGCGCAGGCGCGGCACTCAGCGCCCGGGGAGCGCGCATCGAGTCCGTGCCGGTGGCTGACGAGCGGTTGGTGCTCGGCGCGGTGCTCGATAGACTCGCCGAGCTGGAATGCAACGAGGTGCAGGTCGAAGCAGGAGCCACGCTGGCGGGCGAGCTGGTGCGGCAGTCGCTGGTGGACGAGCTGCTGGTGTACATGGCCCCGAAGCTGCTCGGTGACAAGGCGCGACCGCTCTTCGAGCTGCCGGAGCTGCGCGCCCTCAACGAGGCGCACGCCTTCACGCTCATCGGCACCCGACAGCTGGGTGATGACCTGCGGCTGCGGCTGCGGCCCGGCGCCGAGCCGGCGCCCGCGGTGAGCGGCTGAAGCCTCGGCCGCAGGAGCTGCAGTGTTCACCGGAATCGTCCAGGACATCGGCACGGTGCAGGCGCTCGAGGCGCGCGGCGGTGATGTGCGCCTGGTGATCGCGGCCGGGCACCTCGACCTGTCGCGCGTTCGCGTCGGCGACAGTATCTGCGTGCAGGGTTGCTGTCTGACCGCGACTGCGGTGCAGGCGCGCAGCTTTGCGGCCGACGTATCGCGCGAGACGCTCGCGCTCACCACCCTCGGAGACCTGCAGCCTGGAGCCGCGGTGAATCTCGAGCCCGCACTGCGGGCCGGGGATGCGCTCGGCGGACACCTGGTGTCGGGACACGTCGACGGTGTGGCGCAGGTTCTGGAGCTGAGCGAGGACGCGCGTTCCGTGCGCCTCAGCATCGGCGTACCGCCGCCGCTCGCGCGTTACCTCGCGCCCAAGGGCTCGGTCGCCGTCGACGGGGTGAGTCTCACCGTAAACGCGGTGCAGCAGGTGAGCTTCGGCGTCAACATCATTCCCCACACGCGCTCCAGCACCACGCTCGGCTCGCTGCACGCGGGGGCACGCGTGAACCTCGAAGTCGACCAGGTGGCGCGCTACCTGGCGCGGCTGCTGGCGCTGCCGGCGGGCTGAGGCAGTCGTTGGCGCGGGAAGGTGCGCGGCCGGTGGGCGATGAGTTGGTGGGCGCGGGGGCGCCGAGCGCTTCCGGTATACTGACCAAGCCGTTTCACCCGACCGCGCACCATGTCCAAAGTCCTGTCACTGACCGGTAAGGGCGCGCCCGCACCCCAGGGGCCGGGGCTCGATTCCGTCGCCGAGATTCTCGCCGAGCTGCGCGCCGGCCGGATGGTCGTCATCATGGACGATGAGGATCGCGAGAACGAGGGTGATCTCATCATGGCAGCCGAGTGCGTGACGCCCGATGCGGTCGCCTTCATGATCCGCCACACCAGCGGCATCATCTGCGTGCCGATGGAGGAGCAGCGCCTGGCGCGTCTGGAGCTGCCGCAGATGGTGGCGGTCAACGACGAGCAGCGGCGCACCGCCTTCACCGTGTCGGTGGATGTGCGCGCCGGCACCACCACCGGTGTGTCCTCGGCCGACCGCGCGGCGACCATCCGCGCGCTCGCGGATGAGGCGTCCGTGCCGGGCGATTTCGCCCGTCCGGGGCACATTTTCCCGCTGCGCTCGCGCCGCGGCGGGGTGCTGGTGCGCGCCGGGCACACCGAGGCTGCGATCGATCTGTGCCGTCTGGCGGGATGCAAGCCGGTGGGCGTGCTGTGCGAGGTCATGAACGAGGACGGCAGCATGGCGCGCCGGCCGCAGCTCGAGGAATTCGCGCGCCGGCACCAGCTCAAGATCGGCACCATCGCCGATCTCATCCGCCACCGCCTGCGCACCGAGCGCTCGGTGGAGCGCATCTCTGAACACAGCGTGCAGACCGAGCTGGGCGAGTTCCGTCTGTATGCCTACCAGGACCGCGCCAGCCTCGAGGTACACGTGGCGCTCGCCCGCGGGCGGCTCGACGGCCCGGAGACTCCGCTGGTGCGCGTGCACCTCGCCGACACCCTGCGCGACCTGTTCGGCATACACGGGACGATGCGCGCCTGGACACTGCGCGCGGCCATGCAGCGCATCGTCGAGGGTGGCAACGGCGTGGTCATCGTGCTGCGCCAGCAGGAGTCGGCCCGCGAGCTCGCCGATTCACTGCGCACGCTCGCCCCCGCCGCGGCGGCGGCGGAGGCGGCGCAGGCGCGCGCTGAAGGCGTGGTGCTGCGCACCTTCGGCGTCGGGGCGCAGATTCTCCAGGACCTGGGCGTCAAGCGCATGCGGGTGTTGTCGGCACCCAAACAGATGCACGGCATCTCCGCCTTTGGACTGGAGATCGAGGGTTACGTCGGGGAAGAGGGGTGACGGCGGCGCAACTCATCGAGGGTGAAGTGAGTGCTCGCGGGCGCAAGATCGCGATCGTCGCAGCGCGCTTCAACGACTTCATCGTGGCGAGTCTGCTCAAGGGGGCCACGGGCGCATGGCTCGAGCGCGGCGGCGCGGCCACCGACCTGGCGGTGGTGCGCGTGCCGGGCGCGTTCGAGCTGCCGGTGGTGGCGCGCAAGCTCGCCGCCAGTGGTCGTTACGATGCCCTCGTGGCCCTGGGCTGTGTGATTCGCGGCGACACGCCGCACTTCGACTATATCGCCGGTGAGTGCGCGCGCGGCCTGCAGCTCGCGAGCCTCGAGACCGGCGTGCCGATCGCCTTCGGCGTGCTCACCGTGAACTCGCTCGAGCAGGCGCTGGAACGGGCCGCGACCACGGCCGGAAACAAGGGCGGCGAGGCGATGCAGTGCGCGCTCGAGATGGCCGGCCTCATGGCACGCCTGTGAGGGGTGCGTGCCGATGAGCGCAGCGCCGGCCCGCGAGCTCCATGGCACGCGCACCGTGGCGCGCAAGCTCGCGCTGCAGGCTCTGTATCGCTGGCAGCTCAATGCCTGCCCGTGGCAGGACCTGCTGCAGGAGTTCGGCGCGGCCGAGGACATGCCGCGCGCCGACCGCGAGTATTTCCGCGCCCTGATCGAGGGGGTGTGGAGCTCGCACGAGCAGCTCGACACGCAGCTCGCGACGCTCTGCGACCGCGAGCCGCGGCTCCTCGATCCGATCGAGCACGCCATCCTGCTCATCGGCCTGTACGAGCTCAGCGCCCGCCAGGAGGTGCCGTACCGCGTCGCCATCAACGAGGCGGTCGGACTTGCGAGGCGCTTTGGCGCAACCGACGGACACAAGTTCGTGAACGCCGTGCTGGATCGCGCCGCGCGTGTGTTGCGGCCGGCGGAGCACTGATTCATGGGGCAAAAGTCGCCTGCGGCGCTTTTGCCGGACATCGGCTCCGTTACCGGCG
>DATKEZ010000199.1:0-4760 GCA_035511775.1 Steroidobacteraceae bacterium | reverse complement strand
TCGGCTTCAACGCCGTACCGGCCGGGTTCATCCCGGCGATGGACAAGCAGTACCTGGTGGCGGTGGCGCAGCTGCCGCCGGCCGCCTCGCTCGATCGCACCGAGGCGGTCACTCGCCGCATCACGGAGATCGCCTTGAAGCAGCCGGGTATCTCTCACGCGGTCGAGTTCTCGGGCATGTCGGTGAATGGGTTCACCCAGAGCTCGAGCGCCTCGCTCGTCTTCTTCCCGCTCGATGACTTCTCAAAGCGCCCGTCGCGGGCGATGTCGGGACCTGCCCTTGCGGCGGCGCTCAACCAGAAGATGGCCTCCATCCAGGATGCCTTCGTCATGGTCGTGACGCCCCCTCCGGTCATCGGGCTCGGCACCCTGGGCGGCTTCAAGCTGCAGGTGGAGGATCGGGCCGATGCCGGCCCGCAGGCCCTGTTTGCAGCGCTCTCGGAGGTGCTCGGCAAGGCCAATCAGAACCCGGCGCTCGGAGGCGCGTTCAGCACCTACCAGATCAACGTGCCGCAGCTCGACATCGACGTCGATCGCGTCAAGGCCAAGCGCGAGAACGTGAGGCTCTCGGACGTGTTCCAGACGCTGCAGGTGTACCTCGGCTCGCTCTACGTCAACGACTTCAACCGTTTCGGCCGCACCTACCAGGTGGTGGCGCAGGCGGATGCCCCGTTCCGCGGTCAGCTCGATGACGTCATGCCGCTCAAGACCCGCAACGCGGCCGGCGAGATGGTTCCCCTGGGCTCGGTCATCAGCGTGTCGCGCTCCTTCGGCCCCGATGTGGTGCAGCGCTACAACGCCTACACCTCGGCAGACATCAACGGCGGGCCGGCGCCCGGATTCAGCTCGGGGCAGGCGCAGGCGGCGATGACCAAGATCCTCGATCACACGCTGCCGCGCGGCATGTCGTACGAGTGGACCGACCTCGCCTACCAGCAACTCATCTCGGGCAACACTGGACTGCTGGTGTTCCCGCTATGCGTGCTGTTCGTGTTCCTGGTGCTCGCGGCGCAGTACGAGAGCCTCTCGCTCCCCCTCGCGATCATCCTGATCGTGCCGATGTGCCTGCTGCCCGCGGTCACGGCGGTCAAGCTCGACCACGGGGACAACAACATCTTCATGCAGATAGGCCTCCTGGTGCTGGTGGGACTGGCGTGCAAGAACGCCATCCTCATCGTGGAGTTCGCCAAGCACCTGCAGGAGGAGCACGGGCGGGACGCCAAGGCGGCGGTGCTCGAGGCCGCGCACCTGCGACTGCGCCCGATCCTCATGACCTCGATGGCCTTCGTCATGGGCGTCGTGCCCCTGGTGGTGGCCTTCGGCGCCGGGGCCGAGGTGCGGCACGCGCTCGGCGTCACGGTGTTCGCCGGCATGCTGGGGGTGACGGCCTTCGGCCTGCTGCTGACGCCGGTGTTCTACGTGTTCGTGCGGCGCGCCACGGCGCACGCGGCGGCGCCCGCTCCCACACCACCACCGCTCGCCGCCCCGGAGGCCTGAAGGATGAGCTACCTGAACTTCCTGCGCGGGTCGGTGATGCTGTTGAGCGCCGCGCTTGCCAGCTGCGCGGTGGGACCCAACTACGTGAAGCCCGACAGCAAGGTCGCGCCGCAGTTCGAAGGTGCCAAGGACGGCGCCTTCTCCAGCGCGGACGCCCAGGGGAAATTCTGGACACAGTTCGGCGATGACACCCTGAACCGCCTGGTCGATGAGGCGCTGGATGCGAATCACGACCTGCGCATCGCGCTGGGGCGCCTGATCGAGGCGCGCGCCATACGGCGCGAAGCGCAGTTCGATCTCGCGCCCACGGTCACCGCCGCCGGCGGCTACACCAAGGAGCAATTCCCGGCGGTCGACAGTCCGACCGGCGCGCCGCTGGCCGGGCATTTCTACCAGGCGGGCTTTGATGCGTTCTGGGAGCTCGACTTCTTCGGTCGCGTGCGCCGCGGCGTCGAGGCGCGGCACGCGGAAGTCGAGGGGGCGGAGGCGAGCCTGCGCGATGCCCAGGTGTCGGTCACCGCGGAGGTGGCCCGCACCTACTTCGAGCTGCGCGGCGCGCAGACCCAGCTCACCGTCGCACTGCGCAACGTCGACAACCAGCGCGAGACCGCAGGTCTCACCCAGGTGCGCCTTGACGCCGGCCGCGGCACCGAGCTCGACACTTCCCGCGCCCGCTCACAGCTGTCCACGACGCTGGCCACCATCGGACCGCTGCAGGCGCAGGTGGCGCGCTCCATACACCGCCTGGCGGTACTCACCGGCCGCGAGCCCAACGCGCTCAATGATCTGCTGACACCGCCGCGCGAGCTGCCGGAACTGCCGCAGATCACCGCCGTCGGAGACCCCGCCGGGCTGCTGCGCCGCCGCCCCGACATCCGTGTCGCCGAGCGCTCTCTCGCCGCCTCCACCGCGCGCGTCGGTGTGGCGATCGGTGATCTGTTCCCGAAAGTCACGTTCACCGGCAGTTTCAGCTACGCGGGCACCGAGCCGGGTTACCTGGGCCAGGCCTCCGCCCGCGGCTACGTGGTCGGGCCTGCCATTTCCTGGGCCGCCTTTGATCTGGGGCGGGTGAAGGCGCAGATCGCCGGCAGCCGCGCCCGTGCGGATGTGCAGCTCGCAGGCTATGAGCAGGTGGTGCTGCGCGCGCTGCAGGAGACCGAGGATGCACTCGTGACCCACGCCCGCACCCGCGACAGTCTCAAGGACGCGCAGGACGCGGCCCGCGAGAGCCTCACCGCGGCGCGCATTGCGCGCACCCGCTACGAGGGAGGCGTGGTGGACTTTCTTGAAGTGCTCGATGCCGAGCGCACCCAGCTCGCCGCCGAGGACCGCCTGGCGCAGGTGCGCACCGATACGGCGACCAGCCTTATCGCCGTCTACAAGGCCCTGGGGGGCGGCTGGGAAATGGCGCCCCTGCCGCACTATGTCAGGCAGGCAGGTGGGTAAGCCTTTGATTCACAAGAGGATCACAATCGTATGCGGCCGGATGTAGCCCGGGAAACGCGCTCCGCAGGGACGCAGGCCGAACCCTCCTCGCTCCCTCTTAAGATAGAGAGAGCGGTCCGTAGCGGCAGAACACGTGCACGGCGCGCTAGACTTTCCGATCTGCCATTGGAAAGCCTGCGAGTACCGCCCGACATGAACGCGAACGTGGCCCTGCTGGAACCGGAAGCCCAAGCCGCTCCCTGTGCGGAGAAGCTCAGCGAAATCAACGAGTCCCTGCGGGCGCGCGAGCGGCTGCTCATGGCTTCCGCCCGGGCGAGCCGCCTGCTGCTCGAGGCCCCCGACGTGCGCGGCGCGATCCCGAGCGTGCTGGGACTGATCGGCGAGGCTGCCCACGTCGATCGCGTCAGCGTCATGGAGACGCGCAAGGGTCCGGCAGGCGAGCCGCTGCTCGTGGTGGCGAGCGAGTGGACCGGCCCGGGCGTGACGCCGTACCTGACGGAGGCGTGCAGTTTCCAGTGTGACGAGCGTGACTTCTCCAGCGTGTTCGCGCAGCTGCGTGCCGGACGCAGCGTCTGCCTGAGCACGAGCGAGGCTCACGGCGGCCGTGCCGCCTCGGTCATCGAGGGCGTCGACACCAAGACCAAGGCGATCGTGCCGATCTTCGTGGCGAGCGAGTTCATCGGGGTGGTGGGCTTCGACAACACCCGCCAGCAGCGGGCCATCGAGGCTTCCGAGCTGGCCGCGCTGGAGACCGCCGCTGGGGTGATCGGTGCCGCGCTGCACCGCGAGCGCCTCGTCGATGACGTGCGCCGCGAGCGCGAGCGCGCCTCCGAGGAGCGTGTCGCCGGGCTCGCCAAGGCGAATGCCGTGATCCGCGCCAACCTCGAGCGCCTCGCCGGTCAGACCGACCTGCACAGCTTCATGGGCCACATGCTGCTCGAGGCGACGCGCCAGTTCGATGCCGTTTCCGGCGCCGTGATCGCGCTGAAGGACTCGCTGCAGCAGTGGCGCATCGTCGCGCACGTACGCGACGGGAAGCTCGGGGAGCCGCCGTTCGCGGCCAGCGTGCCGGTGAACGGTTCGAGCTTCACCGCGCGGTTCGCGGAGCTGCGCGAGCCCATGTATCTGGATATCGCCCGCGAGGACTCGGACACCTGGCCGGGCGTGCTCGCCTTTTTTCGCAGTGAGGGCGCGGTCGGCACCGTGCTCTATCCGCTGGTATTCGGTCCGCGCAGCGTCGGCTTTCTGGTGCTGACTTTCAAGCGCAACGCCCAGGACGTGCAGAAGAGCGAGCTGCTGGTGGCGCTCGCGCAGCAGGCGACACTCGCCGTACAGCTGACGCGCCTCGCCTACTCGGCCAAGGAAGCCGCGGTGCTCATGGAGCGAACGCGCATCGGCCAGGAGATTCACGACGGGCTGGCGCAGTCCTTCACCGGCATTCTGCTGCAGCTCGGCGCGGTGGAGGAGTTCCCCTCCTGCAAGAAGCGCGGCTCGGAGCTCGCCGTGACCTTATCGCGGATCCGGGACTTGGCGCGCGACGGGCTCTCCGAAGCGCGCCGCTCGGTGATGGCGCTGCGCCTGGATCAGACGCGCCGCCCGGGACTCGAGATCGCGCTGCGCCAGCTCGCCGATCGCTCCACGGTGCCCGGCCGCGTCACCTGCACCTTCGAAGGCGGCGGCATCGCGACCGGTCTGCGCCCGGAGCACGAGCACGAGCTGCTGCGCATCGCGCAGGAGGCCGTGAGCAACGCGGTGCGGCACGCCCACCCGCACAGCGTGCGCATCACCATGACCGATGAGCCCGCCCACTGGGAGCTC
>DATKEZ010000198.1:0-8906 GCA_035511775.1 Steroidobacteraceae bacterium | reverse complement strand
GCGGCCGGATGCCCGCGAACGTGTTGGAAAGAGAACGGGCAAGGGTGATGGCGGGGTTGGCAAAGGAGGTGGAGGCCGTGAACCAGTAGGCCGCGCCGATCCACGCCGAGACCATCCAGGGGGCGTCCTGCGATCGTCGGTGCCCGAGCACCACGAGCAGCAACCCGCAGGTGGCCACGGCTTCCGCAAGCCACTGTGCCGGGCCGGCGCGCGAGTGCAACGATGACTGCAGCAGGGGCAGCTCGAACATGGCATGCGCCAGCACCGCACCCAGGCAGCAACCGAGCACCTGAACCACCGCGTAGAAACCCGCATCCGGCCAGGTCAGCTGGCGGCGCAGGGCCTGGATCATGGTAACCGCCGGGTTGAAGTGGGCGCCGCTCAAAGGTCCGAGAAGCGCGATGAGCACGGCGAGCGCGGCCACCGTCGCGCCCGTGTTGGCGAGCAGTGCCACGGCCGCGTTACCTGACGCCAAGCGCTCGGCCATGATCCCCGAGCCGATCACGGCGGCCGCCAGCAGCAACGACCCGAGGCCCTCAGCCGCCAGTCGCTGTCGCAGATTCACTCCGGTTGATCCGGCGCAGCCGTCCGGCCGATGGCATCCAGATGCTGCTGGAGCTTGAGGCGGTCAATCGAGGCAATGGGGAGACTGGTGAAGATCCTGATGCGGTTCTCCAGTGCCCTGAAGGCGGTGCGAAACGCAAGCCACTTCTGCGTGTCCGACCCCTCGATCGCCGCCGGATCCGGGACGCCCCAATGGGCCGTCATCGGCTGCCCCGGCCAGCAGGGACAGACTTCCCCGGCGGCCTGGTCGCACACCGTGAAGACGAAATCAAGCGGCGGGGCGCCGGGGGCTGCGAACTCATCCCAGCTCTTGCTGCGCAGCCCCGCCGTTGGAAGTTTCATCTGCCTGAGCAGCTCGAGAGCGATCGGGTGCGGGGCGCCTTTGGGATGACTGCCGGCACTCAGCCCACGAAAGCCCCCCCGTCCCCAATGGCTGATCAGGCTCTCCGCCAGGATGCTGCGCGCGGAATTTCCGGTACACAGAAAGAGCACGTTGTACGGCCGATCCGCCACGGGCCTGGCGAGGGTCTTGGACATGCAGGCGGCGGATGTCGGACAGAGCGAGCGGAACTCTTCGCTCGCCTGCACGGCTTGCGCGACGCTCTGGCGCTCGATCGCGCGGTAGCCCAGGTGCTCGAAGAATCGCTGCGCCGATTGTGTGAGCAGGACCAGCTCCGTGACGTTCGTGCCGCGGGCAAGCCGCTCGAGCTCCTGAACGATGAGACGGCCGAGGCCGCTACCCCGGCGGCTTGCGACGACGGCCACCGAGCGCAGCAAAGCGACGGCATCAAAACGCTGCAGGGCACCGGCCGCTACGAGCTCGGCTCCCTCATAAGCCACGATGAACTCGGGCTTCGCCGCAGCGAGGTCGCTCGTCGGCAGCCCAGCCCGCTCGAGCAGAAGCCGGATGCTGTGCGTGTCCTCTGGCGTCGCAGTCTGTAGTCGCGGGACCCACATGGGTCTTCAGACTGCCGCAGCGGTGCAGCAACTCGCGGCGCAGCGGGGCGACTCTTCGGCTTTGACCGCATCGACCCGGACGGAGTCACGCCCGTAGACCGTGCTCTCGCCGCTCGTCAGGAACGCTTCCCACTGCACACCCTGCGGGTCTGCGATCCAGCTCTTCTCGCTCTGCGCGTAGCAGCAGGTCGTGGCTCCTACCTCGAGGACCGGCCGCTCGGCACGCCGCAAGCGGGCATAGACTTCCTCGAGCTCGGCGCGATTCTCCACCTGTATACCCAAGTGCTGGACGCCTGAGACGGCGCCGCGCTGGCTGATCGAGAAGTTCACCCGCGGTTCCTCCAGCATCCACCTGGCGTAATCGGCCTTGTGCACGCTCGGGGTGGTGCCGAACAACTCACAGTAAAAGCGGACACTCTGAGCCAGATCATGCACGGACACATGGACATGCAAGCGCTTCACGAGGCTCTCCTCCTGCGGGGCGCAGCCGCTGCGCAGCTTCGTCCGCCGCAGCAGTTCTCGGTCAGAAACCCGAGCAGTGCGTTCATCTGCTCGTAGTTGGCCGAGTAGTAGATGAACCGACCCGACTGCCGGGCGTGCACCAGATGCGCGTGACTCAGGGCCTTGAAGTGAAAAGACAGCGTGTTGGCCGGGATCGCGAGCCGTTCCGCGACCGCGCTCGCGGGCAGCCCCGCGGGACCCGCCTGCACGAGCAGCCGATACACCTGCAGGCGACTTGCCTGGGCCAGGGCCGCGAGGGCCTCGACGGCCGTCTTTGATTCCATGGATCTAGAATCATAGAATTATTGCGCAAAGTCAAGAGCGCGGAACCTGCTGCGCGGGGGATCAACTCAGTAGCGAAATGCCGCGGCGCCGTGCGATGCGCTTTGCGCCTGCAGCAGCGCGTGCAGGGCTCTCGGACCCGCCGCCTTGTCGATGCAATCATCGAAGCCGGCAGTGCGCGACAGGCGCAGGGTGGTGTCATCGAGTGTCATGCCGCTCAGCATCACGAGGCGCATGCCGGAGCGTTTGCGCGCCTTCAATGCCTGCGCGAGCCGGTAGCCGTTCATCCCCGGCAGATGGATGTCGATCAGCGCCACATCGGGTGTGGCTTCGACCGTGGTGCGCAGCGCTTCTTCCGCATTGCCCGCTTCCGTCACCGAGTAACCGAGTGCCGCGAGGGCTTCGCGGTAGATGACCCGTACTTCGGTGCTGTCCTCGACAATGAGAATGCGGGTGGGCGATGGCCCGCGGCCGCTCACCGCGGGACTCTCCTCATTGGCCGCCGCAGGCTGCACGCCGCCGGCACTCGCGTACACGCCCGCGGCGGCGACGGGCGCGAACGCGGCCACGAGCTCCCCGACATCAGGCGAACGCAGGATGAGATCCAGGCTCCCATGCTGCAGCGCCATGACCTGGCGCGCCGTGCGCAGCGCCATCCGGCTGCACCGGGCACGTGTGCCATAGCTCTGGAACCAACTCTCGCCAGCTGAGTCCGGCGTCTCGATCGCAAACCGCATCCGGATCTCAGGACTCGAGTCTCCCGCAGCCGCCCGCACCGCGATCGCCGAGCGCGGCGGCGCAACCGCGCTCGCCTGCTCCAGCATTGCGCTCACTACCCGCATGGACTTTCCAGCATCCGCCATCGCCTCGACCACAGGCGTCGAGTGTGCGAACTCAACGCGCTGCGAGCGCTCCGCGAGCCGCGGCGCGAGCGCGGTGCGCGCGGCTTCGACCAGCTGGTCGAGGGAAATCGGCGCCACCTCGACCGTCAGGGTGCCGTTCTCACATTGATCGGCGGCCGCAAAGGCATCGACCGCCGCCAGCGCGGCGTCGAGCGCCCGATCGACTTTCTCCGCCATGCGTCTGCTGACTTCGGTGTCGAAGTTGCGCAGCCGTAACAGGTCGATCGCAGCGCGAATCGGACTGAGCGCGTCGCGCAGCTCGTGCGCCAGCTCGGGCACCAGGGAGAGCCGATCATCCATCCGCGACAAGTTAAGATATCCGGCACATGACAACAAGGGCTTCCAGCGCGGATCTGCTCGCCGGGCTGTCGATCGCAGGTCTGCTGTTACCCGAAGCCGTGGCCTACTCGGGAGTTGCCCAGCTGCCGCCCCAGGCGGGCGTGATCGGCCTGCTTGCCGGACTGCTCTGCTACGGCCTCATCGGCCGCAGCCGGTTCGCCATCGTCAGCGCGACCTCCTCGTCCGCCGCCGTGCTGGCCTCCGCCACGCTCTATCTCGGCGCCAGCGATCTGGCGCAGCGCGTGGCGCTCGCTGCGCTCCTGGTGGTCGGCGCCGGCATCACCTTCGTTCTGGCGGGGTCTTTGCGCCTGGGCGCGATGTCGAACCTGATCGCACGCCCGGTGCTGCGCGGCTACGCTTTCGGTCTCGCGCTGGTGATCGCAGTGAAGCAATGGCCGCACCTGGTGGACCTGCAGACCCAAACGACCGATTTCTTTCCGTTGGCCGCCGAGATCGTACGCCGCTACGCAGCATGGCAGGCGCCGAGCCTTTGGTGCGGCCTCATGGCGCTCGCGGGGCTGTTTGCGCTCGAGCGCCTGGCGCGCGTGCCGGGTGCGCTGGTGGTGATCGTCGCGAGCATCCTCGCCTCCGCGTGGCTCGCACAGCACGGCGTGGCGCCGGTCGGGCCGATTCATCTCGCCTTGAATACGCCCGCGTTCACACTGCCCGCCGGGGTCCGCTGGCTGCCGCTCACCGAATTCGCCTTCGCACTGATGTTCATCCTGTACGCGGAGTCCTACAGCTCGATCCGCACCTTCGCCCTCAAGCACGACGATGAATTGCAGCCGAACCGCGACCTGCTGGCCCTGGGTGCCGCCAACATGGTGTCCGGCCTGTTCCACGGGACGCCGGTCGGCGCGGGCTACTCCGGCACCGCAGCAAACGCGGCTGCCGGGGCGCAGACCCGATTCGCCGGCTTGTTCGCGGCCGGGATCCTGCTCGTGGCGGTGCTGTCGTTGCTTGGCTGGATCGAGCGCATCCCGCAGCCGGTGCTGGCGGCGATCGTCATCCACGCGGTGAGCAGAACCCTGCGCATCAGCGTGTTCAGCGACTATTTCCGCTGGCGGCAGGACCGGCTGGTGGTCGTGGCGGCGGTGCTGGCGGTGATGACTTTCGGCGTGCTCAACGGCTTGCTGGCCTCGATTGCGTTCAGTCTCGCGCTGCTGCTGAAGTCGCTGGCGAGTCCGCGCCTGTCGGTGCTGGGGCGGGTCGGTGCGCATGATTACGTCAGCGTCGCACGCTTTGCGAACGCCGTGACGGTGCCCGGCATGCTGGTGCTGCGGCCCGAGGAGCCGCTGTTCTTTGCCAACGCCGAGCCCCTGCTGGTGCAGGCGCGGCAGCGGGTGCTCGGCGCACCGGACACGCGACTCGTGGTCTTGAGCCTCGAGGAATCGCCCGACCTCGACAGCACGGCACTGGAGGCGCTCGAGGAGTTCTGCTCCTGGCTGGGCGCGCGCGGCGTCGAGTTTCGCGTGGCGCGGTTGAAGGAGCTGGCGCGCGAGGCATTGATGCGCGCGAGGCTCGCGCACCTGCCGGCGGCCCTCGACTATTCGAGCGTGGACGATGCCGTGCGGGGCGAAGGCGTCACGCCGAATCAACGACTTGGAACTTGAGCCCGACAGCGCTCCCGCACGGGGGCGGAGGGCTTCGTGCTACCCTTTGACATATCACAGCAGACCCGCAGAGCCGGGGGTCCCGGCGGCCTTGCGGTAGAACACTGCTAAGAAAACTGCAATGAGAGGATCCCAACAATGAAAAAACAATCTGTCTGGCTGCTGGCGCTGGCGGCCGTGCTCGTCGTCGGTTGTGCGAACCAGAAGGGGCCCGCCGAGCAGGCGATCGCGGGCACGGAGACGGCGCTGGCCGCGGTACGAGAGGACGCGCAGAAGTACGTTCCGGATCAGCTGCAGGCGGTCGACGCGCAGCTCGCGGCGCTCAGGGACAGTCTCTCCAAGGGCGAGTACAAGGCCGTGCTGACGGGGGCGCCGACCGTGAACTCCGCGATCAGGTCGCTGAAGTATGCGGCGGAGGCCAAGAAGGCCGATGCCGAGGCGGCGCTCGCCAAGGCGAAGGACGCCTGGGGCCCGCTCAGCGCCGAAGTGCCCAAGGCGGTCGATGCGATCGAGAGCCGCATCGCGGCCCTGTCCAAGTCGCAGCACCTGCCCAAGGGCGTCAGCAAGGACGGCCTCGCCGCGGCCAGGGCGGGCGTGGATTCGCTCAAGTCGATGTGGAGTGAGGCCTCGAACGCTTCCGCCTCGGGTGACTTCTCCTCCGCCGTGACCAAGGCTCAGGCGGCGAAGGACAAAGCCGCGCAGATCATGAGATCGCTCGGCATGTCTTTCTAAGCGAGGCGGCCGCTGAGATCGTAGTCGTCCGCGGCCACGATCCGCACCTCGGCCCAGTCGCCGGGGCGCAGTTTGCCGGCATTTTCGATCCGCACCACGCCATCGATCTGCGGCGCGTCCGCTTCGCTGCGCGCCGTCGCGGTGCCATCCTGCACCGCATCCACCAGCACGCGCATGTGCCGGCCGACCCGCTGCGCCAGGCGCCGCCGGCTGATCGCCGCGGCTCGCTCCATGAAGCGCGTGTAGCGCTCCTCCTGCAGCTCGGGCGCGACGTGATCGGGGAGCGCATTGGCGGCGGCACCCTCCACGGGCGAGTACTTGAAGCAGCCCACGCGATCGAGCTCGGCCTCATCCAGCCATGCGAGCAGCTGCGCGAACTCGCCCTCCGTCTCGCCGGGGAAACCCACGATGAAGGTGCTGCGCAGCGTGAGATCCGGGCACTGCGCGCGCCAGGCGCGGATGCGTGCCAGGGTGTCTTGCGAGTGCGCGGGACGGCGCATGCGCCTGAGCACCGAGGCGCTGCCGTGCTGGAACGGGATATCCAGATACGGCAGCACGCGCCGCTCGGCCATGAGTGGGATCACCGCATCGACATGCGGGTAGGGATAGACGTAGTGCAGGCGCACCCAGGCTCCCAGCTGCCCCAGACCGCGGGCGAGGTCGATGAAGCGTGTCTGGTAACTCTCACCGCGCCACGCGCCGCTCGCGTAGCGCAGGTCCGCGCCGTAGGCGCTGGTGTCCTGCGAGATCACCAGCAGCTCCTTCACTCCGGCCGCGATGAGGCGCTCCGCCTCGCGCAGCACCTCGTCGATGCGCCGGCTCACGAGGCGGCCGCGCATCGAGGGGATGATGCAGAAGCTGCACTTGTTGTTGCACCCTTCCGCGATTTTCAGATACGCGTAGTGGCGCGGCGTGAGCCGCACTCCCTCGGGCGGCAGCAGATCGAAGAACGGATCATGCCGCGGCGGCAGGTGCTCGTGCACCGCACCCACCACGTCTTCGTAGGCGTGCGGACCGGTCACCTTCAGCACGCGCGGGTGACGCTCGAGGATGCGCTCGGGCCTGGCTCCGAGGCACCCGGTCACGATCACGCGGCCGTTGTGCTCGAGCGCCTCGCCGATCGCATCGAGTGACTCATCCACCGCCGCATCGATGAAGCCGCAGGTGTTGACCACGACGAGGTCGGCGGCTTCGTAGGTCGGTGAAACCTCGTAACCCTCCGCACGCAGCTGCGTGAGGATGCGCTCCGAGTCCACCAGCGCCTTGGGGCAGCCGAGGCTGACGAAGCCGACTCGCGGCGCGCGCTCAGATGGCGCGGCCGTCCGGGGGGCGGAACGCAGGCGCGTGTGGGGGCGCGGCATCAGCGCTTCAGCTTATCCCGGGCGTGCTGGCCGCGGGTGCCGGCGGTGGCGCTGCAGGAGCTCGCGGCCGCTGGTGCACCCTGAAGAGCGCGTAAAACACCAATAGCACGATGGCCGGCATCAGCAGCCAGGGCCATATCGCCGGGCGCCGCTCGCGCGGACCGCTAGCGGCCATACACACCCATGAGCTCGGCCTTCGCGAGCGATTGCATGCGCACCATGAACCCGATATAGGCGGCGGTCGCATCCGCGGGCACGTCGAGCCTGGCCACCTTCAGCGCGTACAGGCGCACGTAATAGTGATGCGGCTTGCCGGGCGGCGGACACGGCCCGCCGTACCCGGGAGTGCCAAAGTCGGTGCGTCCCTGCACGGCGCCCGCGGGCAGCAGGCTCTTCTGCGGATCGCCGGCGCCGGCCGGGAGCGAGCTCACGCTGGCGGGGATGTTGTAAACGACCCAGTGCCACCAGCCGCTGCCGGTGGGCGCGTCCGGATCGTGCATCAGCAGAGCGAAGCTTTTGGTGCCGGCGGGGGCGTTGCTCCAGGACAGCCCCGGGGAGACGTTGCCGCCCTTGCAGCCGAAGCCGTTGAACACCTGCGCCTCGGCAATCTGTCCGCCGGCAGAGATATCGGTGCTGCCGAGCGTGAGCTTGCCCGCCGCACTGTCGGGCGGGGTTTTGGCGGCGGGCGATTGCCCCGCCAACACAGCCGTCGTGGCCAGAGCCGCGGCGAGCCCGAAGCCCGCTATCCCTGTCCGTCTCATGGGTCCGCCCCTCGTGCTTACACCGGAAGCGGCGCAGTGTGCAGCGGCGCAGGCGCGAAGCGCAAATCGGGCCGCGTCATACCGGCGAACAAGCGCGGCGCGGTTACGTCCGCGAAAAGGCGCGTGTGGGGCTGACTCGACGTCCTCCGCCCGTAAATATGGTAATATGGGAGCATGAAGACGACGGTCGAAATCCCCGACGCGCTGTTCCGCAAGGCGAAGGCGAAAGCGGCAGAACGAGGTCAGACGCTCAAGGAATTCATGTCCCAGGCGCTGCAGGAAAAGCTCGCCACGAGAGACGGCAATGCCCGTGCCGGGGAACCGGAATGGATGAGGGGGTTCGGAAAGCTGCATCACCTGCGCAGGGAGACCGCCCGAATCCAGAGGCGTGTAGATGAGATCTTCGAGTCGATTGAGCCCGAGGATCAAGCATGATCCTGGACACGAACGCTCTTGCGGCGTTCGTGGACGGCGATTCGGCGGTCGGGGCGATTCTCCGTCGTCACGCGCGAGCTGCCATTCCGGTCATCGTTCTGGGCGAGTTCCGCTATGGCATCGCGGAATCCAGGCACCGTGCGGCATACGAAGCGTGGCTCGCTTCCTATTTGGGCCAGTTCGATATCCTGCCGGTCACTGATGAGACTGCGACCGCTTATGCCGCTCTGCGAGTCACTCTCAAGCGATCAGGCCGTCCGATCCCGGCCAACGACGCCTGGATCGCCGCCCTGGCAATCCAGTATGGACTTCCGGTGCTGAGTCGCGACCAGCACTTCGATGCCGTGCCGCACGTCCACCGGGAGAGTTGGTAGCTCGCCGTCAGTCAACGCGCCTAGCGGTGCTCGTGCCCCTCGTGCCCCTCCCGCTCCCAGCGGCCGCCCTGCATGTGCCAGCGGC
>DATKEZ010000197.1:0-7117 GCA_035511775.1 Steroidobacteraceae bacterium | reverse complement strand
CTGGCAGCGCACCAGGTACTCCGCGCCGTCGGCGGTCAGGCCCACCCGGCGCGTGGTGCGGTGGAAGAGCTGGCATCGCAGGTGCTGCTCGAGCTCGGCCACGTGCGTGCTCACCACCGCGCGCGACACCCCGAGCGCGTCCGCCGCGCGGGTGAAGGAGTGCAGATCGGCCACCCGCACGAAGCTGCGCATGCAGACCAGCTGGTCCATGGGCTGATTGTAAGGCAAAGGAAGACAATAAATTCTGGATTAGCCCATATCCGGGCCGCCCGCGCGCGCCTAGAGTCTCCCGGGCCGGAGGAGCCGGCCGCGCGTTCGCAATGACAGGAGGGCGTGCATGTTCATCTTCGACCGGCCACCGCTCGCGGTCGCCGCGGGACTTGCGGCGGCGCTGCTCGGCGTGTGGGTCGGGGAGCTGTGGCAACCGCCCGAGGCGGTCCCCCGGAGCGCCATTGTGTCAAATGCGCACCCGGCGCTTGTGCCGGCACCGCGCCCTGGGGTATCGTCCGCGCCGGTTCGTGACCTTTCCCTTTCCTGCCGCTTGCCACCCGCTTCGCTTGCGAGTTGGCTTCCGAGTCTGAAAAGCCGAATCGTTCTCGACCAGGTGGCAGCGCGTGCGCCGCAGACTCAACCGATCTTCGGTCAGCACTCCTGCTAGTTATGTTAGTTTCAGGAGTTCGATTGCATGACGAAGATCTATGTGGGCAACCTGCCGTTTTCCGCCACTGACGCCGAGGTGCGCGAGCTGTTCGCACAGCACGGCACCGTCGAGTCGGTGAGCATCATCACCGATCGCGACACCGGCCGGCCGCGCGGTTTCGGGTTCGTCGAGATGTCGCGCGCCGACGCCTCGCGCGCGATCCAGAACCTCAACGGCAAGGAGCTGGGTGGGCGAGCCCTGCGGGTGAATGAGGCCCAGGAGCGCGGTGCCGGCAACCGCGGCGGCGGCGGCCCGAAGCGCTGGTAAGCTTCAGTTCCGCCAAGGGCCGGTCGTACGTGCCTCGAGGGCACCGCGACCGGCCCTTTTCATTGAATTTTTTGGAGTTGTTTCATGGGCAAGGGCGATCGCAGAACCCGCCGCGGCAAGATCTACCGGGGCACCTTCGGCAAGTTGCGCACGAAGGATCCGGCTAAGCGCCGGAAGAAGGCAGCGCGGGCCGCAAAGCGCCGACCTTCGGGAAACTAAGCGAACGGCGCGGCGGCCGGGGCCGCCGTCGGCCGGCGCTTCCGTTCCAGGCACTCGCGCAGGATCTCGAGCGCCGGGCGGGTGTTCGGCGGCAGATCGACCGTGCTCAGATTGAGGGGCGTGGTGCGGCTGCCCCAGCGCACCAGGTGCGCGCAGAAACTCAAGCCGCCGCCGAACCCGGGCATCAGCAGCAGCGCCCCCGGGCGCACTCGGCGCTCCTCGAGCGCCTCGCAGAGTGCCACCGGCACGGTGGCCGCGGACATGTTCCCGTAGCGCTGGATGTTGACGAACACCCGCTCCATCGGCACCCGCGCCCGCTTCGCGACCGCTTCGATGATGCGCAGATTCGCCTGGTGCGGCACCAGAAGATCGACGTCCTGGGGACCGAAGTTCATCCTCGTGAGCGTCTCCTCACAGGCGCTGCTCATGCCCTGCACGGCGCGCTTGAAGATCTCCTGGCCCTCGAACTGCCAGCGGGTGACGCCGTAGAGCACGCCGCGGTTGGCATAGCGGCCGCCCATGCCCTGCACGCGCAGCGTCTCGCGCGCGTCGCCGTAGCAGCCGAGCTTCTCCGCCACCAGGCCTTCCTCGCGCTCGCTCGCCTCGAGCACCACCGCCGCCGCTCCATCGCCGAACAGCACCGCGACATCGCGATCGCTCCAGTCCATGAACGGCGAGATCAGCTCGGCGCCGATCACCAGCGCGTTGCGAACCACGCGGGTGCGGATCAGCGCGGTGGCGGCGGACAACCCGTAGAGAAAGCTGGTGCAGGCGGTGTTGATGTCGAGCGCCGCAGCGGGCTGTGCGCCGATACGCACCTGGATGCCCGAAGCCATGTTGGGTACCTGATCGTCGTGGCTGCAGGTGCCGAACACGATGAGCTCGATCCGGCTGCCGGGAAGGCCGGCCGCGGCCAGCGCACGCGCGGCCGCGACGTAGCCGAGCTCCTCGAGCCCGACGTGCGAGATGCGCCGCTCCCGGATGCCGGTGCGGCTGACGATCCACTCGTCGCTGGTGTCGAGAATGCCGGCGAGATCGTGATTGCTGAGCACCGCCGGCGGCAGGCACTTGCCCCAGCCGGTGATGGCCGCGTGGATCACGGGCTTGCCCCCCTCATGCTGGGCCAAGGATAGCTTGTGCCGCATCCGGCGCGTAGTCGAACGAGTCGAAATACAGCCGCTCCGTCGGCAATCCGTGGCTCGGAAAGCTCGCGCGCATCGCTTCGATCATCGCCGGCGGACCGGCCGCGTAAACCTCGAAGCGCCCGAGGTCCGGGTAGTCCGCGAGCACGGCCTCGTGCACCCAGCCGGCTCGGGTGTGCACGGCCTCGCGCGCGGTCGCTTCCGACAGCACTGCGGTGAAGGTGAGCTGCGGATGGCGGCGAACCCACTCGAGCACCAGCTGCTCTTCGTACAGGTCGCGCTCGTGGCGGGCGCCCCAGTAGAAGTGGATGTCGCGCCGGATACCCGTCTCGAGCACGTGCCGCAGCATCGACTTCAGCGGCGCGAAGCCCGTGCCACCGGCGACCATGAGCACAGGTCCAGTGCTGTCGCGATAGCTGAATTGCCCGACCGGCCCTTCTATCCGCAGCAACGCGCCCGCGCCGAGGGAACCCGAGGGTGCCGGCGCGGTGACGCCGGGCGTCGCAGAAGCGGCGCCGCCCGGCGCGTGGCCGAACAGCCGCTCGGTGAATCCTCCGCCGCTCACGCGCCGCACGTGCAGCTCGAGGAGGTCGCTGTCGTGCGGGGGGCTTGCGATCGAGAAGCTGCGCCGCCGGCCGCCATCGAGCAGCACGTCGAGATACTGGCCCGGATGGAAGCGCAGCCGCTCGACCGCCGGCAGCCGCAGCAGCACCTGCATCACGTCGGGCGCGAGCGGAGTCAGGCGCGCGATCCGGCACGGGAGTGTCTTGATCTCGACGTCGTCGATGCCGGCGACGAGTCGCGCCTCGACCCTGAGGTCCGAGTGCGCACGCGCTTGGCACAGCAGTATCTCCCCGCCCTGCGCCTGCTCGGCGGTGATACCGAGCGGCAGCCCGTTGGGGTAGGCGATCTCGCCGGCCAGCAGCCGGGCGCGGCACGAGCCGCAGTGGCCGGACTTGCAGCTGTGCGGGAGATTCAGGCCCGCGCTGAGCGCTGCTTCCAGCACCGCCTGTCCGGCGGCGACGCGGAGCGTCCGCCCGTGCGGCTCGATCCGTACTTGGTACTCGTCCACGCTCAACCGCAGAACCTCACGTTCGGGTGCGCGGCTGCGACCTCGCTCGCGGGCGTGCGCTCGTCGCGTGCTGTCATGGAGCTAGACTAGACTCCCGAGGACGGGAAGGCCAAGGAGCTGCCGTGTTCGTCAATCCGCCGGCGGAGCAGATCGAGCAGCTGCTGCGCACGGCACACACCATCGCGGTCGTCGGACTGTCGCCCGATCGCACCCGCCCGAGCCACGGCGTGGCGCGGGCCATGCAGCGCTTCGGCTACCGGATCATCCCCGTGACACCGGGCGCGGAGAGCATCCTGGGCGAGCCGGCGGTGTCCTCGCTCGATCAACTGCCGGAAGTATTGAGCGGCGACGAGCGCGTGGACATCGTCGATGTTTTCCGCCGTCCCGAGCACGTGGCAGGGATCGTCTCGGACTGCATCCGCCTCAAGCTCCCGGCGCTGTGGCTGCAGGAGGGCGTCATCGACCAGGCCGCCGCCGAGCGCGCGGTGCGGGCCGGGATTTTCACGGTGATGGACCGCTGCATCTTCAAGGTGCGCGCGGCGCTGCGCGACTGAAGCAGCGCGCGGCGTTGCGCGCGCCACACCGCGCCACGCCGACGCGCCGCGGCCCCGCGCGCAACCGGTTTTGCGTTATCCTCTTGCCCGCAATGCGCGTCGATTTCACGAAGATGCACGGCGTCGGCAACGACTTCGTCGTGTTCGATGCGCCCGCCGATGAATCCCTGCTCGCTCCGGAGCTGCTGCGCCGGCTCGGGGAGCGCCGCACCGGTATCGGCTTCGACCAGGCGTTGGTGCTGGAGCGCCCGCGGCGCGAGGGCACCGCCGTGTTCTACCGGATCTTCAACCGCGACGGCGACGAGGTCGAGCAGTGCGGCAACGGCGCGCGATGCATAGCCGCGCTGTTCCACCATCGCGGGGCGGCCGCCGACGGCACGATCACCCTCGACAGCCCGGCAGGCATCGTCCAGGCGCGCATCGACGCCGACCGCAGTGTGTCGGTCGACATGGGGGTGCCCGACTTCGATCCGCGATCACTCCCCTTCGACGCGCCGAGCGAGGCGGACAGCTATCCCCTCGAGGTCGCCGGTCGGACTCTCGCGATCGCTGCGGTCTCGATCGGCAATCCCCATGCCGTGCTCATCGTGCCGGACGTCGAGACGGCGCCGGTGACGACGCTCGGGCCTGCGATCGAGCGCCATCCGCGGTTCCCGAAGCGCGTCAACGCTGGCTTTCTCGAGATCGTCTCCCCTAGCGAGGTGCGGCTGCGCGTTTACGAGCGCGGCGCCGGCGAGACTCTCTCCTGTGGCACCGGCGCCTGCGCGGCGGTGGCCGTCGGGCGCCGCCGCCGGCTGCTCGATCGGGAGGTGCTCGTGAAGGTGCGCGGCGGCGAGTTACGCGTAAACTGGGGGGGTCCGGGGGAGCATGTCTGGCTGAGCGGCCCCGCAGAAATATCCTTTGCAGGTCACGTCGAGGTCTAGAACGCCATGACGACACGAGAAGCTCGCGGGCTTGCCGCGGCGGACACTGAAGAAGAATCGATCGCGAGCTATCTGCAGCGCAATCCCGACTTCTTCGAGCGCCATCAGGCGGTGCTGGCGCGGCTGCGGCTGCCGCACGCGCGCGGCGGCTCGACCATCTCCCTCGTCGAGCGCCAGATCGAGGTGTTGCGCGAGAAGCTCTCCGGCCTCGAGGGCAAGCTCGCCGAGCTCGTCCGCGTGGCGCGCGCGAACGATGCGGTCTCCGAGCGGCTGCACCGCTTCACGCGCCGGCTGCTGCGCGCCATGCCACGGGATGAGGCCCTCTCGAGGATCGAGGCGGGCCTGCGCGAGGACTTCGAGGCCTTTCACGCCGTCCTGGTGCTGATCGGCGAGCCGTCGGAGCCTGCCGCGGCGCCGCGCTTCGTGCGCACCGTGCCCCCCAGCGATCCGAACCTCAAGTCCTTCGAGTCGCTCTTCGTGAGCGGCAAGCCGCGCTGCGGGCAGGCGCGCGACTCGCAACGCGAGTTCCTGTTCGGGCCCGAGGGGCCCGAGATGGGGTCGGTGGCGCTGGTGCCGCTCGGGGTGAAGGGCTCGATGGGGCTGCTGGCGCTCGGCAGCGCCGATCGCGAGCGCTTTCATCCGGCGATGAGCACCGAGTTCCTGGCGCGCCTCGCGGAGCTGATCACCGAAGCACTGACTGACAGCTCGCCCTGAAGGAGCGCGGACTGTACGGGCCATGACTCCCGCGGCGCTCGAGTGGGTGGCCCGCTTCCGCCGTTACATGACGAGCGAGCGCCGTCTGTCCGCCCACACCGATCGCAGCTACTCCCGCGATCTGGCGGCGCTGATCGGGTACTGCGATCGCTCCGGCGTCGCAGACTGGGGTGGGCTCGACACCCAGCACGTGCGGCTCTTTGCCGCGCATTCTCACGCCTCAGGCCTTAGCCCCCGCAGCATCCGGCGGCGGCTCTCCGCCGTACGCAGCTTCTACGAGTTCCTGCTGCGCGAGGGCCGGAGCGGCGACGCGCGCGCGGCGGGGTCCGCCTTCGCCCGACGCAGCCCAGGTGCGCGCATCCGGGCCAATCCCGCCCACGACGTGCGCGCCCCGAAGGCGGCACGGCGCTTGCCGCAGACGCTCGATCCCGATCAGATGGCGCGCCTCCTCGAGATCCCGCCCGGCAACGTCCTCACGGCACGCGACCGCGCGATCATGGAGCTCCTGTATTCCTCGGGGCTGCGGCTCTCCGAGCTCGTGGGGCTCGACATCGCGAGCCTGGATCTCAAGGACCGCACGGTGCAGGTGCTTGGCAAGGGCCGCAAGGGGCGCATCGTTCCGGTCGGGCGGGCCGCGGCGCGGGCGCTCAAGGCGTGGCTGCGAGAACGCGCGGACCTCGCGCGGCAGGGCGAGACGGCGCTGTTCGTGGGCCGCTCGGGCGAGCGGCTGGGAGCGCGCGCCGTCCAAGCCCGCATCGCCCACTGGGCACGGCGCCAGGGGCTCGGCATGCACGTGCACCCGCACCTGTTCCGGCACTCCTTCGCCTCGCACCTGCTGGAGTCGAGCGGCGAGTTGCGCGGCGTCCAGGAGCTCCTCGGTCACGCCGACATCTCGAGCACCCAGATCTACACCCATCTTGACTTCCAGCACCTAGCCCGCATCTACGACGCTGCCCACCCACGGGCGCGTCGCAAGGCTTAGGCCGGTGGGGGGCCAACGGCCTGCCTGCAATCATCGCTCCCCGGCCAGGCCCGCGGGAGCAAGCCAAGCTCGAGTGTAATCATGAACCATCAGCCCTACTTCGATCCCCACGGAACGACCATCCTCGGCGTACGCCGCAACGGCGCGATTGCGCTCGGCGGTGACGGCCAGGTCACCCTCGGCAACACCGTCATGAAGGGCAACGCACGCAAGGTGCGCCGCCTGGCCGACGGCAAGGTGCTGGCGGGTTTCGCCGGCGGAACCGCGGATGCCTTCACGCTGTTCGAGCGCTTCGAGGGCAAGCTGGAGAAATACGGCAACCTCACGCGTGCCGCCATCGAGCTCGCCAAGGACTGGCGCTCGGACCGCTACCTGCGGCGTCTCGAGGCGCTGCTGCTGGTGGGCGATCCGGAGAAGCTCTTCATCGTCTCCGGCAACGGCGACGTGATCGAGCCCGAGCACGACGTCGCGGCGATCGGCTCCGGCGGGCAGTACGCGCTGGCGGCGGCGCGCGCGCTGATCGAGGCCTCGAACCTCGATCCGC
>DATKEZ010000196.1:0-12460 GCA_035511775.1 Steroidobacteraceae bacterium | reverse complement strand
GTGATGGTGACCTCCGCCTCGGTGTCGATCGCCAGCCAGGACACCGGGCAGCCGTTCTACTACCTCGAGCGCCAGCTGCTGCTGACGCTCATCGGCGCTTCCTGTGCCGCGCTCATGTTCTCGATCCCTACCGCGCTGCTGGAGCGCGCCGGCGCGGCGCTGCTGGCGCTCGCGATCGGCCTGCTGCTCATCGTGCTCGTTCCCGGGCTCGGGCACGCGGTCAACGGCAGCCGCCGCTGGCTGCACCTCGCCGGTGTCAACTTCCAGGTCTCGGAACTGGCGCGCGTGCTGGTGCTGGTGTATCTCGCCAGCTACGCCGTGCGCCGCGAGACGCAATTGCGCGAGTCCCTCGCCGGACTCGGCAAGCCGCTCGGCCTGCTGTGCGGTGTGAGCGCCCTGCTGCTGCTCGAGCCGGACTTCGGCGCGGCCACGGTACTCTTCGCCACCGGCTTTGCCCTGTTGTTTCTGGCCGGCGCGCGGCTGCGCCACGTGATCGTCATGACCGCGATCGCGGCGGGGGGCTTTGCCGTGCTGGCGGTCAGCGCCAGCTATCGGCTGCGCCGCCTGACCGCGTTTCTGGATCCGTGGGCGGACCCCTTCAACAGCGGCTTCCAGCTGACCCAGTCACTGATCGCCATCGGCCGCGGCCAGTGGTTCGGCGTGGGACTCGGCGACAGTGTGCAGAAGCTGTTCTATCTGCCGGAAGCGCACACTGACTTCCTGTTCGCGGTGCTGGCCGAGGAGCTGGGGCTCCTCGGGGTGCTGCTGACGCTCGGCCTGTTCCTGGCCCTGGTGTGGCGCAGCTTCTACATCGCACGACTGGCCTCGCAGGCGGGACTCAAGTTCCCGAGCCTGCTGGCGGTGGGCTTTGGCCTGTGGGTGGGCATCCAGGCCTTCATCAACATCGGCGTCAACATGGGCGTGTTGCCGACCAAGGGCTTGACGCTGCCGCTGATGAGCTACGGCCGCTCGAGCCTGATCGTAGGTCTCGCGTGGGTGGGACTGGTGTTGCGCGTGTATCACGAGGCGCTGCGCGAGCAACGCGGGTCGGCCACCGTGCGGGGCGCGGCATGAACCGTCCGATCCTCATCATGGCCGGCGGCACCGGTGGACACGTATTTCCGGCGCTGGCGCTGGCGCGCCTGCTGCGCGAGCAGTCGCTCCCGGTCATCTGGCTCGGCACGGCGCGCGGACTGGAGTCGCGCGTCATTCCGGCCGAGGGCATTCCAATCGAGCGACTGTCGGTCGGTGGCTTGCGCGGCAAGGGCGTGCTCAGCTGGCTGGCCGCGCCGTTTCGCCTGACGCTCGCCCTCATCCAGGCGCTGCGCGTCATGCGGCGCTACCGGCCGGTGGTCGTGGTCGGCCTGGGAGGCTTCGTGACCGGTCCGGGCGGTGTCGCCGCGTGGCTCACGCGCCGGCCGCTGCTCATTCATGAGCAGAACGCCGTCGCCGGCTTCACCAACCGCATGCTTGCGCACCTGGCGCGCCAGGTGCTGGAAGCCTTTCCGGGCAGTTTCGGACACGACGTGCAGGCGCGCGTCATCGGCAACCCGGTGCGAGCGGACATCAGCGCCGTGGCGGGGCCCGCGGAGCGCTTCGCCGGACGCTCAGGTCCGGTGCGCATCCTCGTGATCGGCGGCAGCCAGGGTGCGACGCGGCTGAATGCCGTCGTGCCCTTTGCGCTGAAGCGTGTGGCGGGCTGGCTCGCGTTCGACGTGCGTCACCAGGCGGGGGAGCGCTGGATCGACGCCGGGCGCGCCAGCTATGCCCAGGCAGGGGTGCGCGCGGACGTGCGTCCGTTCATCGAGGACATGAGCGAGGCCTACGGCTGGGCGGACCTGGTGATCTGCCGCGCCGGCGCGCTCACCGTCTCCGAGCTCGCCGCGGTGGGCGTGGCCTCGATCCTCGTGCCCTTCCCCGGAAGCGTAGACGACCACCAGGCGTACAACGCGCAGTACCTGGTGCGCGAGGGCGCCGCGGTGGTGATACCCGACCGCGAGCTCACCGCCGAGCGCCTCGCCGCCGAGCTGCAGCGCCTGTGCGCCGGCCGCGGCAAGCTCCTCGCCATGGCCGAGCGGGCGCGCCTGCTCGCCAAGCCGCGCGCCGCGGATGAGCTCGCCGCCTCGTGCCTGGAGCTCGCGCGGAGGGCTGCATGAGCGGGGAGCGGCGCACCTTGCCCGAGCGCGTGAGCGTGGAGCGTCGCGTCACCCCCGACCGGCGCGACCGCATGCGCCGTATCAACACCATTCACTTCGTCGGCATCGGCGGCAGCGGCATGAGCGGCATCGCCGAGGTGCTGCTGAATCTCGGCTACCGGGTGCAGGGCTCGGACCTGCGCGTCAGCACCGTGACGCAATGGCTCGTGGGGCTGGGCGCACACGTGAGCATCGGTCACGCGGCCGCCAACATCGCCGGCGCCGATGTGGTGGTCGCCTCGGGCGCGGTGCCGCGCGACAACCCGGAGGTGCGGGCGGCCCTCGCGGCGCGCATCCCGGTGGTGGCGCGCGCCGAGATGCTCGGTGAGCTGATGCGCTTCCGCTATTCCATCGCCGTCGCCGGCACGCACGGCAAGACCACCACGACCAGCCTCATCGCCAGCATCCTCTCGGAGGGCGGCGAGGACCCGACCTACGTCATCGGCGGGCGCCTGAAGAGCGCCGCCAGCAACGCGCGCCTGGGAGCCGGGCGCTACCTGGTCGCCGAAGCCGACGAGAGCGACGCCTCGTTCACGCATCTGCAGCCCCTCATCGCGATCGTCACCAACATCGACAACGATCACCTCAGCGCGCACGGCGGGGACTTCGGGCTCCTCAAGCAGAGCTTCGTCGACTTTCTGCACAATCTGCCCTTCTACGGCCTCGCGGTGCTGTGCGCCGACGACGAGCACCTGCGCAGCATCCTGCAGGAAGTCAGCCGGCCGATCCTGTCCTACGGCCTGGAGTCGGGGGCGGACGTGCGGGGTGAGAACCTGCGTCCGGCGGGCCTGCAGACGCATTTCGACGTCAGGCGGCCCGGAGTGGCGGCAGCGCTCGCCGTGACGGTGAATCTGGCGGGCGTTCACAACGTGCGCAACGCGCTCGCGGCGATCGCGGTGGCCACCGAGCTCGATATCGACGATCGGGCGATCCTGCGCGCGCTGGCGCACTTCCAGGGCATCGACCGGCGGCTGCAGCACATCGGCGACGTGCTCACCGCCGTGGGCCGTATCAGCATCGTCGATGACTACGCCCATCACCCCACGGAGGTGGCCGTGACGCTGGCAGCGGTGCGCCAGGGCTACCCCGGGCGGCGGGTGCTGCTCGCCTTTCAGCCGCACCGCTACACGCGCACCCGCGACCTGATCGACGATTTCGGCAAGGCGCTGTCGGGCGCAGACGCCCTGTGCGTGACGGAGGTCTACGCCGCGGGCGAGACCGCGATCCCCGGCGCCGACGGCCGCGCCATCTGCCGCGCGGTGCGCAGCCGCGGGCAGCTCGAGCCGTTGTTTGTCGAGAAGGTCGAGGAACTCGCCCTGGCGTTGAAGGACGTGATCCGCGATGGCGACCTCATCCTCGCCATGGGCGCGGGCAACATCAGCGCCGTGGCGCACGCGCTCCCGGATGCGCTCGCGGCACTGCTGCCCCCGGGGAGGGCGTCGTGACGCTGGCCGTGGCCCCGCAGTTCATGGTGCGCGTACGCCGCGATGAGCCCCTCAGCCGCCACACCTCCTGGCACGTCGGCGGACCTGCGGAGGTGTTCTTCAATCCGCGCGACCGCACCGAGCTCGCGGCGTTCCTGCGCACCGTGCCCAACGGGGTGCCGATCCAATTCATCGGCCTCGGCAGCAACCTCCTGGTGCGTGACGGGGGAGTCAGGGGGATCGTCATCAGCACCCACGGCACGCTCGATGCCCTCACGCGCGTCAACGAGACCACGGTGCAGGCGCAGGCCGGTGTCGCCTGTGCGCGCATCGCCCGGCAGTGCATCAAGTGGGGCCTCGGGCCGGCGGAGTTCTTCGCCGGCATTCCCGGGACCCTCGGCGGGGCCCTGGCGATGAACGCCGGCGCCTTCGGCGGGGAAACCTGGCGCCACGTGCAGAGTGTTGAAACCATCGACCGCGGCGGTCACACGCACAGCCGCGCGGCCGGCGAGTACCGCGTCAGCTACCGCCAGGTCATCGCGCCCGCACCCGAGGAATGGTTCATCGCCGCGCACTTGAGCTTCGAGCACCGTCCCGGCGCGCACGAGGGCGAGGTGCGCGCGCTGCTCGAGCAGCGCAGGGCGTCGCAGCCGATCGGGGAGTGGAGCTGCGGCTCGGTGTTCACCAACCCGCCCGGAGATCACGCCGCGCGCCTCATCGAGGTCGCGGGGTTGAAGGGATTTCGCATCGGTGATGCCTCGGTGTCGCACAAGCACGCGAATTTCATCATCAATCACGGCCAGGCGAGCGCCGCTGACCTGGAGCGCCTGATCGCGCACGTGCGCGAGACGGTGCAGCGCGTGCATGGCGTCGCGCTGCAGCCCGAGGTGCGTATCGTGGGAGTGCCCTGAGCCGTGCGCCTCAGCTACGAACCGCGCCAGCTGCACCGCGTCACCGCGGCGGGCGAGTTCGGCCGCGTGGCAGTGCTGTTCGGCGGCGACTCCAGCGAGCGCGAGATCTCACTCCTCTCCGGCAACGCGGTGCTGGAAGCGCTCACGCGCCGCGGCGTCGACGCGCACGCCTTCGATCCGCGCGATGCGGCGCTCGCGCAGCTGCTCGCCCGGCGCTTCGACCGTGTCTGGATTGCGCTGCACGGTCCGGGGGGCGAGGACGGCACGCTGCAGGGCGCGCTCGAATACCTGGGCGTCCCCTACACCGGAAGCGGTGTGATGGGCTCGGCCATCGGCATGGACAAGCTGCGTACCAAGCGCCTGGCGCGCGCCGTCGGGGTCGCGACCGCGGACTTCGTGGTGCTGACCGGCGCACAGGATTTCGAGCCGGCGCTCGAGCGCCTCAAGCTGCCGCTGATCGTGAAGCCCGCCACCCAGGGCTCGAGCGTCGGCATGAGCAAGGTCGAGCGCGCCGCGGATCTGCCGGCCGCCTATGCGCTCGCCGCGCAGCTCGAGACGCTGGTGTTTGCGGAGGCGTGGATCGCGGGCCCCGAGTACACGGTGGCGATCCTGCAGGAGCAGGCGTTGCCCTCGATCCGCATCGAGACCCCGCGCACCTTCTACGACTACGAGGCCAAGTATTTCCGCGACGACACGCGCTACTTCTGCCCCTCGGGCCTCTCGCACAGCGCCGAGGAGCATCTCGCCAGTCTCGCGCTCGCCGCATTCGAGGCGACCGGCGCCTCGGGCTGGGGGCGGGCGGACTTCATGATGGACGGCACCGCCAGGCCGCTGCTGCTGGAGATCAACACGGTTCCGGGCATGACCAGTCACAGCCTGGTGCCGATGGCGGCGCGCGCGATCGGGGTCGATTTCGACGAGCTCGTGTGGCGCGTGCTCGAGACCAGTTTCACCCGCCGGCCCGCCTCGGGCCCGAAGTCCCCGGTGTAGCTCATGTTCGCCCGCCCCAAGAACCGTCGCAAACCCTCGGAAGCGCGCCCGCGGCTGCCGCTGATCAACTGGCGCTACCTCGGCCTGTGGGTGGGCGCGCTCACCGGGATCGCGGCGGCGGTGTGCGTGGTGTCGTGGGCATTCGATCAACCCATCGAGACGGTGGCCGTGGCCGGGCGCTTCCAGCGCGTGGCGCCGGTGGACGTCGAGCGGGTCGTGAAGGAGAAGGTGCACGGCGCGGGACTGCTGTCGGTGGACCTCGCCGCGGTGCGCCGCGCCATCCACACGCTCCCGTGGGTGGATGCGGTGAGCGTGCAGCGCGCCTGGCCCCGCGGCCTGAACGTGCTGGTCATCGAGCAGAGCGCCGCCGCGCGCTGGGGCGAGCGCGGACTCCTCAACACCCGCGGCGAGCTGTTCGACTCCGACGAGCACCACATTCCGCCGGAGCTGGCGCAGCTCGCCGGCCCCGACGGCAAGGAGTCACTGGTGGCGCAGCGCTATCTGGCCGCCGAAGGACGCCTGTCGCAGGCGGGGCTGCGCCTCACCGCCATGCGCCTGGATGCACGCGGCGCCTGGGAATTCGATCTTGCCAACGGCGTCACCGTGCGTCTGGGAAGACGCCAGGTGGACGAGCGCTTCGAGAAATTCATGAACACCGCGCTGAAGCTCATCACCCAGCGCGGTGAGGACATTGCCTACGTGGATATGCGTTACACAAACGGGTTTGCCATCGGCTGGCGCGGCAATGCCGCCCGCGCCGCCGGCCGGGACGGTGGCCACGATGCTTAAGCGTACCGACAGAAATCTGATCGTGGGCCTCGACATCGGCACCTCCAAGGTCGTGGCGCTGGTGGGAGAAGTGGGGCTCGACGGCTCGATCGAGCTTCTCGGCCTGGGCTCGCAGCCCTCGCGCGGACTGAAGAAGGGCGTGGTGGTCAACATCGAGTCCACGGTGCAGTCCATCCAGCGGGCGGTGGAGGAAGCGGAGCTCATGGCCGGCTGCGAGATCCACTCGGTGTTCGCCGGCATCGCCGGCAGCCACGTACGGAGCCTGAACTCCCACGGCGTGGTGGGCGTGCGCGACAAGGAGGTCACGCACGGCGACGTCGAGCACGTGATCGATGCCGCCAAGGCCGTGGCCATTCCCGCGGACCAGAAGATCCTGCATGTGCTGCCGCAGGAGTTCCTGGTCGACGGCCAGGAGGGCATTCGCGACCCGATCGGCATGTCGGGTGTGCGTCTCGAGGCCAAGGTGCACATCGTCACCGGCGCCGACAGCGCCGCACAGAACATCGAGAAGTGCATCCAGCGCTGCGGGCTGGTCGTGGACGACGTCGTGCTCGAGCAGCTCGCCTCGAGCTTCGCGGTCCTCACCGAGGACGAGAAGGAGCTCGGCGTGTGCCTGGTCGACATCGGCGGCGGCACCACCGACCTGGCGGTGTTTGCCAATGGGGCGATCCGCCATACGGCGGTCATTCCGATCGCCGGCGACCAGGTCACCAACGACATCGCGGTCTCGATGCGCACGCCGACCCAGTACGCCGAGGACATCAAGATCCGCTACGCCTGCGCGCTGTCGCAACTCGCCAACCCCGACGAGAGCATCGAGGTGCCGAGCGTCGGCGAGCGTCCCGCCCGCCGCCTCGCGCGCCAGACGCTCGCCGAGATCGTCGAGCCGCGCTACGAGGAGCTGTTCGGTCTGGTGCGCGAGGAGCTGCGGCGCAGCGGCTTCGAGGAAGTGATCGCCGCCGGCATCGTGCTCACCGGCGGCAGCGCCAAGATGGAAGGCGCGATCGAGCTCGCCGAGGAAGTGTTCCACGTGCCGGTGCGCCTAGGTGTCCCGCAGGCGGTGCGGGGCCTCACCGACGTGGTGCGCAACCCGATTTATTCCACCGGCGTGGGGCTGCTGCTCTACGCGCGTGACAACGTTCGGCCCGCGCATCGCGGGCACTCCCTGGGCGGGAACGCCAAGTCGGTGTTCGAGCGCATGCGCTCGTGGTTCCAGGGCAACTTTTGAAGCTGACAGAGCGATGAGCGACTCCCAACCAACCGTTTGTATCCCTGTAAGGAGCGATAGCCATGTTTGAACTGATGGACGCATACAGCCAGAGCGCCGTCATCAAGGTGATCGGCGTAGGTGGCGGCGGCGGCAACGCCGTGGCCCACATGGTCACGGCCGGTATCGACGGCGTGGAGTTCATGTGTATCAACACCGACTCGCAGGCTCTTAAGCACGCCAAGGTGAAGACCGCGCTGCAGATCGGCTGCAACATCACCAAGGGACTGGGAGCGGGCGCCGACCCGGAAATCGGCCGCTCGGCGGCGATGGAGGACCGCGACCGCATCGTCGAGCTGGTCGAGGGGTGCGACATGTTGTTCATCACCGCGGGCATGGGCGGCGGCACGGGCACCGGCGCCGCCCCGGTGGTCGCACAGGTGGCGCGTGAGCTGGGCATACTCACCGTCGCGGTCGTGACCCGGCCGTTCGAGATGGAGGGCAACAAGCGCAGCTGCGTCGCCGACCATGGTATAGCCGAGCTGACCAAGTTCTGCGACTCGCTCATTACAATTCCTAACCAGAAGCTGTTGACTGTGTTGGGTCCCCAGACGACGCTCCTGGACGCCTTCAAGGCGGCGAACCAGGTGTTGCAGGGCGCGGTGCAGGGTATCGCCGAGCTCATCACGCGCCCCGGCCTCATCAACGTCGACTTCGCCGACGTGCGCACGGTGATGGCGGAGACCGGCATGGCGATGATGGGATCGGGCGCGGCCAGCGGCGAGGGCCGGGCACGCGCGGCGGCCGAGGCGGCCGTATCCTCACCGTTGCTCGAGGACATCAACATCGCCGGGGCGCACGGCATCCTGGTCAACGTCAGCGCGGGCATGGACCTCTCGATCGGTGAGTTCCAGGAAGTCGGGCAGATCGTGAAGCAGTTCGCTTCCGATGACGCGACGGTGGTGATCGGCACGGTCATCGATCCGGAGCTCGACAACCAGGTGCGCGTCACGGTGGTGGCGACCGGCCTGGGTCGGCCCACTGCTGCAGTGCGCTCGCCCCTCACTTCACCGCGCGAGCGCGAGCGTGAGGCCGCAGGCCGCGATCACCGCGACGTACGCGCCGAGCCGGCGATGCGCATGGTGCGCCGCCCACTCTCCAGCAGCGACTACGCGGCGCTCGACAAGCCCACCGTCCAGCGGCAGCGGGCGGTCGGGGATGGGCTGCACCCGGCGGCCGAGTCGGAGGATCTGCTGGACATCCCGGCATTCCTGCGGCGGCAGGCCGATTGATGTGATACGGTAGCGCGCCTTACTCAGGCGCCCAAGGGAGGGTCTGGCGCGGCCGGGTCCTTCCTGACGGCGCGCGCGATGAGCCAAGCAGTACGCATGGTCGGACAACGGACGCTCAAAAACTCGATTCGCGCCACCGGTGTCGGCCTGCACACGGGCAAGAAGGTACTCATGACCTTGCGCCCGGCAGGGCCGGACGAGGGCATCGTGTTCCGGCGCACGGACCTGCCGATCCCGGTAGACATCCGCGCCCACGCGGAGAACGTCGGCGACACCATGCTCGGCACGACGCTCGGCACGGGTGAGTCGCGCGTCTCGACCGTCGAGCACCTGCTGTCGGCGTTCGCGGGACTCGGGATCGACAACGCGATCGTGGAGCTGTCGGCCGCGGAAGTGCCGATCATGGACGGCAGCGCCGGCCCGTTCGTGTTCCTGCTGCAGTCAGCGGGTATCGAGGAGCAGCACCACCCGAAGCGCTTCATGCGAGTGAAGAAGCGGCTGCGGGTCGAGGACGGCGACAAGTGGGCGCAGTTCGACCCGTTCGACGGCTTCAAGGTGAACTTCGAGATCGAGTTCAACCATCCGATCTTCAAGCGCCGCTCGCAGCGCGCCTCGATGGATTTCTCGACCACCTCGTTTCTCAAGGAGGTGAGTCGCGCGCGCACCTTCGGTTTCATGCGCGATCTCGAGACGCTGCGCTCGCGCAACCTTGCCCTGGGGGGAAGTCTCGACAACGCGATCGTGCTGGATGACTTCCGCGTGCTGAACGAAGACGGGCTGCGTTACGAGGACGAGTTCGTCAAGCACAAGATCCTCGATGCGATCGGGGATCTGTATCTGCTCGGGCACAGTCTCATCGGCGAGTTCAGCGGCCACAAATCCGGTCACGCGCTCAACAACAAGCTGCTGCGCTCACTGCTGGCGGACACCTCGACCTGGGAGGAAGTCGTGTTCGAGCGCTACGCGGACGCGCCGATCTCCTACATCGAGGGGCCGGCACTACATCCGCCGCGCGGCTGACACGCGACGCTCGATCGCTGCGCCGCTTGGCCTGGATCAGGCGCGCGGCTGCACGCGCACGGCGATGGCGGTGAGTTGCGGGGCGGCGGCGCGGATCTGCGGATCCAGCTCCTGCAGCGCGTAACGCAGCCGCGCGCACCAGGCGGCGGAGGCGGCAAAAATCACCAGTGTGCCGTCGCGCTCGAGCACGCCACGGATCTGCACGCCAATTTCCGTCGGCAGATGGCGACACAACCAGTCGCTCCAGAACCCCTCTCGCGCGGCCTGATCTGTGACCCGCGTCAACCCCGGGGCGCTGCGCCCCAGCAGCTCCTTAACAGAATAAAGCCGCCGCGGCTGCCGAGCTGCCGCAGTCCTCATTAGGACTTTTCCGCGCTTGTCTCGTGAGATTTTCTTCGGCATATTGCCCTTGCTGCATTGTGGGCAAACCCGCTGAAAGGCGGGGACGCAAAGCCACCGGTCTAAAGCGAGGAGCCATGACAGCGGGGTTGCCAGCATCGTACAGGTACGGGCTTTTTAACGCACAACAGGGCGGTTCACGCCCGGGCGTGGCCCGTACATCGTATCGGCGTCGCTTGGCTCTGGGGGCCTCGAGGCAGTCGGAACACGCGGCATGAACGTCATTTTTCTTTCCAGGCGTGAGGCTCGGGCGCGACAGTTCAATCTCGCCCACCCGCTCACCTTGAGTCTCGTCGCCGGCCTCGCGCTCGCCGTCCTCGGCAGCGCCTTCGCGCTCGGTCTGCAGTTCGGTCGCGGCGCCCACGAGCGCGGGCTGCTCAGTGACACGCTGAGCTTCGGGAACCTCCTGGCCGAGCAGAAGCACCAGATCAGCGAACTGAAGCAGCAGCTGCAGTTGCGGGTGGACGCGATGGCCATGCGCCTGGGTGAGGTGAATGCGCACGTCATCCGGCTCGATGCGCTCGGCAAGCGCCTCACCGAGATGGCGGACATCGACAGCCACGAGTTCAATTTCGAGCTCGAGCCGCCCAGCGGCGGTCCGGAAGGCGAGGGCGAGGGGGTGAGCGCCCAGGTCCCGGATCTGACGGCCATGATGACCCGACTCGAGCAGCGCGTGAATCTGCGTGATTCGCAGCTCGCGGCGCTGGAGAACGTGATCCTCGCGCGCGAGCTGAAAGAGCAGATCCACCCCGCCGGCCGCCCGGTCACGCGGGGCTTCATTTCCTCCTACTTCGGCGAGCGCGCCGATCCCTTCGATGGCCGCGAGGCGTTCCACAAGGGCGTCGATTTCGCCGGCTCCATCGGCGACCGGGTGATCTCGGTCGCGGCGGGGGTGGTCACCTGGGCGGGCGAGCGCTCAGGGTTCGGCAAGCTCGTCGAGATCAATCACGGCGACGGCTTCGTCACCCGCTACGCCCACAACCAGCGCACGCTGGTGAGCGTCGGCCAGGCCGTGAAGCGCGGCGAAGCGGTGGCGCTCATGGGCTCCACCGGCCGCTCGACCGGGCCGCACGTGCACTTCGAGGTGCTGCGTAACGGCCGCCAGGTCGATCCCCTGTCCTTCGTCGGTCGCTGATCGCGCTCCCGCGGCCGCTCCGCACCCGCTCGCACGCCCCACCGCCCACCCTTGAATTCCCGCGCCCACGAACCAATTGGGCGTCCGCTGCGTCTATCTCGTACAATACGCCGCTTTCGAAGTCCGCCATGCGCGATAAGTGCTTGTCGGTACAGCTGTTTTCAGGTCAACGGGTCACGCCTTGCGTCAACTACTCACCCGCGTTTTCGGCAGCCGCAATGAGCGGCTCGTCCGTGGCTACGCACGCGCCGTGCGTGCCGCCAACGAGCTCGAGCCGCAGATCAAGGAGCTCAGTGACGAGGCGCTGCGCGCTCGGACCGAGGAGTTCCGCAAGCGCCTGAAGGAGGGCGCGACCCTCGATGAGCTGCTGCCCGAGGCGTTCGCGGTGGTGCGCGAGGCGGCCCAGCGCACGCTGAAAATGCGCCACTTCGATGTGCAGCTGATCGGCGGCATCACGCTGCACAAGGGGATGATTTCCGAGATGCGCACCGGCGAGGGCAAGACGCTGGTGGCGACGCTCCCGGCCTATCTCAACGCGCTCAGCGGCGAGGGCGTGCACATCGTCACCGTGAACGAGTATCTGGCGCAGCGCGACGCGGACTGGATGGGTCCGGTGTATCGCTTCCTCGGGCTCACGGTGGGAGTGATCAAGAACGCCCAGAGCCCGCCGGAGAAACGTGCCGCGTACGCCTGCGACATCACCTACGGCACCAACAACGAGTTCGGCTTCGACTACCTGCGCGACAACCTGGCGTTTCGCCTGGAAGACCGGGTACAGCGCACGCTCAGCTTCGCGATAGTCGACGAAGTCGATTCGATTCTCATCGACGAGGCGCGCACGCCGCTCATCATCTCGGGGCCCGCCGAGGAGAGCACCGAGCTGTATCTGCGCATCAACGAGCTGGTGCCGCGGCTCACGCGCCAGAAGGAGGAAGAGGGCCCCGGGGATTTCTCACTGGAGGAGAAGACCAAGCAGGTGCACATCACGGAAGCCGGTCACGAGCACGTCGAGCAGCTGATGCTGCAGGCCGGCCTGCTGAAGGAGGGCGAGAGCCTGTACGACCCGGCCAACATCCGCCTGATGCACCATCTGAATGC
>DATKEZ010000195.1:0-5187 GCA_035511775.1 Steroidobacteraceae bacterium | reverse complement strand
CTGCGGTCGAGTTCTACGAGCGTTTGGGGTTCAGCCAGGCCTCCACCACCGACACCTTCACGCATCCTTACGGAGTACTGACCGACGGGCGGTTGTACATTGGGCTGCATCAGCGCACAGGCGTGTCACCCACACTCACTTTCGTGCGGCCCGGGATCGCCGGCACGCTCGCCACCTTCGCCGCGGCGGGCATTCATCTCACGCGCTGTCACACTGGCGAGGAGGTGTTCAACGAGATCGCCTTCACCGACCCCTTCGGGCATGAGGTCGCGATTCTCGAGGCGCGCACGTATTCGCCCGTGGCGCGCGATGCGATCGATGTCTCGCTCTGTGGTGATTTTGCCGAACTGAGCCTGCCGGCGGGCGATTTCGCCGTGGCGCAGGCCTTCTGGGAGCCGCTGGGATTCGTCGCGGCCGAAGAGGCGCAGGTGCCTTACCCGCACCTGACACTCACCAGCGATCACCTCGATCTCGCCTTCCATGCTCCAAGGGTGTGCGCACGGCCGATGCTGGTCTTCCGCGCCGCGGACATGCCGGCGCGTCTCGAGCGGCTGCGCCTGATGGGCCTCTCGTTTGCTCCCGCGCCGCATCCCGTGCAGGCCGACGCCGGCAGTGCCCTGCTCGAGGGCCCCGGAGGCACTCCGCTGCTGCTGCTCGAAGGCGACGACTGAGTATCTGACAGGCCGCCCCCGCGGCTTCGCAGGCCGCCGCCGCGGCTTCGGTCTCTAAGGCTCGCGCTTGAGAGCCGCGGCCTGCGCCACGATGTGAAAACCGATCCGCATCTCATCCTGAACCTGCAGCGCGCCGAGCATTGCACTGAAGGGCGTGAGGCCAAGATCGGTCTGCCGCAGCGGAAACTCCCCCGAGGCTTCCACAGTGCTGTTTCCGCCGACCCCGCCGAGCTGGTAACGCACCGGCACCGTGAAGGCGCGCAGCCGCCCGCGCACCGAGCTCTGCACGTGCGCACGCACCGTACCGGAGTCCGCCGCCGTGCCACCTGCGGGCTCGAGTTGGAGTGACCGCAGCACGATCTCCGGATTGCCTTGCGCATCGAGCAGCGCCTCACCCAGCATGTTGCGCCGCGTTCCTTCCCTGGCGCCTTCGGATACGTCGGCAGGGAACTCCGCGGCCGGTTGCTGCGCGCGCAGCACCGCCTCGTCGACGGTGAGAGTGGCCACGGGGATGTGCACCTCGAAGCTGCTCTGCAGGATCTGCGCGGGCACGTAGATCGTGCCGGTCAGATCGTGCGAAGCGATGACGTGGTTATGCCCTGCGCTCGCGAGCGCGCCGCCGCGATAGACCAGAATGGTGAGCAGTGAAGACTGCGGGAGGATCTCGTACGGTGTGCCCACGTGCGGCGCCGGTGCCGATGGAGCGGCTGGCGCGGCCGGCAGGGGCGGTGCGGGCGGCGGAGCACGCGGCGGCGCCGGACAGCCGCACAGCATCGCCAGAAACACCGACGTCGCGGGCAGGAGTTTCCAAGGTGCAGTCAGCCGCATAAGCTTGCGGCCATGGCACTGCGCAACACGGAGCATCGCTGGGGCGTTCTCTCCCAGATCTTCCACTGGCTCATTGTCGTCCTGGTCATCCTGCAGGTGACGCTGGCGAGCCTGGCCGATGATCTGCCGTCGGGTGCGAAGAAGCTCGCGCTGCTGGCGCGCCATAAGTCAGTCGGCATCACCATCCTCATGCTCGTCATCCTGCGGCTGTTGTGGCGTTCGCTTAATCTGACGCCACTGCTGCCAACGACCCTCAAGCCTTACGAGCGCGTCCTCGCACGCTTCACGCACGCGGCGCTGTACGTGCTGCTGTTTGCCATGCCGCTCTCCGGCTGGATGATGTCCTCAGCGCGTGGATTCCCGGTGAGCTGGTTCGGATTCTTTACGCTGCCGGATCTGGTGCCGAAGAACAAGTCACTCTACACGGCGCTGCTCACTACGCACGAGACGCTCGCTTGGGTGCTGGCGGCGGTGGTGACGCTGCACGTCGCCGCCGCGCTCAAGCATCACTTCATGCTGCGCGATGACGTGTTGCGCCGGATGGTGCCTTTCACTACCCACAATCAGCGACCGAAAGCATGAACCACATCCGATCTGCCGCGGCTGCGTGCCTGGCGCCCATGCTGCTGGCGCTCGCGGGGCTCGCCGCCGGAGCCCGCGCTGCCGATGCGCCCGGCGTGACGCACTACGTGCTCGATCCCGCGAAGAGCTCGCTGGAATTCACCTTCGTGCAGGCGGGCGCGCAGAACAAGGGCCGCTTCAGGCGTTTCCAGGTGAGCTTCGACTTCTCTCCCGAGAATCTCGTGGCCAGCCGTCTCGATGTCACGGTCGAGACCAATTCAGCGGACACCGGTGATGAGGAGCGCGACGACACGCTGCGCGGTGCGGATCTCTTCGCCGCGTCGAAGTTTCCGCAGGCGCATTTTGCCGCGACCCAGATCAATCGGACCGCGGCCGGTTACGAAGCCGTCGGCAAACTGACCATCCGCGGCGTGACGCGCGACGCCCGTGTGCCGTTTGCCTTCCGCTCCGCCAGCGAGAATGGCGCCCAGGTGGGTCAGATGAGCGGCAAGACAAGCCTGCGCCGCCTGGACTACGGCGTGGGGCAGGGTGACTGGAAAGCCACCGACCAGCTGGGCAACGAAGTCGGGGTAGCTTTCGAGTTGCGCCTGACCGCTCACTGAGCGCGGCCATCGCCCGCGTGCGGGCGCACGTCGGTTCGGTCGAGCGCGCGCCGGCCCTCCGCCGCCTGCCACATCAGCAACACCGGCACACCGATAGCGATGTCGCGCGCCCTCTTGAGCACCGACATGGCGAGTGCCGTGTCCGCGCCCACACCGAAGATCGGTCCGAGAAGAATGTACGCGCCTTCCTGCACCCCGAGCGCGTTGGGGATGAACACCGCAGCGCTGCGTATGGCGTACACGATGCTCTCGATGGCGATGGCGGCGGCCAGGTCGACGCGCGCCCCCATCAGGCGGAAGCCGAGCCAGACCGCCGCGCCGTTGCCGATCCACCCGGCCAGGTGCAGTGCCGTTGAAAGCGCAACTCGCGCCGGGGAACGGTAGATCGTCTCCAGCGAGGCACTCAAGCCGTTGAGCGTCTGCCCGGCCCTGCGCAGCACTCTGGTGGCGAGCCGTGCCGTGATTTCGCCACCGCGGCGTTGCAGGGCGATGAAAAGTGCCGCCAGAATGACCGCGAGCACCAGTCCGATCGCGCACGCGCTGATGAGCGCGGCGACCCGCGAGCTTTGCGGGACGCGCGTCACCAGAATGGCCATGCCGGCAGCGGCATAAGCGATCTGCGCCAGCATCTCGGTCGTGACGTCGGCGATCATCGAGGCCGCGGCGAGTGGCGCCGCCATACCCTGCAGTATCGCCGCACGCACGCCGAGCGCGATCCCACCGAGTTGTGACAAGGGCAGCACCTCGGCCGCTGCATCGCGTACCAGGCGCGCGCGCACGAGCAGCGAAAGAGGCGGCGCAGACTCTGCGGGCAGCAGGACCTGCCAGGCTGCGCCGAGCAGCAGGAAAAGACCGAGGGTACAGAGACAAAAGGCGGCAAAGCCGGTCCAGCCGATGGCCCCCGCGGCGGCGAGCACCGCATGCCAGCCGACGTACCTCACGAGGTAGAGAGCGAGCGCCACTCCCACCACGGCGAGAATGGCGAGGCGTAACTTCATGTCATCGCATGAGTCGACGCGCGAGCCGCGCCAGGGCCGGCACCGCCGCGGGCCGCACCAGGCGCTCGTCGTAGGCACTCATCCGGCGCAGGTTCTCGCTGAGGCAGAGCCCGATCAGCTCAGGCACGCTGATGTCCGCACCGACCGACTTGGCGCCGCTGAGAGTGAAATTGTTGTCCTGCACACCGTGGCCGACGTTACGCGCGATGCCGATGCGCTCCCACACCAGAAAAATCCATACGCCGAGCACCTTCAGCTCGAACCACGGACGCCGCCACAGCGGCATCGTGCGCCGGTGCCACGCGGCCCAGTTGACGAAGAACAGGATGTGACGGGCCTCCTCCTGCATGACCGGCTCGAATGTGTTGACGAGCTCGGGCGGAAAGAAACCCGAGCGCCGGGCGGATTCGAACAGGCCGAAGGCAAAGAAGCTGTCGATGCACTCGCTGTACCCGGTGAGCATGAAGGCCCATTCAGGATCGCCGGGCGTTACGTACTCCGGCTCGGGCGCGAGCGTGATGCCATAGGCCTGCACGAGATTGGAGAGCACGCGCTTGTGCCGGCCCTCCTCGAAGGCGTTGAGCTCGATCGCCTCGCGCAACAGCGGATCCCGGGTGACGGCGGCGTACGAGGCGACATTCAGCCGCGCTCGTCCCTCGGTCTGCACGGCGATGTCCCAGATCGGCAGGCTCACGAGCCGCTCACGCGCTTCCGCATCGAGCTGCGGCCAATCGATCACCGCCGGCTTGTAAGGATTGAAGGTATCGAGCAGCGTGCGGCAAAAGAGTGCCTTGTGAGCCTCGCTCCCGCGTCGGATCCGCGTCTCGCGAGTGGATGCTTCGACGGTACTCATGCGCTCACGCCGGGTCGAGGCGCCTCGCCGTGACGCCCGACGACGGGCGGCACGGTGGACGCACCGGCGGCGGCGAAATCGCCGAAACCGCCGAGACGTAACGAGGCGTCGCGACAGGCCGCGATGACCTCCGGTGCGGTGAGCGCCTGCAACTCCTCGGCGTAACGGTAATCGCGTGCCGCGCCGGGGTACTCCGCCGTCGCGGGATGGAGATAGATCTCGCTGACTCCCTCCGGCAGATGGCGGACGATGCCGGCAAGTCGCGCGCCCGTCATCTGCCCGGACCACCGAAGCCCGAAGGTACGCTCCGCCACGAGCAGGCCGGCCCTGGCAAGTCGCCGCCGCAGCGCGAGCGCAAAGGGCACTGTGAGCGCGGCGGATGCGCTCCATGTGCGCCGCTCTACCTTGTGCAGCACCTCGCCGGGCTCGAGTGGCAACCGTACGGCACGCAGCCCGAAACGGGCGCCGATCGCGATCATCAGCCGGCCGACCAGAGGATGCAGATGGAAATGCAGGTGCGCATTGCAGTGATCGAGTGCGAGACCGCTGTCGCTGAACGCCGCGAACTGGGCGCTGATTTCGGCCGCGAGCTGCCGCCGCGCCTCGCGGCTGGCCGCGAGCCGCAGACCGAGCACGGCCGGATTCGAGGGAAA
>DATKEZ010000194.1:0-37030 GCA_035511775.1 Steroidobacteraceae bacterium | reverse complement strand
GTGAACAGTTCGATCTGCGCGATCGTCTGGTTCGTGAACGATGCCGACATCACGAACGACGGATGACCCGTTGCGCAACCCAGATTCACCAGGCGCCCTTCAGCCAGCAGGATCACGCGCTTGCCGTCCGGGAAAATGATGTGGTCGACTTGCGGCTTGATGTTTTCCCACGTGTACTTGCGCGTCGATGCAACGTCGATTTCCGAATCGAAGTGACCGATGTTGCAGACAATCGCGTTGTTGCGCATGGCAGCCATATGATCATGGCCGATCACGTGGAAGTTGCCGGTTGCCGTCACGAAGATGTCGGCCTTGTCCGCCGCGTAGTCCATCGTGACGACCCGGTAACCCTCCATCGCGGCCTGCAGGGCGCAGATCGGGTCGATCTCGGTCACCCACACCTGCGCGGACAGCGCACGCAGCGCCTGGGCCGAGCCCTTGCCGACATCCCCGTAACCGGCCACGACGGCAACCTTGCCCGCGATCATTACATCGGTCGCCCGCTTGATGGCGTCCACCAGCGACTCGCGGCACCCGTACAGGTTGTCGAACTTGCTCTTGGTGACCGAGTCGTTCACGTTGATCGCAGGGAATGCGAGCTTGCCCTCCTTCGCCATCTGGTACAGGCGCTTCACCCCGGTGGTGGTTTCCTCGGTGACGCCCCGGATCTGACGGATGCGCGTGGAATACCAGCGCGGATCGCTCTTGAGCCGCGCACGGATGGCGGCGAACAGCGCGCGCTCCTCGTCGCTGCCGGGTTTGGCGATCACGCCGGGGTCGCTCTCGGCTTTGGTCCCCAGGTGCAGCAGCAGTGTGGCGTCACCGCCGTCGTCGAGAATCATGTTGGAGTAGCCAGCGTCGGGCCACTCGAAAATGCGGTGCGTGTACTCCCAGTAATCCTCGAGCGACTCGCCCTTCCAGGCGAATACCGCGATGCCACGCGCGGCCATGGCGGCGGCGGCGTGATCCTGGGTGGAGAAGATGTTGCACGAGGCCCAGCGCACACTCGCCCCGAGCGCCTGCAGCGTCTCGATGAGCACCGCGGTCTGGATGGTCATGTGGAGCGACCCGGAGATGCGCGCGCCCTTCAGGGGCTGAGTGCGCGCGAACTCCTCGCGTATCGCCATGAGACCGGGCATCTCGGTCTCCGCGATCGCGATCTCCTTGCGCCCGAAGTCGGCGAGTGCCAGGTCGGCGACCTTGTAGTCGCCGCCGTGGACGGCGGTTTTCAGTGTGGCGTTCATGACGATACTCCGAATGACAGAGTGAGCGCCGTATGGATGACCCGACGCCTGCTGAGCCTGGCAGGCACGGTGCCTGTTCGCGCACCGGTCTGTCGCAACGCTCCTCAGCAAGCGTGGCTGCCGCGATGCGGCTGATTGCTCTCCTTCAGGCTGCGCGCACGTCCTTGGCCTCGGCGGCGAGTGTCTGGGCGAGATCGGTGCGCTCCCAGGTGAACTCCGGCTCGGTGCGGCCAAAGTGACCGTAAGTCGCGGTCTTCTGGTAGATCGGTCGCACCAGATCGAGCATCGCGCGCAGCCCATAGGGCGTCAGGTCGAAATGCTTGCGGATGAGCTGCGTCAGGCGCTCGCGCGACAGGCGGCTGGTGCCGAAAGTCTCCACCATGATCGACGTCGGCTCGGCAACACCGATGGCGTAGGACACCTGCACCTCGCAGCGCTCGGCAAGTCCCGCCGCCACGATGTTCTTGGCGACATAGCGCGCGGCATAGGCCGCCGAGCGATCGACCTTGGAAGGGTCCTTGCCCGAGAACGCGCCGCCACCGTGGCGGGCGTAGCCCCCGTAGGTGTCGACGATGATCTTGCGCCCGGTGAGTCCGCAGTCCCCGACCGGTCCGCCGATCACGAAGCGCCCCGTGGGGTTGATGTGGTACTTGGTGCGCTTGTCGACCCATTGGGCCGGCAGGATGGGCTTGAGGATCTCCTCCATGACCGCCTCGCGCAGCGCCTTGGTCGAGACCTCCGGGCTGTGCTGGGTTGACAGCACGACCGCCTCCAGACCCACCGGCTTGTTGTCCTCGTAGCGCAGCGTGACCTGACTCTTCGCATCCGGTCGCAGCCAGGGAAGCCTCCCGGACTTGCGCACCTGGGCCTGGCGCTTGACCAGCCGATGGGCGAGCGTGATCGGTGCCGGCATCAGCACATCGGTCTCGTTGGAGGCGTAGCCGAACATGAGTCCCTGGTCGCCCGCTCCCTGCTTGCGCTCGTCCTTGCGATCCACGCCCTGGGCGATGTCGGGGGACTGCTTGCCGATGAGGTTGAGCACGCCGCAACTGCCACCGTCGAATCCCATGTCCGAGGAGTTGTAGCCGATTTCCAGCACCGTCCTGCGCACCAGTGCTTCGACGTCGACCCAGGCAGAGGTGGTGATCTCGCCGGCGACGATCACCACGCCGGTCTTGACGAGGGTCTCGCAGGCGACGCGACCGCGCACGTCTTCCGCGAGGATCGCGTCCAGCACCACATCCGAGATCTGGTCCGCGATCTTGTCCGGGTGGCCTTCGGAGACCGACTCGGAGGTAAACAGATAGTCATTCGCCATGGAGATCGTTCCACCGTAATCGTGTGACCAGGACAGGGGAGTTTAACCCAGGTGGCCGCGGCCTTGGCTAGCCAACCGGCGCGAAGGCCGCCGCCAGCCGCGCGTCGAATTCGGCGCGCGTAAAGCGGTGATTCTGCGTGCCGCGCGACTCGATCTTGATGGCGCCCATGAGCGAGGCAATACGCCCGGTGCTCGGCCAATCAAGACCGTGCAGCAGGCCGTGGATGAGACCGGCACGATAGGCGTCACCGCATCCGGTGGGATCCACCACGACCTCTGCCTTGGCGCACGGGATCGGGATCTCGCCCTCGCGGGTGTGGATGACGGAGCCGGCCGCGCCGCGCGTCACGATGAGCGCGGCCACGCGCTGCGTGAGCTCGTCCACGCCCCAGCCGGTCTTCTGCTGCAGCAGCTGCCATTCGTAGTCGTTCACCGCGACCCAGGTCGCCTGGGAAATGAAGTGCGCCAGCTCCGCGCCGCTGAACATCGGCAGCCCCTGACCGGGATCGAAAATGAACGGGATACGCGCCGCGGCGAACTGCGCGGCGTGCTGGATCATGCCCTCGCGCCCGTCAGGCGCCACGATGCCAATGGCGATATCAGGCGCATCCGTTACCTGGTTGAGGTGCGCGTGCTGCATCGCCCCCGGATGGAACGCGGTGATCTGATTGTCATCGAGATCGGTGGTGATGAACGCCTGGGCGGTGAGCTCGCTATCGATCACTTTGACGTGATCGTCGGGCACGCCGGCGCGCGCCATCCATTCCCGGTAAGGAGCGAAGTCGCGTCCCACGGTGCCCATCGGAAGCCCAAGGTCCCCGAGCAGACCCAGGTTGTAGGCGATGTTGCCGGCGCAACCGCCGTATTCGCGGCGCAGCTGTGGCACCAGGAACGCGACGTTCAGCATGTGGATCCTGTCGGGCAGGATGTGATTGGCGAAACGGTCGCCGAACACCATGATGGTGTCGTACGCCAGCGAGCCGCAGATCAATGCCCGCCCCGGGCGGGCGGGCGTCATGCCTTGGCGCCCCGCGAAGCGGCGCCCGCAGGTGCCTGGGCTTTGCTGTCGGCCACCATCAGCGCCACGGCGCTCCTGGCGAGCTCGGTCAGGCCCGCGCCGTCACGCTGCTCGAAGTAGCTGATCATCTGCGCGCGCATGCGCGGCTCCCAGTAGCGCTTGAGGTGATTGGCCACGGCGCGCGCCGCTTCCGGCGCCGCCGCAGTGCCGGCGAAAAACTCGCCGATCTCGTTGGTCATCTTGATGAGCTGATCGATGTTCATGCGCCTGCCGCTTGGGTCACGTCAGCCGCTGCGGGTGCGCGTACACGACGTGCTGGTCGGCCCGCGCGAACGCGACCAGCGTAAGCCCGGCGCGCTTCGCCAGGCGCACCGCGAAGGCCGTCGGCGCCGAGAGCGCGACCAGGAGCGAGATCCCGACGGTGGCGCACTTCTGCACCATCTCGTAGCTGGCGCGGCTGGTGATGAGCATATAACCGGCCGTGAAATCCGCCTGCGCGCGCGACAGCGCCCCGATGGTTTTGTCGAGCGCATTGTGCCGGCCGACGTCCTCGCGCACCACTTTGATCCCCTCTCCCGGAACCACCCACGCCGCCGCGTGCACGCTGCCGGTGCGCGCGTTGATCGGTTGCCGCGACGACAGCTGCTGGATGGCCGCGTGCAGATCGGCGGCGCTGATGCTCACCCCCGGCGGTACCGGGCCGCACTCGCGGATGGCATCCGCGGCGCTCTCCGCCCCGCACAGGCCGCAGCCGGTGCGACCGGTGAGGTTGCGGCGGCGCTGCAGCAGCTGAGTGAAGCGCTCCCAGGCGACCGTGATGTGCACGTCCGCGGAGGCGTCCCCGTAGCTGACCTCCACGCCGCGGATCTCTTCTGCGCGCGCCACCAGGCCCTCGCTCAGCGTGAAGCCGACCGCGTAGTCCTCCAGGTCGGCGGGGGTCGCGAGCATCACGACGTGCGGCACCTCGTGGTACACGAGCGCCACCGGCATTTCCTCGGCGATCAGGTCCGTAGTGCGCGACAGCGCGCCGCGCGACCAGCGCTCGACCGCGAGTTCCGCGCTCACGGCTCCCGGCGCCTGCGTCTTCGCCACCGCTTCCGGGCTCATCTTAAGCGGCTTCAGGCAGCGCCTCGATCAGGCGGGCGCGCGAGCGCGCTTGCGCTGACCGGCCGGGTGCGGCAGGGCGCGCTCGGCCTGCGCGCGCTTCTGCCAGGCGTCCTTCTGGTTGACCAGCACCACCTCGACGGCGGTGACCTTGTACTCAGGGCAGTTGGTGGCCCAGTCGGAGTTCTCGGTAGTGACGACGTTGGCATTGGTCTCGGGAAAGTGGAACGTGGTGTACACCACGCCCGGGGCGATCTTCTCGGAAACCTTGGCACGCAGCACGGTCTCGCCGGCGCGGCTGGTGAGCCCCACCCAGTCCCCGTCGCTGATGCCGCGCACCTCGGCGTCGTGCGGATGGATCTCGAGCCGGTCCTCGGTATGCCACACGACATTGTTGGTGCGGCGAGTCTGCGCCCCGACGTTGTACTGCGTCAGTATCCGTCCGGTGGTGAGGATCAACGGGAAACGGCTGGTGGAGCGCTCGCTGGTGGGCACGTACTCGGTGGGCCAGAACTTGCCCTTGCCGCGCACGAACTGGTGCACGTGCATGGTGGATGTGCCCTCGGGGGCGGCGTCGTTGCACGGCCACTGGATGCTCCCCAGCCGCTCGATCTTCTCGAAGGTCATGCCGGCGAAGGTCGGCGTGAGCCGCGCGATCTCCTCCATGATCTCGCTGGCGTGCTCGTAATGCATCGGATAGCCCAGCGCTTCGGACAGCAGGCAGGTGATCTGCCAGTCCTGATAACCGCCCAGCGGCTCGATGACCTTGCGCACCAGCGACGTGCGTCGCTCGGCATTGGTGAAGGTGCCGTCCTTCTCGAGGAACGAGGAGCCGGGCAGGAACACGTGCGCGTACTTCGCGATCTCGTTGAGGAACAGGTCCTGCACGATCACGCACTCCATGGACGCCATGGCGGCGCTCACATGGTGCGTGTTGGGGTCGGACTGCACGAAGTCCTCGCCCTGCACGTACATGCCCCTGAAGGTGCCGTCGAGCGCCGCCTCGAACATGTTGGGAATGCGCAGGCCCGGCTCGGATTGCAGTTGCACGCCCCAGAGGTCTTCGAACGACTTGCGCACGACCGGATCGGACACGTGGCGGTAGGCGCTGAACTCGTGCGGGAAAGAGCCCATGTCGCAGGAGCCCTGCACGTTGTTCTGGCCACGCAGCGGGCTGACGCCCACGCCCTCGCGGCCCAGGTTGCCGGTAGCCATGGCGAGGTTGGCGATGCCCATGACGGCGGTCGTGCCCTGGCTGTGTTCCGTCACTCCCAGGCCGTAGTAGATGGCGCCGTTGCCGGCGGTGGCGTACAGGCGCGCCGCGCGGCGCACGCGCTCCGCCGGCACGCCGGTGATCGCTTCCGAGCCTTCCGGCGAATTGCGCTCCTCGGCCACGAACGCCTTCCACTTGGCAAACGGCTCCGGCTCACAGCGCTCGGCCACGTAGGCCTCCTTGACGAGGCCTTCGGTCACGACCACGTGCGCCAGCGCATTGAGCAGCGCGACGTTGGTGCCGGGCTTGAGCTGCAGATACTCGTCGGCCTGGATGTGCGGGGTGCGCACCAGCGCGATCTCGCGTGGATCGGCGATGATGAGCTTCGCTCCCTGGCGCAGGCGGCGCTTCATCTGCGAGGCGAACACCGGGTGCCCGTCGGTGGGATTCGCGCCGATGATCAGGATCACGTCCGCCTTCATGACGGAGTCGAACGCCTGCGTGCCAGCGGATTCGCCCAGCGTGTTCTTGAGCCCGTAGCCGGTGGGCGAGTGGCACACGCGCGCGCAGGTGTCGACGTTGTTGGTGCCGAAGACGGCACGCACCAGCTTCTGCACCAGGAAGGTCTCCTCGTTGGTGCAGCGCGAGGAGGTGATGCCGCCGATCGAGTCGCGGCCGTACTTCGCCTGGATGCGGCGCAGCTCACTCGCGGCGTAGCCGATGGCCTCCTCCCAGGAAACCTCGCGCCACTCATCGGCGATGCTCTTGCGGATCATCGGCTTGGTGACGCGGTCGGCGTGCGTGGCATAGCCCCAGGCGAAGCGCCCCTTGATGCAGGCGTGACCGTGGTTGGCCAGGCCCGCGCGGTCCGGCGCCATGCGCACCACCTCCACGTCCGCGCCCTCGCCACGCAGCTCCGCCTTGAAGCCGCAGCCGACGCCGCAGTAGGCGCAGGTCGTGGTCACGGCGCGCTCGGGCTGCCCTAAGCCGATGATCGATCTCTCGGTGAGCGCCGCGGTCGGGCAGGCCTCGACGCACGCGCCGCAGGAGACGCACTCGGACTCCAGAAACGGCTGATCCTGGCTCGCCGCCACCTTGGACTCGAAGCCGCGGCCCTGGATAGTCAGCGCGAAGGTGCCCTGCACCTCGTCGCAGGCGCGCACGCAGCGCGAGCACACGATGCACAGCGTGGGGTCGAAGGTGAAGTAGGGATTGCTCTCGTCGCTGGCCATGGGACGGTGCATGGCGCCGCGCGCGTAGGAGCTCGCCTTGATGCCGACAGTGTCCGCCATGTCCTGCAGCTCGCAGTGACCGTCCGCCGGGCAGCTGGCGCACTCGAGCGGATGATCCGAGACGTACAGGTCGATCACGCCACGGCGCAGCTGCAACAGCTTCTCGGACTCGGTGCGGATCTTCATGCCCGCGGCCACGGTGGTGGTGCAGGAAGCTGGGTAGCCCTTGCGGCCCTCGATCTCCACCAGGCACAGCCGGCAGGAGCCGAACGCCTTGAGGGTGTCGGTCGCGCACAGCTTGGGCACCCTGACCCCGGCCAGCGCCGCGGCGCGCATGACGGAGGTCCCTTCAGGGACGGTGATCGTATGGCCGTCGATCTCGACCGTGACGGCGCCGGCCCCATTCACGGGCTGTGGAGTGCCGAAGTCCTCGTAATCTATCGCGTACATGTTCCGCCTCGCTCCTCGCCTTACTTTACCCGCGCGTGAAAGTCTTCCCGGAAATGCCTGAGTGCGCTCTGCACCGGGAACGGCGCCATGCCGCCCAGCCCGCACAGCGATCCCTGCACCATGGTGTCGCACAGCTCCTCCAGCAGCCGCACGTTGCGCTCGCCGTCGACACCCTCGAGAATCCGGTCGATCACTTCGACCCCGCGCGTCGAGCCGATCCGGCACGGCGTGCACTTGCCGCAGGATTCGATGGCGCAGAATTCCATCGCGTAGCGCGCCATGCGCGCCATGTCGACGCTGTCGTCGAACACCACGATACCGCCGTGACCGAGCATCGCGCCGATACCGGCGAGCGCTTCGTAGTCGACCGCGGTATCGAACTGGGAAGCGGGAATGTACGCCCCGAGGGGGCCGCCGACCTGCACGGCGCGGATCGGCCTGCCGCTCGCCGTGCCGCCGCCATAGTCGTACAGCAGCTCGCGCAGCGTGAGCCCGAACGCGCGCTCCACCAGGCCGCCGCGGCGGATGTTGCCCGCGAGCTGTATCGGGAGCGTGCCGCGCGATTTGCCCATGCCGAAGTTCGCATAGCTCTCCGCGCCGTGCCGCATGATCCACGGCACGCTTGCGAGCGTCACCACGTTGTTGACGATCGTAGGCTGTCCAAACAGGCCCTTGACCGCCGGCAGGGGCGGGCGCACGCGTACCTCGCCGCGCCGGCCCTCGAGGCTCTCGAGCATCGAGGTCTCTTCGCCACAGATATAGGCGCCGGCGCCGAGGCGCACCTCGAGATCGAAGCGCTTGCCCGAGCCGGCCACGTCGCCCCCGAGATAACGCGCCTGGTGGGCCGCGGCGATGGCGGTGCGCAGCGCGCGCAGTGCGTGCGGGTACTCGGCGCGCAGATAGATGTAGCCCTGGGTCGCGCCCACCGCGATGGCGGCGATGGTCATGCCCTCGATGAGCGACAGCGGATCGCCCTCCATCAGCATGCGATCGGAGAAGGTGCCCGAGTCGCCTTCGTCGGCGTTGCAGGTGACGTATTTCTGCTGCCCTGCCGGTTGATCGAGCACCGTCTTCCACTTGATGCCCGTCGGGAAGGCCGCCCCGCCGCGCCCGCGCAGACCGGAAGCCGTGATCGCCTGCACGATGGCCGCCGGCTCCATGGACAGTGCCCGGGTCAGCCCCTGGTAACCGCCGTGCGTCACATAATCCGCGACGCTCGTGGGGTCGATGAGACCGACGCGCTCGAAGGTCAGACGCTGCTGACCCTTGAGCCAGGGGATCTCCTCGGTGGCTCCGAGGGACAGAGTGTGCGAGCCACCGTTGAGGAAGTCGGCGTCGAAAAGGCCGCCGACGTCGCCGGGCTTCACCGGCCCGTAGGCGAGGCGTCCGCGAGGCGTCGCCACCTCGACCAGGGGTTCGAGCCAGTAGGCGCCGCGCGAGCCGTTGCGAACCAACTTGACGGCGGCGCCGCGACGCGCCGCCTCGGCGGCAATCCCGTGCGCCACCTCATCGGCACCGAGTGACAGCGCGCCTGCGTCACCGGGTATGTACACCAGTGTCGTCATGGTGGGGGTGCACCGTCGGCGACCAGCTCGTCGAAGCGCTCGGGCGTAACCCGGCCATACAGCCGGCCGTCGATCATGACCGCGGGCGAACAGGCGCAATTTCCCAGACAGTAGATCGGCTCGAGCGAGAAGCGCCCGTCGGCGCTGGTCTGATGAAAGTCGATGCCCAGACGACGCCGGGCGTGCGCGGCCAGGGCCGTGGCGCCCATCGACTGGCAGGCCTCGGCCTGGCACAGGCTCACAGTGTGGGCACCCGGCCGCGAGCGGCGAAAATAGTGATAAAAGGTGACTACGCCGTGCACCTCCGCGCGCGACAGGTTCAGCCCTTCGGCGACCACGGGAACGGCTGCGGCTGGAACATAGCCCACTGCCGCCTGGATGGCGTGCAACACTTCCAGGAGCGGTCCGGGACGTTCCTTCAGGTCCGCCACAATGCGTCGCACTGCGGCGCTTTCGGCCGGCGGTAGTGTCTCCATAGATATATCAGTATACGTCCGGAAGGCCGGCACGGCTCGTCTACCGCCGCCGGCAGCCTCAGGGCCGGCCCGCCACCCCCAACGGTCAATAGGCCGGCGAAGGGGATGGCTCTACACTTAAAGAGACCGACAGGGCAATCCGTGGTTCATTCGCACCCTGCCAAGCTCACACCGCGCGCGCTGTTGACGTGGACACTCATGACAGTGGCCGCGCCGCACGCGGCCGCGACGGTCCTGGGCACGCAGCTCACGTGGGGCGGCAGTCTCGCCCTCACCAGCGATTACATTTACCGCGGGGTCTCGGAGAGTGACGGCCATGCGGCGCTGCAGGCCGACGTGCACGCCGACACGCCACAGGGCACCTTCTTCGGCGCCTGGGCCTCGACGCGCGATCATGCTCTGGAGCCGGACGCCAGCTACGACTTCGAGGTCTACCTCGGGCGGCGGGTTGAGCTCGCCAGCGCCTGGAACGCGAGCCTCAGCGTGCGCAGCCGCTACTTCGTGGGTGGGTCCCAGGAGGCATCCAACGACTACCAGGAGATCTCGGGCGCGCTCACCTGGCTCGACCGCTGGACGCTGTCGCTGTCGGTGATTCCGAATGCGGTGCGCTACTGGCACTACTCGCGCCTCAGCCGCAGCCCGGCGGGGATCGCCGAGTCGAGCGGGCAGTGGCTGATCGGTGCGGGGCTGTTCGTCACCGGCGGCGCCGGGTACTACCGCTCGAGCGGCACCGGCGCGGATCGGCTGGCGGCCACCGGTTATGCGTATGGCAACGGGGGCTTTGCGTTCGAGCGGCAACGCTGGCGGCTGGATATCGGCTACTTCTTCGCCGAGAACCAGGCGCGGGAACTGTTCCCTTATCCGATCGCGCGCCACCGCCTCGCGGGCACCCTGAGCTGGCGCTTTTGACCCCGTGCGCCGTGCGGCGGATAGTCCTCGGGTGCGGTCCTTGAACCGGCGACGGCCGGCCCGCCACTTACCGTAGCAAAGGATGTGGAGTGAAGCCGCAAGGTTACAGCAACAGGGGCATGGTGGAACCGACGTACCGCGGGTCAGCCTCGGTGGCGCGTGAGGTGGATCTCATGGCGCGCATTGCCAACGGCGACCGCAAGGCGTTCGAGGAGCTGTATAACCTGTACCATCGCCGCATGGCGCGCTTCCTGACGCGCCTCACGCACCGCTACGACCTGGCCGAAGAGGTCATCAACGACACTTTCTGGGTGGTGTGGCGCAAGGCACGCGACTTCCGCGGCGACTCCCAGCCCTCGACGTGGATTCTGGGCATTGCCTACCGCAAGGCCCGCAACGCGCTGCGCTCCTCCGCGCGCTTCGCACACCAGAACCTGGAGGCCGAGTCCCTGGCACTCACCAGCAGTGACGAGCCGTCCCGTACCGAGGAGCTGCGCGACTGGCTGGAGCAGGGGCTCGAGCAGCTACCGGTGGAGCAACGCCTCGGGGTGGAGCTGTGCTATGAGCTGGGTTATTCCTGCGAAGAGATCGCCACGATCATGGGTTGTCCGGTGAACACCGTGAAGACGCGACTGTTTCACGCGCGCGCGAAACTGCAGAAGCTGCTGCCGCAGCTGGCCGGCGTCGGCGCGGCCGCAGCGCAGGTAGCGGGTGCGCGCCACAGCGCGCAGGAGCGTCACGAGTCATGATGGCGAGCCGCGCTTGCCCTCACGAGGAGTCCTGGCTGCTGTTGCCGTGGCTCGCAAACGGCCGGCTGTCGCACGCCGAGCGCGCCGGCGTGGAAGAGCACCTGCGCGAGTGTGCAGCCTGCACGCAGGAGCTCGCGCGGCAGCGTCTCCTGTGCCAGGTGTTGACCGAGCCGGAGCGCGTGACCTATGCGCCCGGACCCTCGTTACGCAAGCTGATGGAGCGCATCGACGGCCGTGCGCCCGCGAAGCCGCAGGAGCTGCGGCCGATCGGCCGCAGGAGCGCGCCGTCGGCGCTCGCGGCGGCCTGGCGGCCGCCGGGACTGGCCTGGGCCGCGAGCTTCGTGCTGGCCGTCGGGCTCGCCGCTTTCGCACCCACCGCCTACCGCTGGTCGCAGCCGCGCTACGCCACCCACACCACCAGCGCGCGCGGCGCGCCCGACGTGCTGCACGTCGCCTTCGAGCGCTCGCTGCCGGTCGGGGAAATGGAGGAGATGCTGCGCTCGGCCGGCGCGCGCGTGGTCGAGGGTCCGGGAACGACTGGAATATTCGGCATCGCGCCGCTCACTGCCACAGCGCTCGGGAGCGCGCAGTCGGGCGAAGTGAGCCCGCAGATGCGCGCGCTCGCGGCGCGCCTGCGCGCCGACGCGCGGGTGCGCTGGGTCGAGCCGCTGACGGGAACCGATGGGTCCGAGGGCGCGCAGGGACAGCGCACGCGGGAACCGTAATGTGCGCCTTCACGCGCGCCGGCATCGTGTGCCTTGCGCTTCTGGGTGAGCCCGCTCTTGCCGCGCCGCCCACCGCGGCGCCCGCCTCGCCCCCACCGCGGATCGTGGTGGCGTTCGCCAACCAGCCGCACATGACTCCCGGTCCCGCCGGCACCACCGGCAGCCATTACGGCGGGGAGGGCTACCGTGTGGCACAGAGCGCGCAGCAGCAGGCGCGCCGGGTGGCGGCCGCCTACTCTCTGCGGAAGGTGGCTAGCTGGCCCATCAAGGCGCTGTCGATGCATTGCGTCGTATACGAGATCACCAACGGCCGGCCCGTCCCCGAGGTGCTCGCCGCCCTGTCGAAGGATGCGCGCGTCGCGCTGGCGCAGCCGCTGCAGGAGTTTCACACCCTCAGCGATCCGCCCGCGGTGCGCATTCCTTATAACGACCCGCTCTATGACCTGCAGACCAATCTGCTGACGCTCGGCATCGCCAGTGCCCACGAGCGCGCCCAGGGCGCGGGCGTGCGCGTCGCGCTCATCGACACCGGCGTCGATGCGCGGCATCCGGATCTGGCCGGAAGGATCGTGCGTACGCACTCCTTCCTTGCGACACGCGTGCCGGCCCCCTCCTTACTGCGCCACGGCACCGCGATGGCCGGGCTGATCGCGGCGGTCGCCAACAACCACATCGGCATCGTGGGCATCGCCCCTGAGGCACAGCTCGAGGTGTTCGAAGCGTGCTGGCAGCTGCGGCCGGACGAGGACGCGGCGGCGTGCAACACCTTCACCCTGGCACAGGCGCTCGCCGCTGCCCTCGCCTCGGGCGCGCCGTTGATCAGCCTGAGCGTCGCCGGTCCCGCGGACCCGTTGCTGTCCGCGCTGGTGCAGAGCGGGCTGAAGCACGGTGTGACGTTTGTCGGCGCCGCCAGTGAGGCGGACGAGGGCTTCCCGACGGCGATCGCGGGTGTGATCGGCGCCTCGGGGAGCGAGCAGGCGCTGCCGCCAGGTGCCCTGGGTGCTCCCTCAGAGCACGTGCTCACTCTGCGCCCCGGCGCGCAGTACGACTTCGAGTCCGGAACGTCCGTGGCGGCCGCTGAGCTCACCGGCGTGATTGCGCTGCTGATGTCGGCATCCTCAGCGCGCCTCGCCACCGACACCATCGTGTCGCTGCTGCGCGAGACCGCGGCGGATCCGGTGGACGTCACGGCCGCGCTGGCGCGGCTCGATGCGCGCCAACACCGCGGCGCGTTTGCGGAGCGCGCCAGGCACTGAAGCGCGCCTTGACCCGTCCGCAGGGCGTGCCATGCTGATGCGCCCATGCCCGGCAACCCCCCAGGTCTCACCTGGAAGCTCATCCAGGAAGCGCGCGAGCGCATCGCCGGCAAGGTCGGCCTCACCCCCGTGCTCACGAGCGCGACGCTGGACGCTGCCGCCGGTGCGCAGCTGCACTTCAAGTGCGAGAACTTCCAGAAGTGCGGCGCCTTCAAGGCGCGCGGCGCCACCAACGCCGTATTCGCGCTGTCGGAGTCGCAGGCGCGCCGCGGCGTCGCGACGCATTCTTCCGGCAATCACGCCGCCGCGCTGGCGCGCGCCGCGCGGCTGCGGGGCATTCCGGCATACATCGTGATGCCGGACAACACCGTGCAAACCAAGCGCGCCGCGGTGCGCCGCTACGGCGGCGAGATCACCTACTGCGAATCAACGCTGGCGGCGCGCGAGGACACCGCGCGCCAGCTCATCGCCGCCACCGGCGCAATTCTGGTTCATCCCTACGACGATCTCGCGGTGATGGCCGGCCAGGGGACCGCCGCGGTGGAATTGCTGACGCAGGTCCCCGATCTCGACCTCGTCCTGGCCCCGGTGGGGGGCGGGGGACTCTTGAGCGGCACCGCGGTCGCAGCCAAGACGCTCAGGCCCGCCATCCGCGTGATCGGCGTCGAGCCCGCCGGCGCCGACGATGCCGCGCGCTCGTTGCGCGCCGGCCGGATTCTGCCGAGCCTTAAACCCGACACCGTCGCCGACGGCCTGCGCAGCGCGCTGGGCGAGCGACCGTTCGCGGAGATCCGCCGCCTGGTCGATGACATCACGACTGTGTCCGACGAGTCGATCGTGCGCGCGATGCGGCAGCTGTGGGAGGTCATGAAAATCATCGTCGAGCCATCGGGGGCGGTGCCGTATGCGGCGCTGCTCGCGGAGCGGCCGGAGCTGCGCGGCCTGCGCATCGGGCTGATCCTCAGCGGCGGCAACGTCGATCTGGAGCGCCTGCCGTGGTCTGAGGGTGTGCCGACCTGAGGCGCTCAGACGCGCTCGAGGATGAGCGCGATCCCCTGCCCCACGCCGATGCACATGGTGCACAAGGCGTAGCGGCCGCGCACCGCGGCGAGCTGCCAGGTGGCGGTGGTGGCGAGGCGCGCGCCGGACATGCCCAGCGGGTGGCCGAGCGCGATCGCGCCACCGTTGGGATTGACGTGGCTCGCGTCGTCGGGGAGGTGCAGATCACGCAGCACCGCGAGCGCCTGACTCGCGAATGCCTCGTTCAACTCGATCACCTGCAGCTCATCGAGCGTGAGGCGCGCCAGCGACAGCACCTTGCGCGTGGCGGGCAGCGGGCCCATGCCCATGATCCTGGGCTCCACGCCGGCGGTGGCCGCGGCGACGATGCGCGCGCGCGGTGTCAGACCCAGGCGCCGGGCTGCGCCCTCGGAGGCGATGAGCAACGCACAGGCGCCGTCGTTGACCCCGGAGGCATTGCCGGCGGTGATCGTGCCGTTGGCCCGAAACGGCGTCGGCAACCCCGCCAGCTGCTCGAGCGTGGTCTCGGGCCGCGGATGCTCGTCGCGCGTCACGGTGAGCCCCTTGCCCTTGGCTCTCGCAATCTCCACCGGCACCAGCTCCGCGTCATAGAAGCCGCGGGCGTAGGCGGCCGCGGTGCGCTGCTGGCTGCGCAGCGCAAACCGGTCCTGGTCGGCGCGCGCGATGTTGAACTGCGCGGCGACGTTTTCGCCGGTCTCAGGCATCGAGTCGATGCCATAGCGCTCGCGCATGCGCGGGTTGACGAAGCGCCAGCCGATCGTCGTGTCATGAATTTCCGCGCTGCGGCTGAAGGCCGCGTCGGCTTTCGGCATCACGAACGGCGCGCGTGACATCGATTCGACCCCGCCCGCCACCACCACCTCGGCTTCCCCGGCGCGGATGATGCGCGCCGCCATCGCCACCGCATCCAGACCCGAGCCGCACAAGCGATTGATCGTCGCGCCCGGCACCGACACCGGCAGTCCCGCCAGGAGCCCCGCCATGCGCGCGACGTTGCGGTTGTCCTCACCCGCCTGGTTCGCGCAGCCGAGCAGCACTTCTTCGATCGCGGCGGGCTCGAGCGAGGGATTGCGCCGCAGCAGCGCGGCGATCGGCACGGCCGCGAGATCGTCGGCTCGGACTGCCGCCAGCGCGCCACCGTAGCGCCCGATGGGCGTGCGCGCGGCGTCGCAGATGAAAGGCTCACTCATGGCCGGCGATGATACGTGGGCGCCGTACCGGTCTGCACCCGGTACAGTACCTGCAGCCGGCCGCCAGGCGTATCTGCCCGCCGCTCCAGAACTGCGGCAGCCTTACTCGCCCGTGGTTACCCGCCTGGAACGCCTCATGATCGACCCACTGCCTTTCGTGACCTACACCTTCGTCATGTCGATCACGCCGGGACCCAATAACGTGATGCTGACCGCCTCGGGAGCGAACTTCGGCTTCCGGCGCACGGTGCCCCATATCCTGGGGATCGCGGTCGGATTCGTGGTGCAGCTGCTCGCGGTATGCGCGGGCCTGAGCGCGCTGTTCGCCCGCTGGCCGGCGTTGCAGGGCGCGCTCGGCTGGGTGGGCGCGGCGTACCTGCTGTATCTCGGCTGGCGGATGCTCGGGCGCAGCGACGCACAGGCGGGCCGCAGCGCCCGGCCCGTCAGCTTCCTGGAAGCGGCGATGTTCCAGTTCCTGAACCCCAAGGCGTGGGTGATGACGGTGACCGCGGCGACGCTGTTTCTGCCCCAGGAGCTCGGACTGCTGCTGCGCGGCGGCTACATGGCGGGAATCGCGGAGGGCATCGGCCTGCCGTGCATGACGGTCTGGGCGCTGTTCGGCAGCTCGCTGCGCGGCTTCCTCGCCGCCCCGCGCGGGCGCCTGACATTCAACATCGCCATGGCGCTTGCGTTGGCCATGACGGCCGTCATGATGGTGAGGTAGGCGAGTCGGGCGCTGAGGGTTGCCATGTTCGAGCTGACCCGCGATTCCGCCGTGCCGCTGGTCGATCAGATCTGCGAGCGCGTCACTCAGCTGGTGCGTCACGGGCAGCTGCCGGCGGGCGCGCGTCTGCCGTCGATTCGCAAGCTCGCTCGCCAGGTCGGCGCCAGTCCCTTCACGGTGGTGGACGCCTATGACCGGCTGGTCGCCCGCGGGGTGATCGAGCCGCGCGCCGGGCGCGGATTCTTCGTCACCCAGCGCCTGCTGTCGGCGCCGCTCACCGCCATCGAAGCTCTGCCGGAGCTCGGCTCGGATGCCCTGGAGCTCGCGCGCCTGTGCCTGCAGCACAGCGGGGATGTCATCGCCGCCGGTTCGGGCTTCCTGCCCGAGAGCTGGCTGCTGGAGGCGGGCCCCGGTAGCGTGCTGACGCGCCTGGTGCGTGGCCGGCGTACCCGGCCGTGGCTGCCGTGCCCGCCGGAGGGGCTGGGTGAGCTGCGCGAGCAGATCGCCGCGCGGCTGGTGCAGCACGGCATCGCCGCGGCAGCCGCCAACATCGTCACCACCTACGGCGCATCGCACGCCTTCGACCTGCTGGCGCGGATCCTGCTCTCACCCGGGGACGCAGTGCTGGTGGAGGATCCCGGCTACTTCGTGCTGTTCGAGCAGCTGCGCGCGCATCACGTGCGGCTGATTCCGGTGCCCCGTCATGCCGACGGCCCGGACCTCGCGGCGCTGGAAGCGGCGGCCCGCGCGCACCGGCCGCGCGCCTTTTTCATGCAGACCCTGCTGCACAACCCGACCGGCTCGAGCGCCGACCCGGCGCACTGCCACCGCATTCTCTCGCTCGCGGAGCAGTTCGGGTTTGCGCTGGTGGAAGACGATGTGTACGGGGACCTGTACGCCGGCAGCGCGGTGCGCCTGGCGCAGATCGATGCGCTGCGCCACGTCATCTACGTCGGCAGCTACACCAAGCTGATCGGGCCGGCACTGCGCGTGGGCTTCATCGCCGCCGACGGCACACTCATCGCGCAACTCGTGCAGCGCAAGGTACTGTCGGTGCTGTCGGGCTCGACGCTGCTCGAGTGCTACGTGTCCGAGGTCCTCGACAGCGGGCGCTACAAGCGCCACGTGGAGCAGACGCGTGCGCGGCTGGCGCGGCTGCGGCGCGATACGCGGGCAGCGCTCATGTCCGCGGGCATCGAGTTCGAGCCGGCGCCGGGCGAAGGCATCTTCCTGTGGGGCCGGGTGCCTGACTCGGCTCCGCTCGATGAGCTGGTGCGGCGCGCCCGCGATCACTCGATCCTGCTGGCACGCGGCTCGCTGTTCTCCGCGGCGCAGGGGTGCGGGCAGTGGCTGCGATTCAATGTCGCCCACAGCAACAGCCCGCCGCTGGTGCAGTTCCTGCGCGAGTCGCTGCGCGCGGCCTGACGACTGGCTACAAGTTCGACCGCTGGCTGGAGGACCGGCAGGGATTTAAACCGGCAGGGATTCAACACCGGTAAGATGCGCGGATGTTCAGCCTGCTGCCGCCCGCCACGCGGGCCCTGATCCTCATCAACGTCGCGGTGTTCCTGCTGCAACAGCTGGCCCCCGAGCTCATGGCCGGACTGTTTGCGCTGTGGCCGCTCGGCAGCCCGATGTTCAGACCCTGGCAGCTGATCAGCTACGCCTTCCTGCACGGCAACCTGGTCCACATCTTCTTCAACATGTTCGCGTTGTTCATGTTCGGGCGCTCGCTGGAGACGTATTGGGGCGGCCGGCGCCTGGTGATGTTCTACCTGGTGTGCGTGCTCACCGCGGCGCTGACACAGCTGCTGGTGCAGAGCGGCTCCGGGGCGCAGGAGGAAGTGATCGGCGCCTCGGGCGGGGTGTTCGGCGTGCTGCTCGCCTTCGCCTGGTATTTCCCCAGGCAACGCATCATCCTGCTGTTCCCGCCGATTCCCATGCCGGCGTGGCTGTTCGTGACCGTGTACGGGCTGCTCGAGCTGTTCTTCGGCGTGACCGGCCGACAGCAGGGAGTGGCGCATTTCGCCCACCTGGGGGGAATGCTCGGCGGCGCGCTGTGCATCCTGTACTGGCGGACGCGGCGGCGCTTCAGTTCCTAGCTCGCGCTCTAAAGCGTGCTCACCGGCCCGCGCTGCGTGGCGCAGGCATCACACAGCAGCGTGTTGCCGCAGCGGCTGCGGCCGAAGGTGCGGCCATCCGGCAGTGACACCCAGTTGCCGCCGCCCTCGACGTGTGCATCGAGCAGGCGCACGTGCAGGGCACAGGCGGGATTGGCGCAGAAAGGCGCACCACGTTCGAGCTCCAGGTGCACGCTCAACGCATCCTCGCCGGGGCGCGGGGGAGCGGAAACGACGGCGGCGCGGGTGCGCAGCGACTGCATTCGGGCGCCCTTGAGGTGCACGGGTCCTGCGGCGCACTGTGGCAGCGGCTCTTGACGCGCTCGTGACGCCTCCATGGCGGAACGATGACGCGCTGAGTGCGCGCGTCCCTCGGTGCCACCTGAGGTATCCAGCTTAACAGTCCGATATTACGGAAGAATTTCTCCGCAGTTGAATTCCGCATCACGCCCCGGTCAAAATCGCGCCCTTTGAATGCCACGGGAACTTCCACGCGGACCGTGCCTCTAGATCCCATCTCATGATCAAGACCGAACACCTGACCAAACACTACGGCTCGCTCAGCGCGGTGGAGGATGTGAGCTTCCAGGTGGGTCCCGGTGAAGTGCTCGGATTCCTGGGCCCCAACGCGGCGGGCAAGACCACCACCATGCGCATGCTCGCCGGGTTCGTCACGCCGACCTCCGGCCGCGCCAGCATCTGCGGTCACGACGTCGAGGCCGAGCCGCTCGCGGCCAAGGCGGCCCTCGGTTATCTGCCCGAGGGGGCGCCAACCTACGGCGAGATGACCGTACGCCGCATCCTCGCGTTCGTCGCCGACCTGCGCGCGCTCAAGGGCGCACGGCGTGAGCAGCGCCTCGCGCACGTCATCGAGCGCCTGCAGCTCGGCGGCGTACTCGACCAGACCATCGAGACGCTCTCCAAGGGCTTTCGCCGCCGCGTGGGCCTCGCCCAGGCAATCGTGCACGACCCGCCGGTGCTGATTCTCGATGAGCCCACCGACGGCCTCGATCCCAACCAGAAGCACGAGGTGCGCACGCTCATCAACGACATGGCGCGCGACAAGATCATCGTCATTTCCACGCACATCCTCGAGGAGGTCGACGCGGTGTGCACCCGGGCGATCATCATCTCCCGTGGTCGCATCGTCGCCGACGACACCCCCGCCGGGCTCGCCGCCCGCTCGCGCTATCACAACGCGGTGTCCATGCAGCTCGAGCAACCCGCGCAGCTCGCCGGCGCCCGCGACGCCGTGGCGGCGCTGCCCGCGGTCGCGCAGGTCGAAGTGAGCGAGCGCGATGCGCGCCTCACCGCCCTGCCGCGCTCCGGTGCGACCATCCTGCCGGCCCTTTCCGAGCTCGCCGCGCGCCAGGGATTCAAGCTGAAGGAACTGCACCTGGAGTCCGGACGCCTCGACGAGGTGTTCCGGAGCATCACCGCCTGAGGACGGTCGGGATCATGCGCAACGTGGGCATCATCATGCGCCGCGAACTCGCGAGTTACTTCGCGACGCCGCTGGCGTACGTTTTCATACTCATCTTTCTGGTGCTGGCCAACGCCTTCACCTTCTACCTGGGGGGCTTCTATGAGCGCGGCCAGGCGGATCTCGACGCCTTCTTCACCTTCCACCCCTGGCTGTACCTGTTCCTGATTCCGGCGATCTCCATGAAGCTGTGGGCCGAGGAGCGCAAGTCCGGCAGCATCGAGCTGCTGATGACCCAGCCGGTGGAACTGTGGGACGCGGTACTGGGCAAGTTTCTCGCCGGCTGGATTTTCACCGCGCTCGCGCTGGCGCTCACTTTCCCGCTGTGGATCGCGGTCAACTACCTGGGCAGTCCCGACAACGGCGCGATCCTGGCGGCCTACCTCGGCAGCCTGCTGCTCGCCGGCGGCTTTCTCGCCATCGGCTCGTGCATGTCGGCGCTGACGCGCAACCAGGTGGTGGCGTTCATCCTCGGCGTGGCGGGGTGCTTCGTGTTCCTGCTGGCCGGCTTCCCCCTGGTGCTCGATGTCTTTCGCAGCTGGGCACCGCAGGCGCTGGTGGATGCAATCGCCTCGCTCTCGTTCCTCAGCCATTTCGAGTCCATCGTCAAGGGCGTCATCGACGTGCGCGACCTGCTGTACTTCGCGATGCTGATCGGCTTCTTCCTGCTGGCAACGACGATCGCGCTCAACCTGCGTAAAGAACTATGAACAAACGCTCGACACTCGGCGGCGGCACGCTCCTGGCACTCGCGCTGCTGTTCATCGGCCTCACGATACTGTTCAACCACGCGCTGCGCGGCTGGCGGCTGGATCTCACGCAGAATCGTCTCTACACCACCGCGGCGGGAACCAACCGGATCCTCGCCAGCATCAAGGAGCCGATCAACCTGTATTTCTTCTTCTCGGAAAAGGCCGCGGCGCAGCTGCCGCAGCTGAAGACCTACGGCGTGCGGGTGCGCGAGTTCCTCGAGGAGCTCGCGGCGCGCTCCGGCGGCCGGCTGCGGCTGCACGTGATCGACCCGCAGCCGTTCTCGGAGGAGGAGGACCGCGCCTCCGAGCTCGGCGTGCGCGGTACTCCGGTGGGAGCCACCGGTACGCAGTTCTACTTCGGCCTTGCCGGAACCAATTCCACCGACGGCCGCGCCGCCATCGAGTTCTTCGATCCCAACAAGGAGCAGTTCCTCGAGTACGACGTCGTCAAGCTCGTCTATCAGCTCGCCAACCCGAGGAAGCCCGTGGTGGCCTGGCTGTCCTCGCTGCCGATGGGCCCGGGCTTCGATCCACAGAGCGGGCAGATGCGCGAACCGTGGGTCGTGTACAGCGAAGCGCAGCAGCTCTTTGACCTGCGGCCGCTCGAGCCGGCCGCGACGCGCATCGAGCCGGACGTGAACGTGCTGGTGCTGGTGCACCCGAAGAACCTGTCCCCAGCTACCCAATTCGCCATCGACCAGTATGCGCTGCGCGGCGGACACATCCTGGCGTTCGTCGACCCGCTCGCTCAGTCCGATCAGTCCGGCGCCGAGGCGGGCAATCCGATGGCAGCCATGGACGCGGACAAGTCATCGCACCTCACCGCACTGCTGAGCGCCTGGGGCGTGCAGTTCAACCCCGGCGAGGTAGTCGCCGACCGTGCTCACGCCTTGTCGGTGACCATGCGCCAGGGAGAGCCGCCGGTCGCGCACCTGGGTGTGCTCGGGCTCGACAAGGGCAGCTTCACCGCCTCCGACGTGATCACCGCCGGACTGTCGAACGTCAACGTGGCCACCGCCGGTTACCTCGAACCCGTCAAGGACACGAAAGTGCATTTCGAGCCGCTGTTGCAGTCGAGCACCGACGCGCAAGCCCTGCCGGTCGCACGCTTCCGCATGCTGTTCGATCCCGCGACGCTGCGCGACGGATTCAAGCCCACCGGCCGACGTTACACGATCGCCGCGCGGATCAGCGGCAACGTGCACAGCGCCTTCCCGGCGGGCCCGCCGGCGGGCGTGACGCCAGCCGCTGGCCAGAGTGTCCTCAAGGAATCCGCACGACCTCTCAGTCTGGTCGTGTTTGCCGACACCGATCTGCTGTCGGATTATCTGTGGGTGCGTGAGCAGAACTTCTTCGGCCAGCGCCTCGCCCAGGCGTGGGCGAGCAATGGCGACCTGGTGCAGAATGCGCTCGACAATCTCGCCGGCAGCACCGATCTCATCAGCGTGCGCGGCCGCGCCTCGTTCACGCGACCGTTCGAGCGCGTGGAAAAACTGCGGCGTGCCGCAGATGACCGCTTCCGGGCGAAAGAGCAGGAGCTCGAGCAGCAGTTGCGCGAAGCGGAAGACAAGCTCACCGCGCTGCGCTCCAAGGGCGGCAATCAGTCGGCGCTCATCATCACACCCGAGCAGGAGCAGGAGATCGAGCACTTCCAGACCGAGAAACTGCGCATCCGCAAGGAACTGCGCGCCGTACGCGCCGGGCTGGACGCTGACATCAAGGGCCTGGGCACGACCCTCAAGATCATCAACATCATCGTGGTGCCGGCGCTGTTCGCCGTGGTCGCGCTGCTCCTGGCCGGGTGGCGCCGCCGGCGGCGAGTAGCACCGGCCGCGCTCCCCTCGAGGTGAGCCATGAGTGCACGCCGTGTCGTCGCGCTTCTCATCGCCGGGCTCGCGCTGGTTGCCTTCGCCATGTGGATCGCGTCCCAGCGGCACCTGGAGCGCGCCACGCTCGCCGGGGACCTGGTGTTGCCGGAGCTCGAGCATCACGTCAATGCCGTGACCGAGCTCGCATTGCGTAAGGCCGACGGCACGCATACCACGCTGAAGAGGGACGGCGCCGGCTGGAGCGTCGGCGAACGGGGCTGGCCGGCCGATGCGGGCAAGGTACGCAAGCTCCTGCTCGATCTCGGCGCGCTCAACATCGTCGAGGAGAAGACCCGCTTGCCGGCAAACTACCCGCAGCTCGGCGTGCAGGACGTCGACTCCCCCAAGGCCAGCGGGACCCGCATCGAGGTGATCACACCCGCGCGAACCTGGGCGCTCATCCTCGGCAAGTCCTCGAGCGCCAAGTCCGGATACGTGCGCGTCGCCAACGCCTCACAGACTCTGCTCGCGGCGCCGTTACTCACCGTGGACGCCGACCCGAAGGCGTGGCTCGACCGCACGCTGATCGATGTGGCGCCCGAGCGCGTGCGTCAGGTCGAGGAAAGACCCGGCGAGGGTCCGGGGTTCAGCGCCGCGCGCGAGCGCAAGGAGCAGACCGACTTCACCGTGACCCCGCTCCCCAAGGGGCGCGAGCTGACCGGTCCGGGCGCTGCGAACGGCATCGCGGGCTCCCTGAGCTCGCTCAGCTTCGATGATGTGGGCAAGGCGAGCGCCGCCGCGACCGCGTCTGCGGCGCACGCCGTGTTCCGCACCTTCGACGGGCTCGAGGTCGACGTCGCCGGCCGCAAGGACGGCGCACGCTCGCTCGTGACCGTGAGCGCACGCGCCACCGCCAAGCAAACCGAGGCGGAGGCGCAGACGCGCAGTGCGCGCCTCGGTGGCTGGGAGTTCGAGATCCCCGATTACAAGTACGCGGCCATCTTTCGTCCGCTCGAGGACCTGCTCAAGAAGCCACCCGCGCCGGTGAAGAAGAGCACCACGGCGTCCAAAGATGCATCGCCCGGCAAACCCGCCCCGCCGGACAGCCCGAAGTAGCGCCCCTCTCGCGGCTTGCTCTCTTCAGGGCTTCGCCTGCGACATGATCGCCAGAGGTCGTCTCGGGCTTGGATCCTAAGGCGTGAGGGGGCGAATTACCCTCCCCCGCTTGCGGATGCTGCGGCGCAATAGGTGAGGCAGACACCCCAGAGACAAACGGGGCAAACAGGGGATCCACGTGCTCAGGGCCGCGGCGTAGAATTTTTTCCGTGGGCATAGCCACTTACTTGGCAGCCAGGCCCAGGAGACGGACATGAGCGCTGTGTTACTCGCCGTGTTCAACGAGCACGGGGCCGCGGAGCGCGTACGCACCCGGCTGGTGCGTGATGGGTTCCCGACCGACCGGGTCGAGCTGACGGCGTCCTGCGAGCCCGGACGGGCGGGACTGCATCCGGCAGTCTCGGCGCGCGCGAGGTTCGTGCAGTATTTCCGCACCCTGCTGAGCGAGGACGACGAGCGGCCGTTCGTGGAACTGCTGGTGGAGCGTGTCGAGGGCGGCGCGGCTACCATCGCGGTCCACCCGCGCGGCGCGATCGAAACGGCGCGCGCAGCCGAGATCCTCGAAACCGAAGGGGCGGTGGAGGTGGTCGGGCACGACCTCGAGAACCAGACCTTCGAGCACGCGGCTTCGCGCGGCGATGGCTACTGGGTGCGCCACTTCATGCTCGACAACCCGAGCGGCGCGGACTGCATCTACTGCCGGCTATTCCCCGCGCACCGCCACCACTGAAGCGGCTGAGCCGACACGCGCAGAGCGCGCCGGAAGCCTCGTGGCTCCCGGCGCGCAGCACAATCACTCTTTCTCGAGCGTGAACGTCGTCGTCTGACCGTGCACGACGTCCTTGTCGGTCACGTCTACCGTCTTGCCGTCCTTGGAGGCGGCGATGCGAATCTCGTCGGTCACCTTGCCCTTGCGGTGATCGGTCTCTTCCACGGTGTTCTCGTCGATCCTCTTCAGGGACACGACGGTGTGACCCGGATCACCCGTAATCGGGTACTCCTTGCCGTCGAACTTCGCGTCATAACTCTGGCCGTTCCAGTGCATGCTGAAATGGTCACCCTTCATCTCGTAGCTGACGGTGCGCAACGCATCGTTCCCCTGGCTCATTTGGTCCGGCTGCCAAGTGCCGGACATCGAGTGCGCGCCCGCGCCAGCCGCGGCCATGCGTTTCTCGGTGTACACGGCGGTGGCGGGTTTCGATCCCGAGTAGTCGGTGAACTTGCCGCTCAGCGTCGACCCGTCTGCGGAAACGCTCACGGTGATCGTGGCGATCGTCTTGCCGGCGAGTTTATTGGTGATCTCCACGGTCCTCGCGTCCACGACCTTCACCGCCTTGGTATCGTAGTAATCCTGTCCGGTGACCTTGTGATCCACGCCATCCGCCTTGACCTTGACCTCCGGACTACAGCTCGAGCAGGTGTAGGTGCCATCCACGATGAGGTACACATCCGGCTTGCCGGTGGTCTTCATCGAGTCCATCTTCGTCTTCCACGTGCCATCAAACGCGCTACTCGCGAGCGCAGCCGCCGGCACCAGCAGCAGCGCTGAGATTAAGATCCTCATGAGACTCCCCCCTGTTGGTGAGCAGAGCAACTGTGCGATGCCCCGCGAGCCGGTTAGTGTAGGCCGCGGCACCACCCCCACCAACAGTCACGCCCCAGGCTCAGTTTGTGCGCGCCTTCAGCACCTCCGCCAGGGTGTCGGCACGGTCAGCGATGCGTGTCAGGTGCGGGTAGCGCGGGCCATCGAAGTACGCCACGCTGAGCGTGCGGTAGTAGTCACCGTTCTCCACCATGAGCTCGATGGGCCTGCGGGTCTCGTGCGCCGCAGCAATGGCTGCATCGAGCACCTCCACCGAGTACTTGCGACCGTTCACGCCGATGATCTTCATACCCGGTCCGGCGCCGGCCTGCGCCGCGGCGCGGTCCTCGACGGTGTCGATGATCGTACCCCTGTCCTCGGCCCGGTCATTGATCCTGATGCCGATGGACCATTGGCGCTCGACGGTCTTCCTGCGCTCCTGCCGGGTCTCGAGGTAGGAATTCTTCGCGGCCGAATAGCTCAGCTGCCAGCCGGCGCTCTGCAGCCCCGCGAGCAGCGCCTGCGTACCGGTGGTGTCGAGGTGACGGCGAATGAGCGCGCGCCAGTCCCCGGGCGCGACCGCCGCCAGCGTCGCATAGACATCCGCTTCCACGTACGGCTTGAGTGCCGGCGCCCCGCCGGCTCCGGCGTAGAAGCGCTTGACGAAATCATCCAGTGAGGCACGCCCGGCGCTGCGCGCGCGCAGCTCGGCGTCGACGTTGAGCCACAGGAACACGGACGCGTCGTAGAAGTCGACGCTGCGGCGGCTGAGCGTCCAGGCATCCGGAGCGCCGTAGAGAATCTGCGCCTCCACCGCGGTGTCCGCCATGGGCCGCCAGCGGTTCCCGGGTTGCGTGTCGAAGGTCCCCGCCAGGGCGGCGAGCGTTTCGCGGTAGCTCTCCGGTGTGACCAGGCCGGCGCGCACCGGCAGCGCCGTGCCCCAGAACTGGGTGAGGCCTTCGTACACCCACAGCAGCGAGCCATCCATCGGTTGCTGGTAATCGGGGCTCAGCAGCCCTGCCGGACGGCGGTACTTGCCGTTCCAGCTGTGCACGTACTCGTGGGCGAGAAGCTCCGCGACGCCTTCGCGCAGCGGCGCCTTCGAGAGCGCGTTCTCGTCGGTGCGGTCGTCGCTGGACTCGTGGTGCTCGAGCCCGAAATGCGCCACGTGATCCGAGAGCGTCAGGAGCCAGGTGTAGTGGCGGTACATCCGGGTCCCGAACAAAGTCCCTGCCTGCTCCACCAGGCGGCCGTAGCCGGCGGCAAAGTCTGCCGGCACCGTGAGCGCCGCGGCGCTGTCGGCGACCAGCGATATGCTGTGCTTGAGCTCGGGAAACGGAGCCGCTCCCGGCAGCTCGATGCGCTGCGCGTAGCGGCCCATCTGCAGCGGCGAGTCGATCAGGCGCGCGAGCGAGGCGGGCTCGAGCTCGACGCCCCCGTCCGCCTGCGGGCGCAGCTCGAGCGCGCAAATGAGCTGCCACCCGGGCGGCGCGAATACCGTGGCCTCGGTACTCAGGCTGCCCGCGTCGCGTCCCTTGGGCAGCAGGACGAGCTCGTTCCATGGCAGGACCGCCAGCTGCTCGCTGCTGGTCGAGCCGGTGCTGAAGTGTCCGCCTTCGGTCGGCAGGCCGGTATCGAGCGCGATTTCGAGGCGCGTGGCCCCGCGCGGCACCGTCACGCTGATCGCGTACATGTCGCGCGGGTCGCGCCGCCAGGGCAAAGGCGCATCGTTGGCGCGAATCGTCAGCCCGACGATGGACTCGAGCGGCCCGCTCGGTCCGTGCTCGCCCGGAATCCATTTCGGAAACACCAGCGTGAGCGGACCCTCCTGCACGGTGAGTGTCAGATCGCTATGCACGTGCCGGCGCGCAACCTCGCGCGCATCGACACGCACCCTCAGATCCGCGGCCTGCCCCACCGCACTGAGCATGAGCGCCGCGACCACAGCGCCGTTGAACTGTGCCTCTCGCATCTGCGGACCCCGCGCCGGCTACAAAAGATCCGCGATTGTCGACTCAATGGCTCCGCCAGGCAACGAGTGGTACCGTCGCTCCATGGGCGAGACCTGTTATCTCGGCGGCTGCCTGTGCGGTGGCGTGCGCTACCAGGTGTCGGGGCAGGTGAGCAGCCCGTGCTTCTGCCACTGCGCCAGTTGCCGCAGGGCCACCGGTGCGCCCATGGTCCCCTGGGGGACCTTTGCGCGTGCGGGCTTCCTCATCACGCGCGGCGCGCTCACCGCCTACCGCTCATCGCCGGGGGTCACGCGCGGATTCTGCGCCGCCTGTGGCACCTCGCTGACCTTTCACAACGAGGCCCGCGCGGCCGAGATCGACGTGACGCTGGCGACCCTGGATGATCCGACGCTCATCGCCCCGCAGATGCACCTGTGGGTCGGTGACAAGCTGCCGTGGGTATCGATCAACGACGGCCGGCCACAACACCGGGCCGGCATTTACGGAGGACCGCTATGACCCACCGCGTGGTATCGGGCGAGGAGTGGCTGGCGGCGCGCCGCCAATTGCTGACCAAGGAAAAGGAATTCACGCGTCTGCGCGATCAGCTGAGCGCGCTGCGGCGCGAGTTGCCGTGGGAGGCGGTCACGCGGGAGTACCTCTTCGAGGGACCGGACGGCAGGCAGACCCTGCCCCAGCTGTTCGCCGGCCGCCGCCAGCTGATCGTCTACCACTTCATGTTCGCGCCGGACTGGGATGCCGGCTGCCCACACTGCTCGCACTGGGCCGACAACTTCAACGGCGGGATCGTGCACCTGAACCAGCGCGACGTCACCATGGTGGCGGTGTCGCGCGCCCCGTACCCGCAGCTCGCCGCCTACGAGAAGCGCATGGGCTGGAGCTTCAAATGGATGTCTTCGCACGGCAGCGATTTCAATTTCGACTATCGCGTATCCTTCAGCGCGCAGGAGCTCCAGGCGCAGCGCGCCTTCTACAACTACGCCTGGCAGGATCCCGGGGTCACCGATCGCGAGGGCGTGAGCGTGTTCTTCAAGGACGAGCACGAGCAGGTGTTCCACACCTACTCGGCCTACGCACGTGGCATCGATCTCCTCAACACCGACTACAACCTGCTGGACCTGACGCCCAACGGCCGCGATGAAGCCGGCCGCGGTCCCTTCTGGGTGCGCCGCCACGACGAATACGACCCCTAGCGCCGCACCGGCACCGGGCGCGCCGGTGCTCAGCGCACGCGGGCCAGCAGTCCCACGGTCACCGCCGCGAGCAGCGCGGTCGGCAGCCAGGCGAGCACCACCGGATTGAGATCGAACACGATCGTGCCGCTCTCGATCAGCCGCTGCAGCAGAAAGAAGCTGATGCCGAGAATGAGCCCCAGCATCATGCGCGTTCCCGCGCCCGCTGAGCGCAGCGAGCCGAGCACGAATGGAATCGCCAGCAGCACCGAGAAGGCGATGGCGAGGGTGCGCGCGATACGCGACCAGAACGCGAACAGGTACTCGCGGGTATCCAGCGCATTGCTGCGGTAGTAGCTGATCAGCCGCCACAGGGCACGGCTGGTGAGCTGCTTCGGATCCTCGACGGCGAGACCGAGGAACCCCGCGGTGAGTTTCGATGCCAGCAGGCGCTGCCCGGGCGGGCGGGTCGTCACCGCATCGTCCGCGAAGCGCGACTCGGTGTAGTCACTCAGCAGCCACCTGCCGCGCGAGCCAGCGGTGGCGCGCGTGGCGTGCCCCAGGGCGATCAGCCGATGCTGCGGCGACAGCTCGAAGATCTGCATGCTGCCGAACTGGCGTTGGCTGTATTGCCCGGCCACGTTCAGTATCAGGTCGCCGTCGCGCACCCAGGCGCCACCGCCGCCACCGAAGCTGACGTTGCTGAGCTTGCTGAAGGCCTTCTGCTCACGGGCGGCCTGTTGCAGCGGCGGGGCGAACACCTCGCCCAGCAGCAGCTCGACGACCAGCAGCAGCAGCCCGGCCAGCAGCGCCATGCCCGCCAGACGCGCGATCGAGACGCCGCTGGCGCGAACCACCGTCAGTTCGCTGCCGCGCGCCAGCGAGCCGAGCCCCAGCAGCGCGCCGATGAGCGCGGTGATTGGCAGCAGCTCGTAGGCCAGCTGCGGCAGATTGAGCAGCGTGTACCAGAAGGCGCCGAGTGCCGTGTAGTGGCCGGTGCCGATGTCATCCTGCTGATCGATGAACACGAACAGCGCGCCGAGCACCAGCACCACCAGCATCACGAGCAGCACCGAGCTGAGGATGGCGCGCACGATGTAGCGGTCGAGCAAACTCATAGTCCACGCATCCGGTAGCGCAACCGGTTACTCAGTCCCGGCCCCACGATCACCACGAGCGCGAGCAGCACCACCGCCGCGTGCGTCCACCACAGGCCGAGGAATTCCGGAATCGTGCCACGCGCGATCCACACCTTGCCCACCGAGATGAGATTGACATACAGGAAGAAGATCACGACCGCGACCCACACGCGGGCGTAGCGGCCCTGGCGCGGCTTGAGGCGCGCCAGCGGCACGGCGAGCAGCGCCAGCACCGCGCACATGAGCGGCATGGCGATGCGCGAATGCAGTTCGGCGCGTTCGCTGGCATCGCGCGAGTCGAGCAGGCTCGCGGTGGATCGGGCTTCGAGATTCCTGATCGCGTCGCTGCTGATCACCGGCACCTGCACCGGCACCACGTGCTCGGCGAAGCGCACGATGCGAAACTCCGGCCCACCGGGCACGCCTTCGAAACGCTCACCGTCAAAGAGAGTGAGTATGTGCGTCATGCCGTCCGCCGTGACGGTGTGTCGCGCCCGTTCGGCGAGCGCCACCTCCACCAGCGCGCCGCGGTTGCGCTCCACGAACACATCCGCGAGCGTGCCGTCTGGATTGATGTCCTGCGCGTACACCACCGCGTTGCCGCCGCTGAAGATGCGAAACTTCCCGGGCGCCAGCGGCGCAAACTGCCCGGCGCGCAGCGCCGCGCTGCGCAGACTGAGCGCGCGCGCGGTGGCATCCGGCGCCAGCACCAGGGTGAGCCACGCCAGCCCCGCCGTGCCGAGCGCCGCGAGCAGCGCCACCGGCAAATACAGGTTCGCAGGCCCGACCCCGCACGCCAGCGCCGCCGCCATCTCGCTGTCGTGGTACAGCCGGCCGAATGCCAGCACCACACCGAGCAGCAGCCCGACGGGCAGCAGCAGCGAGAGGTTCTGCAGCGCCCCCAGGATGATCAGCTCCAGCACGACGCCCTGCGGGTATTGGTTGGCGGCGGCGCGCTCCAGCACCCCCACCAGCTGGTTCGCCAGCAGAATGACCAGCAGCACGGCGGTGACGACCAGCCAGGTCGTCACCACCTCGCGCAGAACGTAGCGACCGAGGGTATTCCCCAACTAACTACTCGCTCCCCTGCCGCAATCCCGGCGGGCACTTGAGTTACACTTGCCATCGCTTGCAGCCGTAGCCGCGCCTCACGCGCTCAATAAAGCACCAAATGGAGCGCGGCGCTCGCGAGGCGCGACTAAGGTAAATCGTAACGCACGCCCGCCTCAACGGCAGGGGGATATGGCATGGAATTCGGGGTCTGGACGAAGGGCTTGGCAACACTCGGTGTGGATTGCCTGGTCCTCGGCGTGTTCGAGGAGGCGGAGCTCAGCGGCGAGGCGCGCGGCGTGGATACCGCCTGCGCGGGCCGGCTGAAAGCTCTGCTCGAACGTGGCGACTTCGCCGGCCGCGCCGGCGACACGCTGCTGCTTGCCGATCTGCCCGGCATCAAGGCCTCGCGCGTGCTGCTCACCGGGCTGGGGGCGAAGAAGAGCTATCACCGCAGGAGCTGGCGCAAGGCCTGGGCGGCCGCGGCGGCGGCGCTGGCGCGCACGCGCATCGCCAGCTGTGCGCTCGCCATCGACCGCCCGGAAGCAAAGCAGCTGGATGACTACTATTTCGGCCGGGCGGTCGCGGAGCTCACCGGCGCTGCGCTGTACCGCGTCAACGATCTGAAAACCGGCAAGAAAGCGCCCGCGCCCGCCCTGGCCAAGGTGCTGGCCGGTCCGGTGCGCAAGGCCGCCGCCGCCGAGCGCGGCCTGGCACATGGCGCGGCGGTGGCGGCCGCCGCCCAGATCCAGCGTGATCTGGCGAATCTCCCCGCCAACGTCTGCACGCCGACGTTTCTCGCCGAGCAGGCGCGGGCGCTCGCCAAGCGCTCGGCGTCGCTCAGCGTGCGGGTGCTGGATGCCGCCGCCATGCGGCGCGAGAGGATGGGGTGCCTGCTCGCGGTTGCGCAGGGCAGCCATCAGGCGCCGCGTTTCATCGTGCTCGAGTACCGCGGCACCCGCAAGGCGCAGCCGCCGATCGTGCTGGTCGGCAAGGGCGTTACTTTCGACAGCGGCGGCATCTCGCTCAAAGATCCCCCCGGCATGGATGAGATGAAGTTCGACATGAGCGGCGCGGCGGCGGTGATCGCCGCCCTCAGTTTCGCGGCATCGCTGCGCGTGCCGCTGCACCTGGTCGGACTGATCGGCGCGGTGGAGAACATGCCGGGCGGCAGGGCGGTCAAACCGGGGGACATCGCTACCAGCGCTTCCGGACAGACAGTGGAGATACTCAACACCGATGCCGAAGGGCGGCTCATTCTGTGCGACGCGCTGCACTACGCGCGCCGCTTCCACCCGGAAGCGGTGATCGACGTCGCCACGCTGACCGGCGCGTGTGTCATCGCGCTCGGGCACCATCATTCCGGTGTCATGGGGAACGACGAGCAGCTGGTACGCGAGCTGCTGGAGGCCGGGGTGCGCGCGGACGATCGCTGCTGGCAATTGCCGCTGACCGAGGAGTACGCGGAAGCGCTGAAGAGCAACTTCGCCGACTTTGCCAATGTCGGCGGGCGTGACGGCGGCGCGATTACCGCCGCAACTTTCTTGAGCAAATTCACCCAGGGACTCAAATGGGCGCACCTCGACGTCGCGGGCACCGCCTACCAGGGCGGTGCGCAGAAGGGCAGTACGGGCCGGCCGACGCCGCTGCTCGCAGACTTTCTACTGCAGCGCGCGGCTCGCTGACGCGCCACGGCGCCAGCCACCACCGCAAACTGCGCCACGTGCGCTTCTGCCGTCCGCGACGGCAGCCGACGCGGCGGCGCCGCCACGCCACCTAAACAAAGGCGGCACTGGCGCGGCGGCGGCGGCCGTGGGCCCGAAGGCGGCGCTTCCTGAGCCGCTATAATCCCCCGACGTTCCCGCGGGATCTCAAGACCGTAAATGGAAAAGGTGTACGCGCCGCAGGCCATCGAGCGGCGCATCTACGAGCGCTGGGAGTCTCACGGCTGGTTCGCCCCCGGCGGCCGGGGCGCGCCCTATTGCATCATGATCCCGCCGCCGAACGTGACCGGCACGCTGCACATGGGGCATGCCTTCCAGCACACGCTCATGGACGCGCTCATCCGCTATGAGCGCATGCGCGGCCGCGAGGCCCTGTGGCAGCCCGGGACCGACCACGCCGGTATCGCCACGCAGATGGTGGTCGAGCGGCAGCTGAACGCCCAGGGCGTGAAGCGCACCGACCTCGGCCGCGAGGCCTTCCTCGAGCGCGTGTGGCGGTGGAAGGAGCAGTCCGGCGGCGCCATCAGCGCCCAGATGCGCCGCCTGGGAGACTCGGTCGACTGGTCGCGCGAGCGCTTCACCATGGACCCGGGGCTATCGCGAGCGGTGACCGAGGTGTTCGTGCGGCTGCACGCTGAAGGGTTGATCTATCGCGGCAAGCGCCTGGTCAACTGGGATCCGGTACTGCTCACCGCGCTGTCGGACCTGGAGGTGCAGGCGCAAGAGGAGGATGGGCAGCTCTGGCACGTACGCTACCGGCTCGCCGACGGTGGGGGTCAGCTGGTGGTGGCGACCACGCGCCCGGAGACCATACTCGGCGACGCCGCGGTAGCGGTCCATCCGGAGGATCCGCGCTACCAGGAGTTCATCGGCAGGCAGGTCCTGGTGCCGCTCGCCGACCGTGCCGTGCCGGTCATCGCCGATGCGTACGTCGACCCGGCCTTCGGCACCGGGTGCCTGAAGGTGACACCGGCGCACGATTTCAACGACTACGACATCGGCCAGCGCCATCAGCTTGCGCTGATCAACATCTTCACGCCACGCGCCACGCTCGCCGACATCGTACCGGCGCGTTTCCGCGGACTCGAGCGCTTCGAGGCCCGCAAGCGCGTGCTGGCGGAGCTCGAGGCCAGCGGACTCATCGAGCGCGTCGACAAGCACCGGCTGGTAGTGCCGCGCGGGGATCGCAGCGGCGCGGTGCTCGAGCCCTATCTCACCGACCAGTGGTTCGTGAAGATCGCCGCGCTCGCCGCGCCGGCCATCGCGGCCGTAGAAGAGGGTCGCACCCGCTTCGTGCCGGAGCACTGGGCGCGGACCTATTTCGAGTGGATGCGCAACATCAAGGACTGGTGTGTGAGCCGGCAGCTGTGGTGGGGGCATCGCATCCCGGCGTGGTACGACGGCGACGGCAACGTCTACGTCGGCCGCGATGAAGCCGAGGTGCGCGCGCGGCACCGCATCGGCGCGGGCGTAGCCCTGCGGCAGGACGAGGATGTGCTCGATACCTGGTTCTCTTCGGCCTTGTGGCCGTTCTCGACGCTCGGCTGGCCCGACGCCACCGCCGCGCTCGAGCGCTTCTACCCGGGAGACGTGCTGGTCACCGGCTTCGACATCATCTTCTTCTGGGTCGCGCGCATGATGATGATGGGACTGAAGTTCATGGGTGATGTGCCGTTCCGCGACGTCTACATCACCGGGCTCATCCGCGATGAGCACGGCGACAAGATGTCCAAGTCCAAAGGCAACGTGATCGATCCGCTCGACATCGTCGATGGCATCTCGCTCGAAGAGCTCATCGAGAAGCGCACCACCGGGCTCATGCAGCCGCAGCTCGCGCCGGCGATCGAGCGCGCGACCCGCAAGCAGTATCCAGCCGGCATTGCGCCCCATGGGACCGACGCGCTGCGCTTCACCTTCGCCGCGATCGCCTCCCCGAGCCGCGACATCAGCTTCGACCTGGCCCGGGTCGGGGGCTACAGCAAGTTCTGCAACAAGCTGTGGAATGCCGCGCGCTTCGTCACCCTGACCCTCGGGGAGGGCGCGCCCGCGGCGGACAGCGCGCCAGTCGAGCTGTCGGTCGCCGACCGCTGGATCCGAGCGCGCTTCGGCCGCACGATCGAGACCGTCGAGAACGCCCTCGCCGACTACCGCTTCGATTTCGCGGCGAGCGCGCTCTACGAGTTCACCTGGTACGACTTCTGCGACTGGTATGTGGAGTTCGTGAAGCCGGTGCTGCAGTCCGACGCCATCACGGCGGCGGCGCGCCGCGGCACCCGGCACACGCTCGCGCACATCGCCGAGGCCCTGCCGCGGGCGCTCCATCCGCTCATGCCGTTCATCACCGAGGAGATCTGGCAACGCCTGGCGCCGCTCGCCGGCGTCGGCGGCGAGAGCGTCATGCTGCAGCCCTACCCCGCCGCGGGCGACTACCCGTGGGACGAGGAGGCGGCGCGCGAGACGGCGTGGATTCAGGCGGTGGTGCTCGGCGTGCGCCAGATCAGGAGTCAGATGAACATCAACCCGGCTAAGCGCATCCCGGTGCTGCTGCAGGACGCCACGGCGCAGGATCGGGCCTTGAGCGTGCGCCACCGCGCCTGGCTCGAGCGTCTGGCGGGCCTGGCGAGCGTCACGGTGCTCGGCGCGGGCGAGCCTGTGCCGCCGTCGGCGCCGGCGCCGGTCGGCACCCTCACCGTTCTCGTGCCGCTGGCCGGTCTCATCGATGCCGCCGCGGAAGCCGCGCGCCTCGAGAAGCTCATCGCCCGGGAGCAGGAGGAGCTCGCCAGGGTGCGGAGCCGGCTCGCCAACGACAGCTTCGTGCGCAACGCGCCGAGCGCGGTGGTAAACACCCTGCGCGAGCGCGCCGCGGAACTGCAGCGCACCGTGGCGAGCCTCGGCGTGCAGCTCGAGAGCGTGCGGAGGCTCCTGCCCCCGTGAGCGCAGTCTCTCAAGAGGAGGTCGGTGCACAGACCCTGGTGAGCGTGCTCGATACGCTCGAGACGGTGATCCTCGGCAAGCCCGGGCAGATCCGCCTGTGTCTGGCTTGTCTGCTGGCACGCGGGCACCTGTTGATCGAGGACGTGCCGGGAGTGGGCAAGACCACGCTCGCGCACGCGCTCGCCCACGTGCTGGGACTCGCCTGGCAGCGTGTGCAGTTCACCAGCGATCTGCTGCCGGCGGACATCATCGGCGTGTCGATCTTCGATCGCGCCAGCCAGCGATTCAACTTCCGCCAGGGTCCGATCTTCACCCAGCTGCTGCTCGCGGACGAGGTGAACCGCGCCAGCCCCCGCACGCAAAGCGCGCTGCTGGAAGCGATGGAGGAGCGCCAGGTGAGCGCCGACGGCACCACCTACCCGCTGCCCGAACCGTTCTTCGTGGTCGCCACCCAGAATCCGCACGAGCAGCTCGGCACCTACGCCCTGCCCGAATCACAGCTCGACCGCTTCCTCATGCGGGTGACGCTCGGATATCCCGACGCCGCGCACGAGCGCGAGCTGCTGCGCGGCGCTGAGCGCCGTGAGCTGCTGTCGCGCATTGCCCCGGCGCTGTCTGCCGCGGCCGTGCTGCGCGTGCAGCGCGTCGTGCGCGCCGTGCACGTCGCCGATGCGCTGCTCGATTACACCCAGGCGCTGATCGCGCGCACCCGCGAGCGCTCGGATCTGAAACTCGGACTCTCGCCGCGCGCCGGCCAGGGTCTGCTGCGCGCCGCGCAGGCGTGGACCTACCTGGCGGGCCGCCCGGCGGTGCTGCCCGAGGACGTGCAGGCCGTGCTTCCGGCGGTGGTCGCGCACCGGCTCGAGAGGCGCGACCCCGCCGGCGGCGGCGACGGTGACGCGCTCGCCCGCGAAATCATCCGGGCAGTGCCAGTGCCCCCCTGAGGTGGCGGCCCGGCTTCAATCCGACCCGAACCGGCGCCGCTGGAACCCGCTCGCACCGTTCCCAGCCCTGATGCGCGCGCGCGTGCACGCCTGGATGCGCCGCCGCCAGGGTGCGGATGTGCTGCCGGTCACGCTCGAGCGGCGCAGGCTCTACATCCTGCCGACCGGCGCCGGAGTGGCGTTCGGCCTGCTGCTGTTTCTCATGCTGATCGCCGGACTCAACTACGGCAACAGTCTCGCGCTGTTCCTGACGTTCTCGCTGAGCGCGTTTGCGCTGGTGGCGATGCAGCAGTGCCACCGCAATCTGCTCGGCATCGAGGTGATCGCGGCCGCGGCGCCCTCGGTGTTCGCACGCACTACCGGCGCCGTGCACCTCATGCTCGCCAACCCGGCGAGCCTCGCCCGGGCGGGCGTCGAGGCCACCGTAGCGGACATGGCGGCGGTCGCCGTGGATCTGCCGGCGCACGAGCGGCGGCGGCTCGAGCTGCCGCTGCCCGCCCCCACACGCGGCATCGTACGCATCGATCGGCTGCGCCTCGCAACCGCGCATCCCTTCGGGCTCTTCCGCGCCTGGACCTGGGTGCACACGCCGATCGAGATGATGATCTATCCGCGGCCCCACGGCGCGCTCCCCATGCCCGCGCACGGCGGGCACAAGAGCGGCGCGCGCTCCCGCGGCGGCTCGGACGCGGACGAGTGGCAGGGGCTGCGGCCGTTTCGCGACGGGGACTCGCCGCGCCAGGTCGACTGGAAGGCTTACGCGCGCGAGGCGCCGCTGCTGATAAAGGAGTACAGCCCGGCGGGATCGGAGTTGCACCTGTTCGACTTCGCGCAACTGACCCATCTGGACACCGAGGCGCGCCTTGCGCAGCTGGCGCGCTGGGTGGTCGAGGCCGAGGCGCACGGCGAGCGCTATGGAGTGGCGCTTCCCGGGGTGCTGCTGCCTGCCGACCGCGGCCCCGAGCACCGGCATCGGTGTCTCGCGGCACTCGCGGTGTTTGGAATCGATGACGGACTTA
>DATKEZ010000193.1:0-4170 GCA_035511775.1 Steroidobacteraceae bacterium | reverse complement strand
GAAGCACCTGCCGGCGAAGGACGTGGAGCTCGCGCTGAAGCAGATTCTGGAGATCATGAGCGATGCGCTCTCGCAGGGGGAGCGCATCGAGATCCGCGGCTTCGGCAGCTTCTCGCTGCACTTCCGGCCGCCGCGCCAGGGACGCAATCCCAAGACCGGCGAGGCGGTGGCGCTCTCGGGCAAGCACGTCCCGCACTTCAAGCCCGGCAAGGATCTGCGCGAGCGGGTGAACGACGGGGCCGACCGGCCGATCCGTGACTGAGCGAGGCGCACCGCCGGCGCGGACCTGATATCGTCAGCCAAGTGTTCGAGCTGCCTCCACTGCTGCTGGCGCTGGCCTTCGTTCTGGTCGGTCTCGCCGCTTATTTTCTCGGCCGCCGTAACGGCGCAGCACGTACCGTGCGCCTGCCCCGCGACTACTACGTCGGCCTCGATCATCTGATCAACGACCGTTTCGACCACGCCGCGGAGATCTTCGCCCGCATGGCCGAGGCCGACGGCGATGCCGCCGAGATCCAGTTCGCGCTCGGGAGCCTCTTCCGGCGCCGCGGCGAGGTGGATCGTGCGATCGCCATCCATTCGCACCTGCGCGATCACGGCGGCACCGGGCTGCGCGACAAGGCGGCGTTCGCACTGGCGCTGGACTATCAGAGCGCGGGACTCATGGATCGAGCCGAGCGCGTGCTCGAGGAGCTCGCCGCCTCGCGCGAATATCGTCACGCCGCGCTCGACACCCTGGTAGGCATCTACGAGACCCAGGGCGACTGGGCCAAGGCGCTCAAGGTGTTTCACGAGCTGCCCCCCGCGGTGCAGCTCGAGCGCGGGCGGATCGCGGCCCACTACCTGTGTGAGCTCGCCGAATACGCCCTGGTGCAGGGCGACAGTGAGCGCGCGCGCACTCTGCTGCGCCAGGCCCGCACTCATCAGCCGGCGCTGCCGCGCGCGGACATCCTCAGCGCGCGCATCAGCGAGGGGGCCGGGGATGCCGCCGCCGCGCTGCTCCTGTACCTGCATGCGCTCGAGATGGCGCCAGGCCTTGCGCTCGAGATCATTCCCTCGGTGCTCGCCATCGCCCGCCAGACCGGGCGCGCCGATATGTTGACTGAGCTGTGCGCGCGGCTGCGACACAGCGGCCGGCTCACTCCGCGACAGCTGGCATGGCTGCTCGCCACCTCGATGCCGCCCGCGGACGTGGCGCAGCTTCCGGGCATTGCCGCGGAGTTCGGCGTGGGCGTGGAGTCGTCGGCCGAGGCGAGCTCCCTCGGCGCTCTGCTGACCCGCATCGGCGACGCCGGCGGCCGCTACCAGTGCGATGATTGCGGGCTCAACAGCGTCGGGTGGTACTGGCGCTGCCCGAAATGCCGCTCCTGGGACAGCATGCGACCGGCAGTCTTCAAGTGGGCCGAGCGCACCGATCAGACCGCCACCGCCAGGCCCTCCTGAGGCCACGGCCGTGATGAGGGCGCGTAGCGCAGCGGCTAGACTTGCCTGCCCGGGCCGGCAGGCCTGCGGAGAATCTGGATGAGGAGCAGCTCGAAGTCGGCCATCCGCACCGCCGTGTTTCCGGTGGCCGGGCGCGGCACGCGCTTTCTGCCCGCGACCAAGGCGAGTCCGAAGGAAATGCTGCCGGTGGTCGACAAGCCGCTGATCCAGTACGCGGTCGAGGAAGCGCTCGCCGCGGGCGCGCAGCGCCTGGTGTTCATTACCGGCGCCTCCAAGCGGGCCATCGAGGATCATTTCGACTCCGACCAGGAGCTCGAGCTGATGCTCGAGCGGCAGGGCAAGAGCGATCTGCTCAACCAGCTGCGCAGCGTCTTGCCCTCCTACGCCTCCTGCATCTACATCCGGCAGCCGGCGCCGCTGGGCCTGGGTCATGCGGTGCTGTGCGCGCAGCCGGCGGTGGGCGCCGAGCCATTCTTCGTGCACCTCGCGGACGATCTGATTCGCAGCGACGTCGCCTGCCTGGCACAGATGGCGCAGGTCTACGAGGCCAAGCGCGCCAGCGTCATCGGGGTGCAGGTGGTGCCGCGCCAGGACACCGAGAAGTACGGCATCGTCGCGGTGGAGGCCGACCACGCGGTGACCAGCCGGGTGCGCAGCATCGTCGAGAAGCCCAAGCCCGCCGAGGCGCCCTCGAACCTTGCCGTGGTCGGCCGCTATGTGCTGGCTCCGGCGATCTTCGAGCACCTGGAGAAGCTCAGCTCCAGGGCCGGTGGCGAGATTCAGCTCACCGACGGCATCGCCGGGCTGATGCGTGAGGAGGCGGTGTACGCCTATCGCTTCAGCGGCAAGCGCTATGACTGCGGCAGCAAGCTCGGTTACCTGCAGGCGACGGTCGAATACGCGCTCGGTCACCCGGAGCTCGGGCGCGCTTTTCGCAAGTACCTGCAGGGGCTCGATGTGACGGCCAGCGCCGCCGCGGACGCGCGCCGCGGCGCAGCCGGCAACGGGGGCGCCGTCGCTGGCGATGAGGCGAGCCCACGCCGCGCGCTCGCGCGCCGCAAGCGCCCGGGCCGCAAGGGGCAGGCGGCGCTGCGCAAGTCCCCGTAGCGCGGCGGTGAGTCAGGGCGTGCGGCAGGAGGCCAGGATGTCTACAACACACACCCGCTTTCCCGAGGAGCGACGCGCTCCGGTCGCGCTCGTGTGCCTGCTGTTCGGCGGGGCCCTGGCGGCACAGGCCCAGGTGGTGCCGGTGCCGTCCTCACCTCAGGTCGGCTCGTCGAACCCGATCAGCGCCGAGCCCCCCGTCTCCCGGCCGCATGCGCCAGCCTGCGTGGTGCAGCTGTTCCAGAATCTGCGCTTCGCCGACTTCACTCCCAAGACCTTCGGCTATGCGCCGCCGTCGGGCTGCCCGGGACCGTGGGCCCGGGTGGTCTTCACGGCAGACTTCACCGTTACCGCCGGACGCCAGTTTGACCGTACCGCGGCCTTCTACCTGGGCCACGCCAGCATCTATTACGGAACCACGGCCGAGCCGCGCGCCGCGTTGAGCCCCTCGTGGCACGTGGAGCGTGACGTCACGGACCTGACAGCGATCTTCACCTCCGCGCAGAGCGGCGAAGCCAACATCGGCAACTTCGTCGGGGTCTCGGGGGGAGTGACCTACAACGGCATCATCTATGCGAACGCCGCGCTAGAGTTCTATCCTCTATCCGGTGAGAAGCGCGCGCCGCGCACGCCCGACCTGGTGGTGCCGGTCAACGGCCCGGGCGGTGATGCCGGCACGCTCAACGGCACCGCCAGCCAGATCACCCAGACACTGACTCTTCCCACCAACGTGGAACGCGCCTATCTGGATATCATCGCGCAGAGCCAGTCGAACGACGAATTCTGGTACTTCTGCGTGCCCGACGATCAGGCCGTGCACCTGCAGAGCTGCGGAAATACGCCGTTGCGCGAGACCGAGGTGACGATCGACGGGCAGCCCGCCGGGGTGGCACCGGTATATCCGTGGATCTACACCGGCGGTCTCGACCCGTACCTGTGGGAGCCGATCCCGGGCGTGCAGACCCTCGACTTCAGGCCCTACCGGGTCGACCTCACCCCGTTCGCCGCAGTGCTGGCCGACGGCAATCCCCACGTGCTGGGAGTCAGCGTCTACAACGCCGACAGTTACTTCCTCGCCACGGCAAATCTGCTCCTCTATACGGACCACGGCGCACGGCGCGTGACGGGCGGCCTGTTGAGCAGCACGCTCACCGGCGCGCCCGCGCCGGTGGTCGCGCAGCACATCCAGGTCAACCCGAGCGGCCCGACCTATACCGGCACAATCTCGGTGTCCTCCAGGCGTGAGTTCGCCATCAGTGGCTACGTCGATACCTCGCACGGCCGAGTGCAGACCACCCTCGAGCAGACCGTGAGCTTCCTCAACCGGCAGGAGTTCGACGTCAGTCCCAGCACCGACATCCAGGATGTGCAGCAGGCGACCACGGTCGATTCCCGCGTCAGCACGCGCGCGGGCTCCACGCTGAGCACGCGCGAGCAGCACTTCAGCTATCCGCTGAGGATCGATTTTTCATTTGTCGTCAATGTCGATGGCAGCCTCACCCAGCGCACCACCAGCGAGCAGCGCGACATCGTGCGCACTTCCGGCGGCGCCGGCGCGCCCGATGGAGAGAGCCTCCTGGACAACGAGGTGAGGGCGACCGACACCCTCAGCTACGACTCCGG
>DATKEZ010000192.1:0-1101 GCA_035511775.1 Steroidobacteraceae bacterium | reverse complement strand
ACGTGACCGGCCGGCCGCGCTTCATCGGCTTTCTCGGCGGCTTTCACGGCCGCACCATGGGCTCGCTTGCCTTCACCTCGAGCAAGGTCACGCAGCAGGCGGGCTTCTTCCCCGCCATGCCGGGCGTGACCCACGTGCCCTACCCCAACCCCTACCGGCCGCTGTTCGCAGGAAGCGACCAGGGCCGCGCGGTCCTCGACTACATCGAGATGCTCTTCCAGGCCAACCTCCCGCCGGCCGAAGTCGCCGCGATCGTGGTCGAGCCGATCCAGGGCGAGGGCGGCTACCTCGTGCCACCCGACGGCTTCCTCCCGGGCCTGCGCGCGCTGTGCGATCGCCACGGAATTCTCCTCATCTTCGATGAGGTGCAATGCGGCATCGGGCGCAGCGGCAAGATGTTCGCCAGCCAGCACTGGGGCGTGTCGCCGGACATCATGACCCTTGCCAAGGGTCTCGCCTCGGGGCTGCCGATGGGACTCGTGGTGGCGCGCCGCACTCACATGGAAAAGTGGAAACGCGGCGCGCATGGCAACACCTTCGGCGGCAATCCGCTGTGTTGCGCGGCGGCGCTGGCGACGCTCGAGCTGGTGGAGCGCGAGTACGCGGCCAACGCGGCGGCGGTCGGCGAGTACTTCCTCGGGCGCCTGCGCGAGCTGCAGCAGCGCTTCCCCTGCATCGGCGAGGTGCGCGGCAAGGGCCTCATGATCGGCATGGAGCTGGTCACCGACCGGGCGAGCCGCACGCCCGCGAAAAAGCTGTGCGAAGCGGTGCTGACGCGCGCCTTCCACCACGGGCTGCTGCTACTCTCCTGCGGCGTGAGCACCGTGCGCTTCATTCCACCGCTCATGATCAGCCGCGCCCATGTGGACGAAGCCCTGACTCTGCTCGAGCCGGCGCTCAAGGAAGCGCTGGCGTCGGTCTGAGGGAGCGAGGCATGTCAGCGACCACTGCCGAGCAGCCGCGCGCGCTGGGTGTGCTCATGTGCACCGCGCTGGTCGTGGGCAACACGATCGGCGTCGGCATCTTCCTGCTGCCGGCCTCGCTCGCCCCCTATGGGCTGAACGCCGTGCCCGGCTGGCTGATCACGATCGTCGGCTGCAT
>DATKEZ010000191.1:0-5802 GCA_035511775.1 Steroidobacteraceae bacterium | reverse complement strand
GTGCGGTGCGACGGGCATTCCGCCGTCTGCCCTTCGTGTGGCTTGAATTCGAGCGCGGCGGGGGCGGGGTGTTCCTGCTCGCGCGCGAGCAACTGCCGGCGCGCTAAGTGGGACTGGCCAGTCCGCTGCAAGACCGGCATGCTTGCGGGCAAAACATGTCCGGCAACACCATCGGCAGGCTGTTCACGGTGACCACCTTCGGCGAGAGCCACGGGCCCGCCATGGGTTGCATCGTCGACGGCTGCCCCCCGGGACTGCAGCTCAGCGAGGCGGATCTGCAGCAGGACGTCGACCGCCGTCGCAGCGGCACGTCGCATTTCGTCAGTCAGCGCCGCGAGGCCGACCAGGTGCGCATCCTCTCGGGGGTGTTTGAAGGACGCACGACCGGCACCCCGATCGGCATCCTCATCGATAACACCGACGCGCGCTCGCGCGACTACGACAAGATCAAGGATCGCTTCCGTCCCGGACACGCTGACTATACCTATCAGCAGAAATACGGGGTGCGCGACTACCGCGGCGGTGGGCGCTCGTCGGCGCGCGAGACGGTGATGCGCACCGCCGCGGGTGCGATTGCGCGCCGCTACCTCGGCGCGCGCCTCGGCGTGCGCATCTACGGATACCTGAGTCAGGTCGGGTCGCTGCTGCTCGAGCCGGTGGATCCCGCATTCGCGTACCAGAATCCGTTCTTCTGTCCGGACCCCGCGCGCATCGCCGAGCTCGAGGAGCTGATCTGGAAGGTGCGCGGCGCCGGGGATTCGATCGGCGCGCGCGTCACGGTGGTGGCGAGCGGGGTGCCCGCGGGACTGGGTGAACCGGTGTTCGACCGGCTGGACGCGGACATCGCCCACGCCCTCATGAGCATCAACGCCGTGAAGGCCGTGGAGATCGGAGCCGGCACGCGCGCCGCGGCCCAGCGCGGCAGCGAGCACCGCGACGAGCTCACCCCCACGGGCTTTCGCAGCAACCATGCGGGCGGGGTGCTGGGCGGCATCTCCTCCGGCCAGGACGTGATCGCTCACCTGACGCTCAAGCCCACCTCCAGTATCCAGGTGCCCGGCAGCACCATCGACATCGACGGCAACGCGGTCGAGATCGTGACCACCGGCCGCCACGACCCGTGTGTGGGCCTGCGGGCGACGCCGATCGCGGAGGCCATGCTCGCCATCGTCCTCATGGACCATTACCTGCGCCAGCGCGCACAGAACGCGGACGTGAAGTCAACGACGCCCGACATCACCGCGGCGTCGCGCGCCTGAGCGCCGCGGCCGCCTCAGCGCGCATGGACAGACGGTTCAGAGTCGCCGTGATCGGCGCCACCGGCCTCATCGGCGAGACCCTGATCACGGTGCTCGAGGAGCGCGATTTTCCGGTCTCGCAACTGCACGCGCTCGCCAGCGAGCGCTCGCTCGGCCGCAGCGTGAGCTTGCGCGGGCGCCGCTACCCGGTGCAGGAGCTGGCGGACTTCGATTTCGCGCAGTGCGACTTCGCGCTGTTCTGCGCCGGCGCGCAGGTGTCGCGCGAGTACGTGCCCCGCGCCGTGGCGGCCGGCTGCCTCGTCATCGACAGCAGCTCCGAGTTCAGCTACCAGGAGGACGTGCCGCTGGTGGTACCGGAGGTGAACCCGCACGCCCTCGCGGGCGTGGGCACTCGCGGCATCGTCGCGAACCCCAGCTGCTGCACCATCCAGATGGTGCTGGTGCTCAAGCCCCTGTATGACGCGGCCGGCATCGAGGGCATCGAGGTGGCGACCTACCAGTCGGTATCCGGCGCGGGTCGCGCGGCGCTGGAGGAGCTGGCGCGACAGTCCACCGACGCGCTCAGCGGCAAGGGGCTGGCAGCGGATGCGGGGATCGGGCAGATCGCCTTCAACTGCGTGCCCCACATCGACAGCTTCCAGGACAACGGCTACACGCGCGAGGAGATGAAGCTCGTGTGGGAGACCCGCAAGATCCTCGGGGACGCGGCGCTGCGCGTGAATGCTACGGCGGTGCAGGTGCCGGTGTTTTACGGGCACTCCGAGGCGGTGCACATCCAGACGCGCCGCCCGTTGAGTGCCGAGCAGGCGCGTGAACTACTGCGCAAAGCGCCCGGCGTCACAGTCATGGACGAGCGCCGGGCGGGCGGGTACCCCACGGCGGCTACCGAGGCAGCGAAACGCGACACAGTTTATGTCGGGCGAATCCGGGAATATCTCGCCCCGGATCGAGGACTTAACTTATGGATTGTCGCGGATAATGTGCGCAAAGGGGCCGCCACGAACAGCGTTCAGATCGCCGAGGCTTTGGCGCAACGCCCTATTTAAGTTATATTGCCGTGATTTTCACGGGGGGCCCACATCCTATGCCCCATCCTCTTGTTTCAACAGGACATTTGGTCCAATAATGCTTTTTGGGGTGCCCTGATGGTCGCCAAACGCTCAAGCCGGGCGCTGGCATTGCTGCTGGCCTTGCCGACGGCGGCGCTTGCCTTGGGTATGGGAGACATCCGTCTCCTCTCGCCGCTCAACGCGCCACTGGACGCGGAAGTCGAGCTCGTCGACGTCGCGCCCGATGAAGCCAATACCGTAACTGCACAGCTTGCCTCGCGCGAGACCTTCGCCCGCTATGGCCTCGACTGGCCCGCCTACCTCGCCGGCGTGCAGGTGCGCACGGTGCGCGCGCCGGACGGCCGCCAGATGCTCAAGCTCAGGTCCACGGACGCGATTTCCGAGCCCTTTATCACGCTGCTGGTGGAAGTGAACTGGGCGCGAGGCCACCTGGTGCGCGAATACACCATGCTGCTCGATCCGCCCGTGTACACCCCCGGCCAGTCGGCCGCGGCGGGCTCACCGGTGAGCGCACCGGCGACCGGCGCAGGCAGCCGCGAAGGTGCGATCGCACGCGCCGGCGACCCGCCGCCCGCGGCCGCGGCGCCCGAAACGAGCGCGGCGAGCGGCGCACCCCCGGCACGCGCGAGCGCCGCCGGCAGGGAAGCGGACGGTGAGTCGCTGCACGTCGTCCAGCGCGGCGAGACGTTGTCGGCCATCGCCAGCAGCACGGCCGGGACCAGCGCCAATACTCCCCGCACCCACAGCTGGATGGTTGCCATCTACCAGGCGAACCCGCGCGCCTTCGAAAAGAACATGAACGTGCTGCACGCCGGCGCAGTGCTGCGTATCCCGGACGCCGCGCAGGCCGCGGCGGTGTCCCCCAGCGAAGCGGGGGCGGAGATTCAGCGCCAGTACGCCGCGTGGCGCTCCAGCACCGGCGCCGCGGCTGCGCCCTCGGGCGAGCGGCCCGGGCGGCTGAAGCTGGTGACGCCCTCGGAGTCGCCTTCCGTGGGCGCCACGCCCGGAGCCGCCCCAAGCGCCGAGGTCGGCCAGCTCCAGGGCCGCGTGCACGATCTGGAAGGGCAGCTCGCTGAATCCAAACGCCTGCTGGAGCTGAAGAACGCGGATCTGGCGCGTATGCAGGAGACGCTGGCGGCCAAGCAGGCCCAGCCCGCACCGCCTGCGCCGCCACCGCCTCGCGAGGCGGCCCGGCCGGCACCCGCGCCGCCTCCCGCAGCGCAGGCCCCTGCCGAGCAAGCTCCCGTAGCCCAGCCGGCTCCGCCGCCGCCCATCCCCGAAGAGAAACCGCCCCAGACGGCCACCGAAGCCCCGCCGCCGCCGCAGAGCGCGAAGCCTGCGCCGACGCCGGCACCGCCTGCCGCCGGTGGCTCGCTGTTTGACACCCTCAAGGGCTACTGGTGGCAGATCGGGCTGCTGCTCCTGGTGCTGGTCGGGGTTGCGGCCTCGAGGATCGTGCGCTCACGCCGCGCGGCGCAGTTCGATGACTCCCTGGGCCGCCTGGGGGTGGCGTCCTCGGACACGGTGAGCTTCGCACCCGGCCGCGGCTTTGGATCCGCGCAGCCCATGCAGGCGGCCGCGAGCCCCGAGCCCGCTTTCCTGGTGGAGGAAACCGGGACGCAGGAGCGGCCGCGCTTCCCCGCCGGAGGGGCGCAAGCTGCGCCCGCGGCGCGGCATGTGGCGAGCGATGACACGATCAGCAGCGAGACGGCGATCAACCTCGACCAGGGCGACCCGCTCGCCGAAGCTGACTTCCACATGGCGTACGGCCTGTACGACCAGGCCGCGGATCTGATCCGCATTGCCATCAGCCGCGAACCCGCGCGCCGCGATCTGAGACTCAAGCTCCTCGAAGTGTTCTTCGTGTGGGGCAACAAGGACCAGTTCCTGACAGCCGCGCGCGAGCTCGCGGACAGCCGTGGCGAGGCGGCGCCCGGAGAGTGGGAGAAGATCCTCATCATGGGCAAGCAGCTCGCGCCCGAGGATTCGCTGTTCTCAGGCGCCGGCGCGGTGAGCGGTGCGACGGCCGGGGGCGTTGATCTTGACCTGGAAGGCGGTCAGAGCCGCGTGGACTTCGACCTCATGGGCGAGCCGATCGCGGGCGAGGCGACCCAGAGAGTGGATCTGGACCTCGGCGCCGCCATGGGTGACCGCACGTCGGAATCGCCCACCAACGTCACCGACAGCAACGCCGAATTGGCCGAGAGCTCCTTCCTCAGCACCACCGGCACGACGCGCCAGATGACGGCCCGCATGCGCCATGACGCGAGCCTCGGCAGCACCGCGGAGATGGAGGGTCCGACCGTGGAGCAGCCCACGATCGCCACGACCCAGGAGAACCCCACCATACGGCAGAAACTCGAGTCGGCGCTCAGGCAAAGCGCCAGCGAGCAGACCGCGGAACTGGCCATCGATGATCTCGGGCTGGACGTGGGGCAGGTCGACACCGTGGATCAGCCCGGCCTCGCGGCGGCTTCAAGCCCCGATGCCCCGACGCTGGTCGCGGGCCTGGACGAGCACTCGCGCCAGGTCATGCGGGACGCGCAGCAGCGCCGCGGCGAGGAGAGCGGCGCCTGGCAATTCGATCATGACGAGCTCGAGGCGGCGCTCACGCAAACCAGTGCCGTGCCGGACAGCTCGGCGACCTCGCGGCTCGCGGCGCTCGGCGCGCAGGAAGTGGATGTCGATCTGGGGAATTCGACCGGGACGCACCCGGCGGTGCACAGCGGAGGTGTGGACCTCGACGTCGGCGGCGCCACCGGCACGCACGCCGCCAACGGCGGCGGGCTGGACCTCGACGTGGGCACCGCGACGGTGCCGGACACCGCGTTCGCGGCCACGCAGAGGCTGTCCTCGGAGGACCTGGCACTGCCGGACCTTGAGCCGGTGACCATGAGTGAAGTCGGCACGAAACTCGATCTGGCTCGTGCCTACATGGACATGGGCGATCCAGACGGTGCGCGCAACATTCTCGAGGAAGTGCTCGCCGAGGGCTCGGCGGCGCAGAAACAGGAAGCGCAGCGTCTGATGGAGTCGCTTCCTGGTTGATTGGCTGAAACGGCCTGCGGCCGTTTCATAGGCATGCCGCGCATTGCCGTCGGGATTGAGTACGACGGCAGCGCCTACGCAGGCTGGCAGGCGCAGGAGCGCCTGCCGACCATCCAGCACATCACCCAAACCGCCCTCAGCCGCGTCGCGGCCGAGCCGCTCACTCTGGTGTGCGCGGGGCGCACCGATGCCGGGGTGCACGCGCACGGGCAGGTTGCGCACTTCGACACGGGCGCGACCCGCAGCACGCGCGGCTGGGTTCTCGGCGCCAACAGCGAGCTGCCGGCGGACGTGAGTGTGTCCTGGGCCGCAACGGTGCCGGCGCACTTTCACGCGCGCTACTGCGCCGAGGCGCGCACCTACCGCTACCTGATTCTGAATCGCCTGGCCCGCTCGGCTCTGCTGGCGCGACGTGCGGCCTGGAT
>DATKEZ010000190.1:0-9785 GCA_035511775.1 Steroidobacteraceae bacterium | reverse complement strand
CGCGCAGTGGCAGTCGGTCATCGACGTGAATCTCACCGGGGTGTTCCTGTGCGCGCGCGAAGCGGCGCTGCGCATGATCAACCGCGCCCTCGGCGGCGTGATCGTCAACGTCTCGAGCATCTCGCGCGCCGGTAATATCGGTCAGACCAATTACACCGCGGCCAAGGCGGGCGTCGCAGCAATGACCGTGGTGTGGGCGAAGGAGCTGGCGCGCCACGGCATCCGCGTGGGCGCGGTCGCCCCGGGGTTCACTCGCACCCCCATGGTCGAGAGCATGAAGCCCGAGGCGCTGGCGAGGATGACCTCACCCATACCGCTCGGGCGCCTGGGTGAGCCGGAGGAGATCGCGCACGCGGTCGGCTTCATATTCGAGAACGAGCTGTTCACGGGGCGCTGCCTTGAGGTCGACGGCGGCCTGCGCATGTGATGGGTCCTTAAGTGCAACGCAAAAACTATACCCGCAGACCGCACCTTTATCACTGCCATGATACCGTATAAATATTTTATATATTAATAACTTATATTAATGATATCCGACTCGACCTGGGACATTGATGTTTCTCTTGCAGTGCATACAAACTAGTGTACAATGCTCGCCATTGGATCACAGCGCACCGGAGAAACGACCATGATCGACCGCACTTTCGACCCCACCACGATGTTTGCCGCCGCCCGTGAGGCGTTTGCGCCGGTTCTCAAGGCGCAGCAGGAAGGCTTCAAGACCCTCGAGCGCCTGGCGCGGCTGCAGTACGCCGTTGCCGGCGACGTGCTCGAGAGCGGCCTGGCGCGCGTGAGCGTTGCGTTCAGCGCCACCGACGCCAGCGAGCTGGTCAGCAAGCACACCGAGCTCACCACCCAGTTGGTGGACAAGCTGCGTGCGCGCGCCGAGGAGTTCGCGACGGTGACGTCCGAGATCCAGAGCCGCTTCACCCAGCTGGGAAGCGAAATCGCCGCGAAGGCAGTGCCCGCACGGAAAGCGGCCTGATATCTTGGCGGTATCCCACACCCGGGGGCAGATGCTCCCGGGTGTGCGTTTTGAGGAGACCGCCTTGACCGTCCACGCGAAGAAGAAAGCCAATGCCCGGACCCGCACACGCCGGGCAGCACCCAGGGCGCGCAGCAGCGCCGGCGCACGCGAGGCTCCCCCGGCTGCCGAGGCTGTCAGAGCGCCCCTGAAGGCGCAGATCGAGCGCCACCTGCGCGCTCAGCTCGCGGCGCTCACCGGAGGGCTCGCTCCGGATGATTACCTCAACGCCTGGTGGGAGTGGTACCTGAAGCTCGCCACTCAACCGCCGCGCCAGGCGCAGCTGGCGCGCAGCGCCTACGAGAGGCTCCTCGACAGCTGGCAGTTCATGGCGCGCGCCGCCGGCGGCACGCCGCTCGCCCCGGGGCATGAAGAGCTGGGCTTCAGCGATGCCTCCTGGAACGTCTGGCCTTTCAACGCCTACGCACGCACCTACGCCAACTGGGCCTCCTGGTGGCAACAGGCCCTGCAGCCGCCGGCAGCGCCAGACCCGGAGCTGTCGCGGCTGAATTTCGCCGGGCGACTGCTGCTCGAGGCCGCCTCGCCGGCGAATTTCCTGCAAACCAATCCCGAGCTGCTCAACAAGACCGCCGCGGAATCGGGCCAGAATCTCATCCGCGGACTGAAGAACTGGCTCGAGGACGCGCAGCGTGCGGTGAGCGGCGCGCGCGCGGCCGGAACCGAGCAGTTCGAAGTGGGCAGGGAGGTGGCGGTGACGCCCGGCAAGGTGGTGTTCCGCAACCGGCTCATCGAGCTGCTGCAGTACACGCCGCAAACGCCCGAGGTGTACGCCGAGCCTATCCTGATCACCCCGGCGTGGATCATGAAGTACTACGTTCTCGACCTGTCGCCGCGCAATTCCCTGGTGCGCTACCTGGTCGAGAAAGGTCATACGGTATTCATGATCTCCTGGAAGAACCCGGGCGCCGCGGACCGCGAGCTGGGCATGGACGACTATCTGCAGCTCGGGTTCCTGGATGCGCTGGCGCAGGTGCGGCGCCTCATCCCGCAGCGCAAGGTGCACGCGGTCGGCTATTGCATCGGCGGCACGCTGCTGGCGATCGCCGCGGCGGCGCTCACCCGGGCGGGTGACAAGCCGTTCGCTTCCTTGACTCTGCTCGCTGCCCAGACTGACTTCAGCGAACCCGGAGAGCTGTCGGTGTTCATCACGCCGAGCCAGATCGCCATGCTCGAGGCGATGATGGAGAAGTCAGGGGTGCTCGAGAGCGAGCGCATGGGAGCGGCATTCGCCCTGCTGCGCTCGCGCGACCTGCTGTGGAAGCCGGCGGTCGATCAGTACATGCGTGGCGAACGCCCCAAGCTCAACGATCTCATGGCCTGGAACGCCGACGGCACGCGCATGCCCTGGCGCATGCACAGCGAGTATCTGGAGCGGCTGTACCTCAAGAACGAGCTGGCGCGCGGAGAGTTCACCGTCGCCGGTGAGCGGGTCGATCTGTCCGCGCTGCGTGCGCCCATGTTCGTGGTCGGAACTGAGACCGACCACGTGGCTCCGTGGCGCTCGGTGTACAAGGTGCGCGATATGACGCGCAGCTCCGATTACACCTTTCTCCTGACGAGCGGCGGTCACAACGCCGGCATCGTCAGCGGCCCGGTGCACCCGCGGCGCCGGCACCGCATGCTCACCTGGTCCAACCCCACTGACAGGCTGTCACCGGATGAGTGGCTGAAGAGCGCGCCGCCGCTGGAGGGCTCGTGGTGGCCGGCCTGGCAGCACTGGCTGGTCGAGCATTCCACCGCGAAACGACAACCCGCCCGCGCCCTGCCCGCCGCCGCCGGCGCAGCGCTCGAGGAGGCGCCCGGAAGTTACGTGCGCGAATGATCACCCGCCGGTGCGATGTTGGACGCCCGCTGAACAAGCCGCAGGGCGGTCCTTCGCCGGCACTGCTTTGCGAATACCCTGTCGGCGGGCATCATATGGGCCGCTCCAAAACGGCCCGCAGCTAACCGGGCCACTCTAAAACGGGGAGTGTCTGCATGCGTCCCATGGGTTGCCTCGGCGCCATGGCCTTATGCATCACACGCCTGTGCATCGCGCAGGATTCAACTGCGACGCCAGCCGCCAGCATATCGACACACACGGTGATTGTCCGCGCCCGATCGCTCATCGATGGCACGAGCGCACAGCCGCGGCGAGATCCGCAGATAGTGATCCGCGGCAACCGTATCGTCGAGGTCTACACGGCGGGGACGCACCCACCGCCTGCAGGGGCGCAAGTGATCGATCTGGGCGCCGCTACCGTTCTTCCGGGTCTCATCGATTGTCACACTCATATTTTTCTACAGGGCGAAGTGCCCGCCGCCGGCGGTTACGATGTGCAATTGCTGAAGTTCCCCGCGTCCTACCGCGTGGCGCGCGCGATCGTGGCAGCGCGGCGTGCGCTGGAACAGGGGTTCACGACGATTCGCGATGTCGAGACCGAGGGCGCGGGATACGGCGACGTCGGAATCAAACAGGCGATCAACGAGGGCTACATTCCGGGGCCGCGAATGTTCGTATCGACGCGCTCGATCTCGACGACCGGCGGCTACAACCTGGAAGGATATGCGCCCGAAATCGTAGTGCCGAAAGGAGCGCAGCTGATCGATGGCCCCGTCGAGGCGCGCAAGGCTGCACGCGAGCAGCTGGACCACGGCGCGGACTGGATCAAGGTGTACATGACGCACCGCTCCTGGGTCGATGAGCAGGGGGCGCTCGTTTCGCAACCCACCCTGACGGTCGAGGAGCTCAAGGCCATCGTGGACGAGGCGCACGGCTGGCGCCGCAAGGTCGCCTGCCACGCCTACAACGGGCCGGGCCTGCAGCGAGCCCTGGATGGCGGTTGTGACTCCATCGAGCACGGTCTGGAGCTGAACGACGCGCAGATCGCGCAGATGGTCAAACAAGGCACGTGGCTGGTCCCCACGCTGGCTGTCTATTATTACGATCACGATCCGGCGGACACACCGACTGGAATGCGCGACCGCAAGCGCGTCGCCGTCCATGGCGTCTCGTTCCAGAAAGCGTTGCGCGCCGGCGTCAGGATAGCTTTCGGAACCGACGTCGGCGGCTTCGTATGGTCCGATCCGATCGCCCAGGAGTTTGCCCGCGAGGTTGAGTTCGGGATGACACCGATGCAGGCGATTCAGTCCGCCACGTCGCGGGCGGCAGAGCTCCTCGGCGAGCGCGCAGAGCTGGGGGTGGTTGCACCCGGAGCGTACGCGGACCTGATCGCGGTGGCGGGCGATCCACTCGAGGATGTCAATGTACTGAAGAACGTGGGATTCGTGATGAAGGACGGCGTGGTCTTCAGGTCGACGCTGAGCTCTGCGGCGAAATGATCCGCCTCAGGACTTGTCCAACGGGGTGTTGCCGCCGGTGAACTGCGCGCGCGCCTGGGCCAGCCGATAGTTGTGGCCGGCGCGCCAGCGCCGCCAATCCCGCATGCCGTTGATCGCATAGACCAGCTTGAACAGTCGCAGGCGCCGCAGCACCTTCGGCGTATCGAACAGGTCGCCGGCGAGCATCGAGATCACGCTCTGCTCCAACTGCCAGGTATTATTCGGATGGCTGAACATCTGGCGCATTATCGGGCCATTGAAGCGGTAGATAAAAAACGAGAATCGATCCATGCCGGTGCGCTGGCGCTTTTCCAGCTTGCGCAGCAGCCTCCTCTCGGTGGCCGGCTCGCGCAACGCCGCGTCCACGACCTGCGCCGCCTGCTCCGCACCGCTCATGGCCAGATAAACGCCGGAGGAAAACACCGGGTCGATGAATGCGAACGCATCCCCCACCAGGACCCAGCCCGGTCCGCCCATCTGCGTCGAGTCATAGGAATAGTTGCCGGTGACGCGCACCTCGTCGCCGATCAGCTCGGCGTCCTTGACACGCTGCCACAGGGCGGGGTTGCGTTTCAGCGTGTCCAGCAGGAACTCCAGCGTGCGGCCCTTGCGCTGCTTCAGATAATCCGGCCAGCATACCGCGCCCACGCTCATCACACCCCCGGGCAGCGGGATCATCCACATCCAGCCGTGCTCGAACCGGTACATGCTGATGTTGCCCGCGTCCGCGCCCTGGCGCGCATCCGCGCCGCGGAAGTGGCCGAAGATCGCCGCGCTCTGATGCCGGTTGTTCTTGCGTCGCAGCTTTTTTTTCGCTGACAGGAAGGTATCGCGGCCGCTCGCATCGACCAGGTAGCGCGCCTGAAGCGGGTAACTGCGGCCCTCATCGGTGCGTACCTCGAGTCGCGTCTCACGCGGACCTCGCTGCTCGATGCTTAGCGCCTCATGGCCCTCGCGCGCGCTCGCACCACACTCGCGCGCGTGCTCGAACAGCATCTTGTCAAAGTCCTGCCGCCACACCTGATAGGCGTGCGGCGGACTGCCGCCGATTGCACGATCAAAGGCGAAGGTGTTATAGCCCTGCTCGTTGTCGGCCTCGAAATCCGCGCCGCGCTTGTACACCCCCAGCGCGCGCACCTTCTCCAGCACGCCGAGCCGCTCGAATATGGGCAGATTCATCGGCAGCAGCGACTCGCCGATGTGGAAGCGCGGATGATGCGCCTTCTCCAGCGCAATCACTCGGTGACCGCGGCGGGCCAGAAGAGCCGCGGCAGTGCTGCCCGCCGGGCCGCCGCCGATCACGGCCACGTCGCATTGTTCGGCCGCCAGCTCCATCCGATCCAGCATGCTTCCCGGATCGGCTTGCCGCAAGCCGAACGGCAAGCCAGGCGCTCCTGCACGTGTCGCGTCGGCGGATCTTCGACCGCGTGGGACTCAGCCTCCCGCGCGCAACTGGCTGATCTGGCTGGGAGATTGGAAGGGGCCCGATCGGCGCGCAGGGCTTGCGACGAGTCGCGCCGTGACGGTGAGGTCATTCGCGTACTTGCGTCGTTTTCAGAACGCGACTAAAAATCAGCGCACTGATCTGCAAGGGGACAGCCATGGGATCGCAGCCGACACGCATCGCTTACGTCACCGGCGGTATGGGAGGCATCGGCACGGCCATCTGCCGGCGCCTGTGCAAGGATGGTCATACGGTCATCGCCGGCTGCGGCCCGGGCTCGCCGCGCAAGGATCGCTGGCTGGCCGAGATGCGCGCTGAGGGCTGTAACATCCACGCCTCCGAGGGCAACGTCTCGGATTGGGACTCGACCAAGCGCGCCTTCGATACCGCGCGCGCCGAAGTGGGCGAGATCGACATCCTGGTCAACAATGCAGGCATCACCCGCGATGGCATGTTCCAGAAGATGACCAACGAGGCCTGGCACGCGGTCATCGAGACCAATCTAAACTCGCTGTTCCACGTCACCAAGCAGGTGATCGACGGCATGCTGGTGCGCAGCTGGGGCCGGATCGTCAACATCTCATCGGTGAACGGTCAGCGCGGCCAGTTCGGTCAGACCAATTACTCGACCGCCAAGGCGGGCATCCATGGCTTCACCATGGCACTGGCCCAGGAGGTCGCGGCGCGCGGCGTCACCGTCAACACCGTGTCGCCCGGGTATATCGGCACTGACATGGTACGGGCCATCAAACCGGACCGGCTGGAAAGAATCGTCAGCGGCATCCCGGTCAAGCGGCTGGGAGAGCCGGAAGAGATCGCCTCCATCGTCGCCTGGCTGGTGAGCAATGAGTCCGGGTTCGCCACCGGTGCGGATTTCTCCTTGAATGGTGGTCTGCACATGGGCTGACGGCCCCCCGACCAGATTGCCAGCGCCGCAAGCCCTGTGTTGAGAGTCTGTGTAGTCGGCGCGGGGGCCATCGGCGGCTTCCTCGGTACGCGCCTCGCGGCCGCCGGCGAGGTGAGCGTGGCGGCGCTGGCGCGCGGCGCGACACTCGTGGCCCTGCGCGATCACGGCTGGAGGCTGCAGGAGGGCGCCACACTGCTGCAGGCGCCCGCGGCCACGGCGAGCGACGACCCGCGCGCCCTCGGACCCCAGGATCTGGTCATCGTCACGGTCAAGGGCCAGGCACTGCCGGCCCTCGCGCCCACCCTTGCGCCCCTGATCGCGGCGCACACCCTGGTGCTGCCCGCGATGAACGGCGTGCCGTGGTGGTTCAGCGACGGGATCGCCGCCCTCGGGACACGCCCGCTCGAGAGCGTCGATCCGGGCGGTGGCATCGCCGCGGCGATACCCGGGCGGCAAGTCATCGGCTGCGTGGTGCACGCGAGTGCCGCCACCGCCGCACCGGGCATCACGCTGCACCGCATGGGACGGGGTCTGATCATCGGCGAACCCGCCGGCGGGAGTTCCGCGCGCGTGGGCACGCTCGGGGAGCTGCTCACGCGTGCCGGATTCGAAGTGACCTGCTCGCAGCGCATCCGCTACGACGTCTGGTACAAGCTGTGGGGCAACATGACCATGAATCCGGTCTCGGCGCTCACGGGAGCGACCACGGAGCAGGTGCTCGACGATGAGCTGGTGCGTGCCTTGTGCTCCCGCGCCATGGCCGAGGCCGCCGCCATCGGCGCCCGCATCGGCTGCGAGGTGCGTGAATCACCGCAGGACCGCTATGCCGTGACCCGCAAGCTCGGCGCCTTCAAGACCTCCATGCTGCAGGATGTCGAAGCGCTGCGTCCGCTCGAGCTCGACGCACTCATCGGCGCGGTGCATGAAATCGGTCAGCGTGTCGGGGTTGCAACGCCCAGTTGTGACGCCTTGTTCGGGCTCACGCGCCTGTTCGCACGAGTGCGCGGGCTGTATCCGCTGTGAGGCGAAAACTCCGGCGCGCCGTTGCGACGCCCGGCCACGTCTGCCAGGGCGATCGGACGCCGCCGTGCAGCAATACAAGGACACCCTGAATCAGCCGCACATTGCTGCGTGCGTGACAGCCGGCTGCGGCGGCGGCTGATCGGCAGCCGCACTCATTGGTCGCGTGCTCAACGGGCCCCGCGCTCAACTTGCGCGCGCCTCGTCCTCGCGGATGGTGGCGCCGCTGGTCCGCAAGTGCCACGCGGCCCAGAACCCGGTGGGCGCGAGCAAGAGCAGCGCCCAGCGCAACGACTCCGATCCGGCGCCGAAGGAGGCGGCAAACCAGTCGCTCAGCCAGCCGATGATACCCGGCGCCAGGATGAGATTCGCGGCGTTGGCGGTGAACAGCAGAATCGCGCACGCCGTGGCGCGCATGTTGGCCGGCATCACGTTCTGCAGCAGTCCCAGTATCGGCCCGATATAGAAGTACACCGACGGCACGAAGATCCACAGCAGCGCGGTCGCCGCCCTCTCCGACAGCACCCAATAGAGAATGATGGAGGGAACGGTGGTCAGCGCCGTGACCCAGCCGAGCAGGCGTGTCACGTAGCGCGGATCCGCCGCCGAGCGCCGGCCCACGAGCCACGCGGCGAGCAAGGTACCCGCCGTGCCCGCGATCAAATGCATGGGCCCGAGGAGCTGGCCGGCCTCGCCCACCGTCATGTGATGCGAGCGTTGCAGGAAGGCGGGCGTCCACCACATCAGTCCCCAGCTCCACAAGGTCGCCACCGAGCCTCCCAGGATCAGGTGAACTGCGGAGCGCTGTCGGGCGATGAAACGCAGCGTCGTCCGCAGCGTAACGGGCTGCCCTCCCGCAGCGCTGGAATCGAGCTGGCCGCGGCGCGGCTCACGCACCGTCGACCACACCAGCAGCGCGACCAGCAGCCCCGGAATCCCGAGCACCAGAAACGCCGCCCGCCACCCGCTGCGCTCGGCGACCGCCCCGGCCACCAGCGAGCCGAGCGCCGCCCCCAGACAGGTACCGAGCGCGTAGATGGTGTTGGCCATGGGGCGGCTCGCCGGGGGAAACTTGTCGGCGAGCATCGAGGTCGAAGGCGGCGTGCCGCCGGCCTCGCCTATGCCGACTCCGAAGCGCGCCAGCAACAGCTGCCAGTAGTTCTGAGCGACACCGCACGTGGCCGTCATCCCGGACCAGACGGCGAGCGCGAGCGCGAGTATGTTACGGCGGTTGGCGCGATCGGCGAGCGCGGCGACCGGGATTCCGACCGTCACGTAGAACATCGCCAGCGCCCAGCCGGTGAGCAGGCCGATGCCGGTGTCGGTGAGCCGGAACTCCTGCCGGATGGGTTCGAGGACCGTGGAGATCGAGAAGCGGTCCGCGATGTTGAGCGCGTACACCACCGTCAGGACCGCCAGCACGTACCAGCGGTCGCGCGGCGCTGCGCCTGCCGCTCCGCGCCCGGTGTCGATCATCGAGAACGGCGGCTGGAGCGGCGAATCCTTCACCGGCTCCAGGTCCACTCGCGCGCGCCGGCGCGACAGCCCCCGCCCACCGCGCCGGTCCAGGCGCGTCCGCGCACCGCCCGACCGCTGGCCGCGCCGGTGGCCTCGCCATGCCGCAGCGCCCGCACCCCGTTCACCCACACATCATCCACACCGGTCGCCAGTTGCTGCGGACGCTCGTAGGTCCAGTGATCCTGAATGCGGTCGATGGTGTAGCGAATGTCCGCCTGCCGCCGGGTTGCGAGGCGCTTCATTGGCGCGGTCAGCGGCCCCATCGAGTCCTCGCCCAGCACTTCGAGCGTCACCCCCTGGCGCAGGTCACTCAGCGCACGCCCGTCCGCGAGCAGCGATTCCTCCGGATGCGCCAGCATGTTGATGAAGCCCGGCGCCACCGCCTTGCTGTGCGCATCAATCCGTTCGCGCGCCGCCCCGGGCGCATGCGGTCCGACGTAAGCCAGGCGATCGCCCCTGATGGCCACATCGCCGATGAAGGGTGCGTCTCCCGAGCCGTCATAGACGGTCCCGCCGCTGATGAGAAAATC
>DATKEZ010000189.1:0-10174 GCA_035511775.1 Steroidobacteraceae bacterium | reverse complement strand
GGCGCAGCTTTTGCTCCACCGCACCACTTTCATCATCGCCCACCGCCTGTCCACCGTGGAGCAGGCCGACCGGATCATCGTGCTCGATGCGGGCACGATCGCCGAGAGCGGCACGCACCTGCAACTGCTGGCGCACGGCGGTCTGTACGCGCAGCTGCACCGCCTGCAGTTCTCGGCCTGACGGGGCTTAGGGCGATGGAGCAGCGCCTCACGGAAGCCTGGTATCGCGAGCGCGCGCGCCCCTCGCTTCTCACGCCGCTCGCCGGGTTGTATGGCGCAATGATGTGCGCGCGCCGCCGCGCCTATGTCTCGGGCTGGGTGCGCACCGAGCGCGCCGGCAAGCCGGTGGTGGTGATCGGCAATCTCACGGTTGGCGGCACCGGCAAGACCCCGCTCACCATCTGGCTCGCACGCCAGCTGCTCGCCCAGGGACTGAAGGTGGGCATCGTCTCGCGCGGTTACGGCCGCCGCGGCGCCGCAGCGCGCGCCGTGCACTCGACTTCCGACTGGCGGCAGGTCGGCGATGAGCCGCTGATCATCGCGCGCCGCACCGCCTGCCCGACCGTCGTCGCCAGGGATCGCGTCGCCGGTGCGCGCGCGCTGGTGGCGGCAGGTGTGGATGTCGTGCTGGCGGACGACGGATTGCAGCATCTGCGCCTGGGTCGTGATTGCGAGATCGTGGTGATCGACGGCGCGCGCGGCTTCGGCAACGGCCGGGTGCTGCCGGCAGGCCCGCTGCGTGAGCCGCTCGAGCGGTTGCCGCAACCTGATGCGGTGGTGATGAACGGCGCGCCTGAGCACGGTTCGCTCACGGCAGCGTTGCGCAGCTCCCCGGCGCTGGAAATGCGCCTGGTAGCACAGGAGGCGCTGCGGCTCGACGGACTGGAGCCCCCGCGCGCGCTGCAGGGGTTTTCCGGACAGCGCCTGCACGCCATCGCCGGGATCGGCAATCCGGCGCGCTTCTTCGGCGAGCTGCGCGCGCACGGCATCGAGGTCATCGAGCACGCCTTCGCCGACCACCACCGCTTCGTGCCGGCGGAGCTGGCGTTCGCCGACGGCTTGCCGGTGCTCATGACCGAGAAAGATGCCGTAAAATGCCTGGCGTTCGCCGACCCGCGGCTGTGGTATGTCCCGGTCGCCGCGCAGTTCGGCGCGCGCGAGGCGCACGAGTTGCTGGCGCGTGTGCTGGCGAAAGTACGCCCCGCCAGCGTCGCGGGAGGTCAGATCTGATGGATGCACGCCTGCTCGAGATACTCGCCTGTCCGGTGTGCAAGGGGCCGCTCAAGTTCCAGCGCGAGGCGCAGGTGCTGGTATGCCGCATGGATCGGCTCGCCTATCCGATCCGCGACGCGGTGCCGGTGATGCTGGAGGAAGAGGCGCGCCAGCTCGCCGCCGACGATCCGCTGCTCGATCGCTGAGCGGAAGCGCTGCGTGTTCAAGGTGGTGATACCCGCGCGTCATGCCTCGGCGCGGCTTGCGGGCAAGGTGCTGCGCCCGATCGGCGGCAAGCCCATGCTGCAGTGGGTGTACGAACGTGCCTGCGCCGCCGGGGCGCGCGAAGTGCTGATCGCCACCGACGATGAGCGCATCGTCAGCGCCGCCCACTCCTTCGGTGCCGAGGCGCTGCTGACCGCCAGCACCCACGCCTCCGGCACCGATCGCATCGCCGAGGTCGCGCGCACGCGTCGTTGGCTGCAGGATGAGGTCGTGGTGAACGTTCAGGCCGATGAACCGCTCATTCCCCCGGCGCTCATTGGCCAGGTGGCTGCGGTGCTGCAGGCGCACCCGCAGGCGGATGTCGGCACGCTCGCGACCCCGATCGCTTCCGTGCAGGAGTTGCTGGATCCTAACGCGGTGAAGGTCGTGACCGACGCATCGGGGCGCGCACTGTACTTCAGCCGCGCGCCGATTCCGTGGAATCGCGACAGCGCGCCCGCGGACCTTGCCAGTCAGCGCGATTGCGGTGGCGCGCGCCGCCACGTCGGCATCTACGCCTACCGCGTGGGCGCGCTGCTGCGCCTCGCGCAGCTACCCCCGGGTGCGCTCGAGGCGCGCGAGAAACTCGAGCAGTTGCGCGCGCTGGAACACGGCTTGGCTGTCTGGATCGCCGAGGCCCTCGAGCCCCCCGGTCCGGACGTGAACACGCTCGCAGATCTCGAGCATGTCAGGGCGCTGATTACTTCGCAGGCGCGCTGAAGCGCTACACTTGCGGGGTGTGTGCAGGCGCAGGACGCCTTGACAATTGTTCACAGTCGGCGCCAGCGGCACGGCGCCGCGCGCTCAAGGCTCCGCGGCCGCCGGAACTTGCCGGCTGTGATGGCGTCAAATTCGCTGTGTTGGCTCAGGTCTTGAACTGTCAACCGCTAGCCCGCAATCAGCGTTCCTTACAGAAGCTGTGCGCTTCAAGGTAACCCGATCATGAACCGAACCCAAACGAGCATCCACCTGCCCTGGGTGGCAGCGATGTCCCTGGCCGGCCTGGCTCTGGCAGGTTGTGTGGCGCAGCCGCCGCCCCGGCCGGTGCAGCGCGCGTACAACGAGGCGCCGCCGGCACCGACTCCGGATGTCTATGCGTATCCACTGCACGACCAGACGCCGCAGCAGCAGGATCGCGACCACTACGAGTGCAGCCAGTGGGCGACGCAGCAGACCGGCTTTGATCCGAGTGCTCCCGGTGTGCCGCCGCACGAGCGCGTGCGTGTCGTATCGGCCGGCCCGCCTCCGGGAACCGGCACCGCGGTGGGCGCGGTGACCGGCGCCATCATCGGCGCGGCGATCTCCCGGCCGTGGGAAGCTGCCACCGGCGCGCTGGCGGGCGCGGTGGTGGGCGGTGCGATCGGCAACGCCGCTGACGCTGCCAACGCCCAGGAGGCGCGCACGGTGGTCGTGAACGATCGGCGCCAGGCCGCCGTACAGGAGCAGAAGGCGGCGAACTACCGGCGCGCCATCGGCGCCTGCCTGGATGCGCGCGGTTACAGTGTACGGTGAGCTCATGAAGAGAGTCTTCGCAGGCGCGTGCGGTGCGGTGATCGTGGCGCTGGCGCTGGCACTCACCGCGACGGCGGTGCGGGCGGATGAGCGCCATGGAGGCGCGCGTGCCGAGCACTTCGATGCGCGCCACGGCCACAACCACTACTACCCCGACCGGGGCGGATTCGCGCGCGAGGTGCCCGGCAGGCCCTTCATTGTCAACCACCCGGGCGGTCGCTTCTATTACTCGGGTGGCGTGTGGTACGCGCCGCGTGGCCCGAGCTTCGTGGTCGTGGCGGCCCCCATCGGCGTGTTCGTTCCGGTGCTGCCGCCGTTTTACAACACGGTGTGGGTTGGCGGGCTGCCGTATTACTACGCCAACGACACCTACTACATGTGGCGCGACGGCGAAAATGGCTACGAGGTCGTAGAGCCCCCGAATGATCAGGCCGTGAGCACCCAGCCACCGCCGAGCGCGGCGCCGCCGGGAGAGGATCTGTACATCTATCCGCAGAACGGTCAGGCCGCGGATCAGCAGGCCAATGACAAGTACGAGTGTCACAAGTGGGCGTCGACGCAGACCGGGTTCGACCCGACCCAGCCCGCCGGCGGTGTGCCGCCGGAGCAGGCCGAGCCCAAGCGCGCGGATTATCAGCGCGCGATGGGCGCCTGCCTCGAGGGCCGCGGCTACAGCGTACGGTAAGATAGAGTCCGTGCGGATTCTGTTCGTCTGTCTCGGCAGCATTTATTTTGCCGAGCGGGATCAATGAGATAGGTGGTCCGGGATACACTCCGGGATACACCAGTCCCGCAGGGCTCCTCCGAGCCGCCTGATTGGTGGCTCAAGCAAAGTTAGATGCCGTTTGGAGAAGCCGTGCAAGAGATCATCGCCGAGCGACGCCTGCTGTACTGCCAGAAGGGCACTTCCGAACGCCGCGAACTCGTGATCCGCGTTGGTTGTCCCTATTGGCAACAAGACAACGTTGCGGCTTGTCCACTTTCCTGGGACGGCCTATTCGAGAATATGACCGACATTCAGGGCGCCGATCTTTTTACAAGCCTTACACCTGGCCGCGGACGTTGAGCCAATGCTAAGGAAGCTTAGCCAAACGTATGACTTTTACTTTCCGACGGGCGAGTCGTACTTCGAACCCAACGAATCGACGCCCGGAGCAGATGACCGTAACGACATCTAACAATCGTTGGCGAAGGCCTCGGTGCTCTCGGCCGTGTGTGACACGAGGATCGGAGCGAGCTCGAGTGCAGGATAGCCTCGCGGCTGCTCTTGTCACACAAATCGTTCCCGACACTTGATATCGCAAATTGCGATCTCAAGTTGTCACTTCTCATCGAGATCGGCGGTGAAGCCGATGCCGCGGCGTTTGGGTGCCGGCGTGTCCATCAGGGCGCGGATGGTCTCGTACACTTCCTTGAACCGCCGCTGAGTCCTCAAGTCCAGGGCAAGAAGCGAGCGCTCGAGCGCCACAAGCTTGCGCGCGAGGTCCTTATTGGCGGCCAAGACCTCTCGAAGTTGCACGAAGGCACGCACGACATAGACCCCCATCGCGATCGCCCGCGGGGAGTTAAGGACGTTGGCAGCCTGGATGGCACCGTGCTCGGTGAAGGCCCAGGGCAGTTTGCGGCGGCCGCCGCGTCCGGGTTTTGATATCGCAATTTGCGATATCAAACCTGCATGCTCGGCCCGCGAGAGGCGGAACATGAAGTCCTCTGGAAACCGTTCAGCGTTTCGCTTTACGGCTTCATTGAGGCGTCCGGTGCTCACGCCATAGATCGCGGCGAGGTCGCGATCAAGGATGACGCGCTGGCCGCGCAGCACAAGGATAGCGCGGATGATGCGTTCACCCCGGACAGGAGTGATCGACTTTGTCATGGGCTTGGTACCCGTCCTTTACTCGCGCCAAGTTATCCGCAAGACACTCCACGGTGCGGCACGTTTTGAGGACACAATCTGTGACCTCAAACCGCTCCACCGCGCGTGTGTCTTGGTGCAGTGACGCGTTGAGCTTCATTGGGCTGCGCTGATTGGCCGAGAATGCGATCGACGTCGTCGGCCCACCGCTGGATGGCCTCGATGCGCTCCGCTTCGTAGTCGGCCCGGTTGTAGACCGCCATCACGCCCTGCATCGTGTGGTTCAGAATCTTCTCGACCACATGCGGCAGCACCCCGAGCGTGTTGAGGCGCGTTGCGCAGGTGCGGCGCAGGTCATGCGGGCGGAATGCCGGTGAGATCCGCTCGCGCTCGCACCAGCGGCGCAGCCACGCCTGTACACCGGTGTCCGTAGCCGTCCCGAAGATGCGCTCGCGGGACTGATCCTGGGCGCGCAGCACCCCGAGCGCTTGACGCGAGAGCGCGACCCAGTGGGCGCGATGATTTTTCGAGTGTTCCTTCGGGATGCGCCAGCGGCCGCCGAGCACGTGCGACCAGGCCGCACGCTGCGCCTCACCGATCCGTTGTCCGGTCAGAAGCAGGAAGCGCAACAGCGGCGTGTGGGGAGAGGTGCTTCGCCAGAGCCGGCGCAGCTCCTCATCGGTCAGCACCCGGTCGCGCGAGACTTCCGCGCCGCCGATAAGCTCGCTGGACAGGCGATCGACGGGAGAGATCTGCAGATAGCCCGCGTCGACGGCGAAGCGCAGCGCGGTTTTCAGGATCGACAAGGCACGATTCGCGGCGATGGGCCCGCGCTCCTCGGCATAGCGGCGCAGCGCGTGCCGTACATCGACGCGCTCCAGATTGCGCAGCTTTGTAGCCTTTAGCGACGGGTCGAGCCGGTCGATGTAGCCGCGGACGTCACGCGGCCGCCGATAGGTTCTTCGCACGATGTCCGTGTGCCAGGCATCAAGTAACGCGCCCAGAGTGAGCGTGGACACGTCCTTGCCGGCGAGAGCGCCGACCTTCTGGCGCGCTTGGGCGAGTCCGAGCGCGGGCCACGCGCCCACGGTGATGACTTCGACATGACCGCCGCGCTTGCGCCGTAGTACCCAGGAGCGGCCTCCCGTGGCACGCACGCGCAAGTACAATCCATTGCCGTCGCCGTACCACTTATCGCAGTGCGCGGGCTTGAGGGCGCGTATTCGGCGATCCGACAACATTTCGCGTCCGGGAGTGTATCCGGGATACACCTTGTTGCGTCAAGGTAGTGGACAGCCCTGGACGTGTATAGACACAATAAGACACGTGATCATCAAGTTATATTCGTAAGTGCCGATGTGAAAATTCTGTTCGTCTGTCTCGGCAACATCTGCCGCTCGCCGACTGCCGCGGGCGTGCTGCGCATGCTCGCGGCGCGCGAGGCGCCCGAGCTGACCATCGAGGTGGACTCGGCTGGCACGGCCGGATACCACGTCGGCGAACCCCCCGATCCGCGCACGCGCCAGGCTGCCGCCCGCCGCGGATACGACCTCTCGGGGTTGCGCGCGCGCATTGTCGAGCCTGGCGACTTCGAGCGCTTCGATCTGATTCTGGCGATGGATCGCGAGAACCTGCAGGTGATCCGCCGGCGCGCGCCGCCGGCCGCGCAGGAGCGGCTGCGGCTGTTCCTCGAGTTTGCTCCGGAGGCGGGTCTGGAGGAGGTTCCGGACCCCTACTACGGCGGGCCCAACGGCTTCGAGGAGGTGCTCGACCTCATCGAGGCGGCCGCACGAGGCCTGCTCGCACACCTGCGCCAGCGCAGCCGCGCGGCCTGAGGTCTACTCCTCCGTACCTCGCTCGGTAGTCTTTTCCGGCGGCGGTGCGGACGACCACACGACGTAGGGTTTGTTCGGGGCGTCCACCTTAGGTTGCGGCTCGAAATGCGCAATCGTCGCCGGTTCGTGCCGCGCCGGCGGTTCACTCGGCTCGGCGTGAAATTCGCGCACCGGAGGTGGCTCGCGCGCCTCCCGATCTGGCGCGGGCGCATTCGGTTCCGCCGCCGGTGTCAGCGGCGCTTCGCGCTCTGCCGTCTGTCCGACCGCGGGCTGTGCGGTGCCACCCTCGCGCGCACCACCACCGCCGCCGCGCCGGCCGCGACGGCGCCCGCGCCGGCCACGTCCGCCGCGCTCGGGACGGTCGGTGCGCTCCGGACGATCCGGGCGCGCCTCGCCCGCTGCGGCCGAGGAGGGCGCCGCAGCGCTGGAGTCCGGGCGCACAGAAGCATCCGCAGGCTGCTGAGCGGGTTCGCCGCGGTTGGGGACGCCGCGCTCGGCGAAGCGCTCGGGTCTGCGACCCGGGTCGCGATTACGATCACGGTCCCGGCCGTCGCGGTTGCGATCCCGATCGCGGCCATCGCCACGGCGGCCGTCACCACGATCGCGCCGCGAGCCATCGGCGTAGCGCGGATGGCGCGAATGCTCAGCGCGGCCGTCGCGGCGCGGCCCACCATCGCGGCGCGGAGCGCGTGCCGGGGATGCCGCGCTCGCCGGCGGTGCCGGCTCGGCAGCCACCGGCTCGCCCGCCAACAGTCGCTTGAGGCGCGCCCAGAAGCCAACCTGTGCCGGTTGTTCGTCTGCCTGGCCGCGCGCCGCCGCGAGCGCCGCGGGGGGAACGCCACCGGGCGCGGCGGTGGCCGGCAGCAGCGTGGCCACGGCTGGAGCCTCCGACTGCGGCTTCTTGTCCTGGGCAATGCCGGGCTCGGTGATCTCCGGCGCGCTCGGCATGAGGTAGGTCGCCTGGCGGTGCTCGGGCAGGTCCATCTCGTCGTGGCGCACGCGCCTGATCGAGTACTCGGGCGTCTGGATGTTCTCATTCGGTACTACGATGAGCTCCGCTTCGCTCTTGTCCTCGAGGGTGCGCAACCACTCGCGCTTCTCGTTGATGAGATAGGTGGCGACGGCGACCGGCACCTGCGCGATCACGCGCGCAGTGCGGTCCTTGCGCAGCTCCTCGCCGATCAGGCGCAGCACCGCGAGCGTCATCGACTCGACGCTGCGGATGCTGCCGATGCCGACGCAGCGCGGGCAGACGATGTGACTGGACTCCCCGAGCGAGGGCCGCAGGCGCTGCCGCGACATCTCGAGCAAGCCGAAGCGCGACAGGCGGCCGATCTGGATACGGGCGCGATCCATCTTCATCGCATCGCGCAGCCGGTCCTCGACATCGCGCTGGTTCTTGGGGGACTCCATGTCGATGAAGTCGATGACGATGAGGCCGCCGATATCACGGATGCGCAGCTGCCGGGCGATCTCGTCCGCGGCCTCCAGATTGGTGTTGGTGGCGGTGGTCTCGATGTCACCACCCCGCGTGGCGCGCGCGGAGTTGATGTCGATCGACACCAGCGCTTCGGTGTAGTCGATGACGATGCTGCCGCCGGAAGGCAGTTGCACCTTGTGGGCGTAAGCGGACTCGATCTGGCTTTCGATCTGGAAGCGCGTGAAGAGCGGAATGTCGTCGGTGTAGAGCTTCAGGCGCCGCTGCGCCTCGGCCGGCATGAAGCGCTGCATGTACTCCTGGGCCTTCTGGAAGGCGGCCTGGCTGTCCACCAGCACCTCGCCGACATCGTCGGAGAGGTAATCGCGCATGGAGCGCGTCACTGCATCGCTCTCGCGGAACACCAGGAACGGGGCGGGTCGGTCCTTGGCGGCCGCGGCGATCTGCTCCCACTGGACCTTGAGATTGTCGAGGTCCCACTGCAGCTCCTGGACCGTGCGGCCGACGCCGGCGGTACGCACGATGGCACCCATCCCTTCCGGGATCTGCAGCTGGCTCATGACCTCGCGCATCTGGTCACGGTCCTCGCCTTCGATGCGGCGCGAGACACCGCCGGCACGCGGGTTGTTCGGCATGAGCACCAGGAAACGCCCGGCCAGGCTGATGAACGTGGTGAGCGCTGCGCCCTTGGTACCGCGCTCCTCCTTCTCCACCTGCACGATGACTTCTTGCCCCTCCGACAGCAGCTCGCGGATGTTCATCCGTCCACCCTGCGGGGCCTGGCGGAAGTACTCCTTGGAGACTTCCTTCAGCGGCAGGAAGCCGTGGCGCTGAGCGCCGTAATCGACGAAGCAGGCTTCGAGCGAGGGCTCGACGCGCGAGATACGGGCCTTGTAGACGTTGGCTTTTTTCTGTTCGCGGGAAGGTAGGTCGATACTCAGGTCAAACAGTTTCTGTCCATCAACCAGAGCGACGCGCAACTCCTCTTCCTGAGTTGCATTCACTAGCATTCTCTTCATGTGCCCCTACTGTGCGGTGAGGGGTCGGCAAGCACGCGGCGGGAGGCCGCCGGACCGTGGGTCCGCGGCTGCGAAGATTCCTTGAACCTGACGAAGGAGAGCGGGTCTCGTTATTCATGGCAATGACCGCCTCATTCATCGCAGGCGGTGCAGAAAGGAAACCTTCGGTGAACTCAACCGACGGCGCCGACTGCGGAAGTCTCGGTTTGCGAGATTCGACGCAGGTGGCGCGATCTTGTCGGCCCAATGCGATGGCCTCGATTCAGAGGTCCAACTAAATCGGCGGCGGCCACTGCCGCCACCGCTGGTGCGTCCGCGTCGCGGACGACCCACGGAGTATACTCGACAGAGTATTGTAGAAACAATGCCTTACGCTGAGAACCCCTTGCCGGAGCCCAATCCACGCGAGATCCGCACCGGCGTGCAGCACTTTGAGGTGAGCCTGCAGGAGGCCGGCCAGCGGCTGGACAACTACGTTCAGAAGCGTCTCGCGGGAGTGCCACGCAGCCGCGTCTACCGCGTCATCCGCAAGGGCGAGGTGCGGGTAAACGGGCGCCGCGCGGGCCCCGAGACACGCCTGCAGCTCAGCGACCGCATCCGCATCCCCCCGGTGCGGGTACTGCCGCGCAGCCAACCCGGCAGGCCTTCAGCACAGCTGTGCGAGAGCATCCGCAAGGCCATCATCTACCAGGACGAGAAGCTCCTGGTGCTCGACAAGCCCGCCGGTATTGCGGTCCACGGCGGCAGCGGGGTGAGCTTCGGGGTCATCGAGGCGCTGCGTGCCCTGCACCCGCACGAGTCCCTGGAGCTGGTGCATCGCCTCGACCGCGATACCAGCGGGTGCCTGCTCATCGCGCGCCACGCGGCCACGCTGCGCAGCCTGCACGCGCTCTTGCGCACCGACGGTTTCGAGAAGCGCTACCTCGCCCTCGTGCGGGGCAGGTGGGAGCTCGGCGCCAAGCGTATCGATGTTCCGCTGCGCACCGATACGCGGGTCGGGGGCGAGCGCACGGTGCGTGCGGGTGCTTCCGGCAAACCCTCG
>DATKEZ010000188.1:0-13274 GCA_035511775.1 Steroidobacteraceae bacterium | reverse complement strand
CATCCCGCACGAGGTGACCGAGAAGCGCGTCAAGCTCAACGCCGAGCGGGTGCGGCCCTTTCCGGGCGTGCGCTTCGAGATGGACGCGCAGCCGATCGAGGCGACGGTGTTTCCGACCGACGGTATCCGGCAGGCGCCGGTGAGCCCGGTAGACGGGCGGCCGATGCGGCGCGCGAACACCTTCGAGGTCGAGGCGCTGCTGCAGCAACCCTGAAGGCGGCGCGCGCTTGAGCGGCGGCCCCCAGGCGCGACGCGTGCGCGCCGCTCTTCAGAGGCGCTTGGCGATCTCGAGGTAGTCGCGGCGTGTGGGACCGGTGTACAGCTGGCGCGGGCGGCCGATGCGCATGCCCGGATCGGAGATCATCTCCTGCCAGTGCGCCACCCAGCCCACGGTGCGCGCGATCGCGAACATGACCGTGAACATCGAGCGCGGAATGCCGATGGCGCTGTAGATGACCCCGGAGTAGAAATCGACGTTCGGGTAGAGCTTGCGCGAGACGAAGTACTCGTCCTTGAGCGCGATCTCCTCCAGGCGCAGCGCCAGCTCGAACAGCGGATTGTCGCTGCGCCCGAGCCGCGCCAGCACCTTGTGGCACATCGCGCGGATGATCTTGGCGCGCGGGTCGAAGTTCTTGTACACGCGATGCCCGAAGCCCATGAGGCGGAAGTGGCTCGACTTGTCCTTGGCCATCGCCAGGTGCTTGGGGATGTGGTCGACGCTGCCGATCTGCTCGAGCATCGCCAGCACCGCCTCGTTGGCGCCCCCGTGTGCCGGCCCCCACAGCGCCGACACGCCCGCCGAGATCGCGGCATACGGATTGGCGCCGGTACTGCCGGCGAGGCGCACGGTCGAGGTGCTGGCGTTCTGCTCGTGATCGGCGTGCAGGATGAACAGCAGATCGAGCGCCTCGGAGGCGATGGGGTCGAGCCGGTAGGGCTCGCACGGCACGGCGAACACCATGTGCAGCACGTTGGCGGCGTAACTCAAGTCGTTGCGCGGGTAGATGAACGGCTGTCCGACGGAGTGCTTGTGCGCGGCGGCGGCGATGGTGGGGAGCTTGGCGATGATGCGATGCGAGAAGATCTCGCGGTGGCGCGGGTTATGGATATCCATGGTGTCGTGATAGAACGCCGACATCGACGCCACCACCGCCGACACCATCGCCATGGGATGCGCGTTGTGGTGGAAGCCGTTGAAGAAGCGCAGCAACGTCTCGTTGAGCATGGTGTGGTAACGGATGTTGCAGGTGAACTCGTCGAGCTGCTTCGGCGTGGGCAGCTCTCCGAGCAGCAGCAGGTAGGCGACCTCCATGAAGGAGCTCTTTTCCGCGAGCTGCTCGATCGGGTAGCCGCGATACAGCAGCACGCCCGCATCCCCGTCGATGTAGGTGATGCGGCTCTCGGTCGCGGCGGTCGCGCCGAAGCCCGGATCGTAGGTGAACACATCGAGGTCTTTGTGAAGACCTGCGATATCGAGTGCCGCCGGCCCGATGGTGCCGGTGCGCACCGGCAGCTGGCTGCTGCGCCCGCTGGCGCTATCGGTGAGCTCGAAGGTCGTCTCCGTCTTGCCGGTCATGTCCACAGCCGCGTTTCCGTGTGGCGTTACCGCGCGCGTTTGCGGGCGCGGCACTCGAACGAGGCAGATTTACATGGTCCGTGCCCTGAATCAAGGCGCGGCCTACCCACCGGTAGGAGCGCTGTCCGCGCACGGCACGGCGCGCGCCCCCGGCGGCCGGCGCGTGTTTACTGCACCACCTTGATGGAATCGCCGGGCTTGGCCTCCCCCTTGGGATACAGGCCGTTCAGCAGCCGCAGCTCTTCCTTCTTGAATTTCTCGACCGGCATGTCCTTGGCATAGTCATCGATCCTGGTCGTGTCGGTCGCCTGGATGATCTTCAGGCGGTACGGCTCGGCGAGCGGATATTCCGAGGGCTTCATGTCGCGCATGGTGCCGATCGAGGACATGAACAGCCCGTCATCCAGCGGCGCGCCCGCCTCACTCGAGCGGCTCGCCGCGCCGATCACGAAAGCCTGGGTGCCGCGATACAGCACCGCCAGGCGCACCGGACCCGACCCGCCATCGAGGGGCGAGCCGGAGCGGGTGATGACGGCATAGCCCTCCATACCGTTGACCGCGAGCGCCTCACCGCGGCCGATCGATGCGCCTCTGAGCTTCTGCAGCAGGAACTCGCGCGGCGATTTCTTCTCGGGGCGTTTCTCCACCGTCAGCTGCATCAGCAGCTCCTTCTTCTTGGTAATCAGCAGCCGGTCGCGCTCGTTCTGCACCCGCCATCCCCTGGGGAAGGCCATCGTGAGCTTCATGCCGGCGTGATAGAAGCGGTTGTCACGCACGATGCCCTGCTCGCGCGAGGAGCCGAAGGGCAGTCCGTCGATCGCCTTCAGATACTCGTCGCGGTTGTCGATCCAGCCGCCGCGCGGCACGGTGGTGACGTTCGCCGCACCGAGCGTCGCCTGCACGATGCGCTCATCGGGCGCGGGGTGATCGGAAAACACGCCGTGGTAGATGTTGGGATCGCGCCCCTCGTCCTTGGCACGCGTGAGCTCGAAGGACTCCTGCGCCTTGAACACCTTCATCGCATTGCCCATCGCCTGCGGGCGATAGCCGCTGCGCGCGGCGTACTCGAGCCCCAGGCGATCGGCCTCCGACTCCTGGTCGCGTCCGTAGCCCTGCATCCAGGCGGTCGCCCCGAGGTCCGCCATCTCCGCGATCGCCGCGTTGCCGGTCAGGATCGCGGTCGCCAGCGCGCCCGTCCCCAGGAGCACGCCGCGCGCCTGACTGCGCGCCGGATGACGTGCGACGTCGTGACCGATCTCGTGCCCGAGCACCGCGGCCAGCTCGGCCTCGGAGTTCAGGTACGGCAGCAGCCCGCGATGGATGTAGACGTAGCCCCCACCGATGGTGAAGGCGTTGATCGAGTCGTCATCGAGCACCCAGAACTTGAAATCCCAGTCCGCGATCGGCGTGTTGCGCGCCACGCGCGTGCCGACCATCTGCACGTAGTCCTGCAGCGCCTGGTCCTGGTACAGGCCGTAGAATCTCTTGATCTCCTCGTGGTCGCGCCGCGCCTGCTCCTGCTCGCCCTTCACCGAGGTGAAGACGACGTGGTGCGTGCCGCTCTCGGGATTGGTGGCGCAGCCCGTGGCGGCGAGCGCGGCGGCGCAGGCAACGGCGGCGGCGAGTGTGCGGCGCATGACGCGACTCCCGTTCGGACCAGCTTCAGGCAGGTGCTGCGACGGTAGAGCGCTTGCCGGGCGCCGAAGTTCCGCGCCCGCCCCTCGCAGCCTTGGAAGGCTGCAACGGCGAGTCAGCGCGAGCCGCCCGCCGTGGCGTACTTCTTGCGGAACTTGTCGACGCGACCCGCGGTGTCGACGATCTTCTGCTTGCCGGTATAGAAAGGATGGCAGTTCGAGCACACTTCGACCTGCAGATCATGTCCGAGCGTCGAGCTGGTCTTGAACGTGTTGCCGCACGTGCAGGTGACGGTGATCTCTTTGTAGTCGGGATGGATGGCGGCTTTCATGGGCGTGCTCACGGTGTCTAACGAAGACGCTCACCGTTAAATGGGGCGTCAAGCACACGAGTTAAAGGGCGCGCGAGTTTAGCGGCAGTGTCGCGCGGCCTCAAGCTTCTTGAAGCAGCCCGCCGTCTCGGCGGGTTCCTTATCCACAGAAGCTGTGGACAACTCTGTGGACGGAGTCCTCCGCGAGGCTGCGATAGCGCGGTCAGATTGCATTTTTGTTACCTTGGTCAAAAAATGAGCATGTCTTTTTAGCCTGTTTCCTCAAGGAGTTACGGAGATCTTGTGGAGCGGCTTGGCGGGTTTACCCCGTAATTGACTCATTCTCCGATGACCCGCCCCGGACCTGTGAATAAAGGCCGGGAAGCAGCCGAGCGGGGAGCGGAAGCGCCGATTGACAACGCAGAAGAACCGGCGAATTTCGGGGTTTCCGGCATGAAGCCGAGCAGTACGTCATTGAGGAATCGCAGCCCGAGCTCGCTCGGCCGGTAGCCCGTCGCGGTAGGCACGATCAGGCCGCGGGTGATCGCGGCGTGCATCGGCGCCGCAATCTCCCGCCAGTCAAGCCCGGTGCGCGCGGCGAACGTGTGCGCATCGAATCCGCCGGTGAGGCGCAGCGCGTTCAGCATGAATTCGAACGGCAGCTCGCGCGCGGGAATCACGCGGCGGGCGAGCGCGTCTTGCGCAGCCGCAAGGTAGCGCCGCGGCTCGCGCGGCTGCACCGTGCGCACGATCTGCGCACGCTGCGGGAACGTAAGCTTGCCGTGCGCGCCGGCGCCGACACCCAGATAGTCCCCGAAGGTCCAGTAGTTGAGGTTGTGGCGGCACTGCCGCCCGGCGCGCGCGTACGCGGACACCTCGTACTGCGCCAGGCCTGCCGCCAGCAGCCGCTCGCCGCACGCCGCCAGCATGCCCGCGGCGGCGTCATCATCCGGCAGCGGCGGCGGCTGCGCCGCAAACACCGTGCCCGGCTCGAGAGTGAGCTGGTAATGCGACAGGTGCGCGGGCGCGAGGCTGAGCGCCTCCTGCACGTCACGCACGGCGCCGCCGAGCTCCTGCCCCGGCAGGCCGTACATGAGGTCGAGGTTGAAGTTGCCGAGGTCCGCGGCGTGCAGCTCCTCGGCCGCGAGGCGCGTCTCGGCGGGCGAATGAATCCGCCCCAGGGCGCTGAGCCTCGCCTGATCGAAGCTCTGCGCGCCAAGCGACACGCGCGTCACGCCCGCCGCGCGGTATTCGCGAAACGCGCCGCGCTCGACGGCGCCCGGGTTCGCCTCCAGCGTGACCTCGAGATCGTGAGCGAGTGTGAGATGGCGCCGCGCCGAGTCCAGCACGCGGCCGATGGCGTCCGGGGAGAACAGGCTCGGCGTGCCGCCGCCGAAGAACACACTCGTCACCGCGCGCCCCTCGACCTCAGGTGCCTGCGCGGCGAGATCGCGCCCGAGGCGCTGGACGTACGGCTCCAGCGGCAGCTCGCCGTTCAACGTGTAGGAGTTGAAGTCGCAATACGGGCATTTGCGCACGCACCAGGGAAAGTGCACGTAGAGAGAGAGTGGCGGGGCGAGGAGCACGGGCATGGTGTCCCGAGTATGTCGCACGAATCGGTCCGGTGCCGGGGGTTACTGCGCCTGCAGGCCGGGCATCCAGTGCCGCAGCGCGAGCTGCGTCAGCACCGCGATCAAGAGACCCCAGCCGAAGCTCATGAAGGTGCCGATGATGATGTACTCGGTGAGCTTGCGCTGGCTCGAGTCCCGGACGTCGCCAAACCGCAGGATCGATTTGGCGGTGATCAGAAAGCCCACGCCCGCCGGCTGACCGATCAGAATGAGCAGCATCACCAGCGCGCGCTCCAGCCAGCCGATATAGGTGCCGCCGCTCTCGAGGCCCGAGATGTCCCCGGTTAGCTGGCCGGTGAAGGGTGCGGTCGCCTTGCGGATGGCGATCTCCCCGACCATGAGGCTCGCGATCACTCCGCCGAGCAGCACGAGAGCGACGCGAAAGGCCGCCGCCCAGTCACCGGGCAGCTGCGCCCACCAGCCGTGCGCCGCGGCATGTGGATAGGCGAGCGAGAGCGCGAGGATCACGCCGAGGTGCACCACCTGATCCAGGGTGAAGCTGCTGAGTGAGTCCGGCAGCAGGTAGACCTTGATGGCGTCCATCGCGAGGTGCGTGCCGACGAGGATGAGAAGCAGCGGCGCCGGCCAACCGCCCAGAGCGACAGCGGCGACGCCGACGACCACCACCCCGTGCAGGGCGAGCACCGCGGGATGGCGCTTGCGGCGGATCATCCAGCCCGGCTGCAGCGGGAAGTCCCCAACCAGGTGCGCCACCAGCAGGGCCAGGAAGGTTGCGTCCATCTGACAGGTCGATCAGCCTGTCGCAGCCCGGACAGGCGGTTCAGGCTGCCCGCGCGCGCGCTCACCGGCGGGGGCGACGAGGGTATCCCAATCGGTTGCCTCAAAGACCCGGATGCCCTCGAGCAGCGGGCGCCAGCGCGCCGCGGCGAGGGACTCGCTCACGCTCTGCTTCGCCACTCGCGGGCGCAGTGTCCGGGCGATCGATTCATGGTTGGGATTATCCATCAACAAGGCCAGGCACACGATCTGCGCCTGCCGGCGTGTCCAGTAACGGACCAGGCCGCTGCACAGGTGCAGCATCGCCGGGAACCAGCTCGACAGAGCCGCGGCCCGCTCCGGCAACGCACCCGTCAGATCGAAGTAGCCGGTGATCCGATCGAGGGCGTGGCCCGAGAGCGTGAAGGCTTCGCCGGTCGAGACGGAGATGCGCCTCAAGTTGATGACGTCGACGGCGCCGACGCCGATCGAGATGCGGGTCCTCACGTCGTTCTCGGCGAGCAGCAGCGCGTGCATGAGGAGCGCCACTCGCAGCGCCCAGCGCGGCTCGCGCAGCAAGAGCTGCCAGGCATCGCCGCGGAAGACCTCCGGCGCGCCGCACAGCGCGCGCGGCTGCCAACGGCGGAATTGCGCGGCGCCGTGCATGAGCAGGCGGCGCGTGCGCTCGAGCCGCTCGGCCGACAGCTGCCGCGATCCGACGATGTCGCCGGTGAGCGCGGCGTAGACGCCGCGGGCGCGGGCGGGAGCGGCGCGACTCACGAACGGCTCGGGTCAAGACAGGTCATAATGGCTGTCTTGTATAGGACAGGCTTTTAAACCTGTCAAGTGCCGGGCGCGACGGACGGCGCAGTGCGCCTGTCACGCCAGCTATTCCGCGTTCTGCACCTGCTCGCGCATCTGCTCGATCAGGACCTTCATGTCCACGGCGCTGCGCGCGGTCATGGCGCCGGGGAGCGCAGGGTTCACTTGGCGCGCCTGGCGGTCTTGCGCCGTGGCGAGGGCCGGCGGATCGACGTACACGCGATAGCCGATCCAGTCCGGCATGCCCTATTTAAATGTCAGAGTTGTCCCGTTGACCATGATCTGCACCTGGACGAGCGCAAGGGTTCCGGTGCTCGTGACCGAATAAGTCAGGGAATCGGTTACCGCGGTGCCGTTGAGGGTGCCTGACCCGTCGATGTTGACGAAGACTGCGGTAGGGCTGTCAGCGGTCACCGTGTAGGTTTCCGTCAGGCTGCCGATGGCGTTGCCCATGCTGTCCCTGTAAGTCGCGGCGAGCAGCGTGCCCGAGGAGCCGACGGCCAGAGTCGCCGGGAAGGGCGTGAAGCTCGTGATGATCGCAGTCCAGGCCACACCATTTGTCGTTCCGGAAAGGCCCAGGGGACTGTACGGGTTCGTCAGGTAATAAGCCGTCGAGTTGTCCGTCGAGACGGCCGTGCCATTCTTCGTCAGGGTCAGCATCAGCACGCTGGTGTCGGCCATCTGACCGTTGAACATCATCATGCCGCCGGGCGTATCGCTGACCGTCACACTGTAGTTGTCGCCGCCGTAGGTGGTCGACAAGGTCGTCGATGTGACGTTCATCGGCTGCGACGGCGCGGTGGCCGACTGCAGGTTCTGCATGGGCATTGGAGAACTGCCCGAGTAACCTCCGCCGCCGCACCCCGCAATCGCACCCGCGGCCAAGGCAACAATGCAACAAGCCGTCACTGTCTTCATGGGATTCTCCCTACTGAGCGCCCGCTATCCTGTTCAGCTTGCGACGCGCTTCGAGCGGTAACGCTACACCGGCCGCTCAGACGCTGCCATCGGGAACACCGTCGCCAGTTCGCGACCGGGTCGGGGAGAGGGACTTTACATAAGGAGCGAGGATCAGGCCTTATTCCGCGTTCTGCACCTGCTCGCGCATCTGCTCGATCAGGACCTTCATGTCCACGGCGCTGCGGGTGGTCTCGAGATCCTGGGACTTCGAGGACAGGGTGTTGGCTTCGCGGTTGAGCTCCTGCATGAGGAAGTCGAGCCGGCGGCCGGCGGGCTCGCTCGCGCCGATGACGCGGCGCACTTCGCTGATGTGGCCCGCGAGACGCTCGAGCTCCTCGTCCACGTCGAGGCGCTGCAGCAGCAGCGCCAGCTCCTGCTCGAGCCGCTCCTGATCGACGCTCGCGGTCAGCTCGACAAGCCGCTCGTTGAGGCGCGCGCGCATGCGCGCCTGCACCTCCGGCAGCCGCGCGCGCACCTCCACCACCAGCGCCTCGAGTCCGGTGCAGCGCTGCTCGAGCAGCTCGCGCAGCCGCGCCCCCTCGCGCGCACGCGCCGCCACCAGCTCCTCGAGCGTCGCACCGAACACGGCGTAGGTTGCCGCCAGCAGCTGCTCGCCGCTGCCGCCGTCCTCGCGCAGCACGCCCGGCCAGCGCAACACGTCCACCGCGTTCACCGCGGCGGCGGGCTCGCGCAGCGTGCGCGCCACGATGTGCACCGCGGCCAGCACGCGCTCGAGCGCCACGGTATCCACCTCCAGCGCGCTGCCCGCGCCCTGGGGGCGCCGGTAGCTCAGGGTGCAATCGACCTTGCCGCGGCGCAGTTGCCGCGTGAGACGCGTGCGCAGCTCCCCTTCGGCCGCGCGCAGCTCATCGGGCAGGCGAAAGCCCGCTTCCAGGAAGCGGTGATTGACGCTGCGTAACTCGCACACGAGCGTGCCCCACTCTCCGGTGGTTTCCCGGCGCGCAAAGCCGGTCATGCTCGCGATCATGTCCCGTCGATCTGCCTGACAGTCCCGCACCGAGAGGCGCTCGCGGGGTGCGCGCGCTTAAGTCGCGTCGCTACGCCGGTACGCCGCACAGGTGATATAAAGCCTCGATAAGTCTAACAGATGCATGGAATTCTTCTTGCGGCTCGAATACGCGGACATCAGCCTGCTCGGCGGGCGCGAGGAGAACCAGGACCGGGTCGCGGTCGCGGTGGCGGAAAAAGCCGTCCTGCTGCTGGTGGTCGACGGCATGGGCGGACACGCCGACGGCGCCCGCGCCGCGCACGTCACGCAGCAGGTGATCGTGGACGCGTTCTGGCACACGCCGCAACCGCTGTTCGATCCGCTGGGCTTCCTGCACCTCACGCTCGGGCGCGCGCACGAGGAGGTGGTGAAGCTCGGCGTGCAGCTGCCGCTCGAGCAGCGGCCGCGCGCCACCTGTGCCGTGTGCCTCATCCAGCAACGCGCCAGCTGGTGGGCACACGTGGGCGACAGCCGCCTGTATCACGTGCGCCGCGGCGCACTGGTGGCGCGCAGCCGCGACCACAGTCACGTGGAGCTGCTGGTGCGCGAGGGGCTCATCAGCGCCGAGCAGGCGCACAACCACCCGATGCGCAACTTCGTCGAATGCTGCCTCGGCGGGGATCCGGTCCTGCCGGACATGTCGCTGACGCGCCGCCGCCCGCTGGAGCCGGACGACGTGCTGCTGGCGTGCACCGACGGGCTGTGGGGCCCGCTCTCCGACACCGAGATCGCAACCGAGGTCGGTACGCCCGGGGAGCTGCGCGCGAAGCTGCTGCAGCTCGGCGCGCGCGCCGTGCAGCGCGCCGGCAGCGGCAGTGACAACACTTCCGCGGCCGCGCTGCGCTGGCTCGGCGATTAGGGATGCACCGATGACCAGACCTTCAGGACGCGCCCCGGATGAGCTGCGGCAGGTGAGCTTCACGCGCCGTCACGCGCGGCACGCCGAGGGCTCGGTGCTGGTGGAGTTCGGCGACACGCAGGTGCTGTGCACCGCCAGCGTCGAGGACACGGTGCCGCCGTTCCTGCGCGGCAAGGCTTGCGGCTGGATCACCGCCGAGTACGGTATGCTGCCGCGCGCCACGCACACGCGCACGGCGCGCGAAGCGGCCCGCGGCAAGCAGAGCGGGCGCACCCAGGAGATCCAGCGCCTCATCGGCCGCTCGCTGCGCGCGGTCGTGGATATGAAGGCACTCGGCGAGCGCACCATCACCATCGACTGCGACGTGCTGCAGGCCGATGGCGGCACGCGCACCGCCTCCGTCACCGGCGGTTTCGTCGCCCTGGCCGAGGCCTGCGAGCAGCTGCTGCAGCGGCGCCTGATCGCCGCGAGCCCGCTGCACGGGCAGGTGGCGGCGGTGTCGGTCGGCATCGTCGCCGGCGTCGCGGTGCTCGATCTGGACTACGCCGAGGACTCGCAGGCGGAAACCGACATGAACGTGGTCATGAACAATGGCGGCGCGTTCGTCGAGATCCAGGGGACCGCCGAAGGCCATGCGTTCCGCCGCCACGAGCTCGATGCGCTGCTGAATCTCGCGGCGCACGGCATCGGCGAGCTGTTCGCGCTGCAGGCCCAGGCGCTCGAGGGGGCGTGACGCGCGTCGTTCTGGCCAGCGGCAACCCCGGCAAGCTGCGCGAGCTGGCGGCGCTGCTCGCGCCGCTGTCCCTGACGCTCATCCCGCAGGGCGCGCTCGGTATCGCTGCCGTGCCCGAGAGCGGCGCGAGCTTCCTCGCGAACGCGCTCCTGAAGGCGCGCCACGCCGCGCAGTGCGCGCAGCTGCCGGCGCTGGCGGATGATTCCGGGCTCGAGGTCGACGCGCTCGGCGGGCGCCCCGGAGTGCGCTCGGCGCGCTTCGCGGGCGAGGGGGCGAGCGATGACGACAATCTGCGCCAGCTGCTCGCCGAGCTGCGCGAGGTCCCGCAGCCGCAGCGCCAGGCGCGCTATCAGTGCGTCATCGTCCTGGTGCGCAGCGCGGCCGATGAGCGGCCGCTGATCGCACACGGCAGCTGGGAGGGTCACATCGCCGGCGCGCCGCGCGGCCGCGGCGGCTTCGGCTACGACCCGGTATTCGTGCCCCTCGGGGAGCGGCGCAGCGCCGCCGAGCTCGACATGGCCGAGAAGAACTCGCTCAGCCACCGCGCCCGGGCGCTGCGCGCGCTCGTCGCGATGCTCGAGTCGGCCAGCTATATTGCCGCCCCATGAGGCACGGCAGGCTGTTCGTCATCGCCGCCCCCTCCGGTGCGGGCAAGACCTCGCTGGTCAAGGCGCTGCTGGCGAGCGAGCCACAGCTGCGCCTGTCGGTCTCGCACACCACGCGCAAGCGGCGCCCGACCGAGGAGGAGGGGCGTGAATACCACTTCGTCCCGGTGCCGCAGTTCGAGCGCCTGGTGGCACGCGGGGAGTTTCTCGAGCACGCGCGGGTGTTCGACAACTTCTATGGCACCGCGCGCGGCTTCGTCGAGGAGCAGCTGCGGCAGGGATTCGATGTGATCCTGGAAATCGACTGGCAGGGCGCGCAGCAGGTGCGCGCACGCATGCCGCAGTGCGTGAGCATATTCATCCTGCCGCCCTCGCGCCGCGCGCTCGCCGAGCGCCTGGCGCGGCGCGCGACCGACTCCGCGGAGATCATCGCGCGGCGCCTCGCCGATGCCGCGGCCGATATGTCCCACTACCGCGAGTTCGACTACCTCGTCGTCAATGACGACTTCGCACGGGCGGTCAGCGACCTGCGGCGCATCGTCGCCGGGCGCGCCGAGGACCTGAGGAGCGCGCGGCCGGAACTGGCGCCGTTGCTCGGGGAACTGCTGGCGCCGCCCTGACCAGCCCTTAGGCGCCTCACGGACAGACGCCACCGGAGCGATCCGGCCGCGCTGGCCTGACACGCCGCTCTTGCCTTATAGTACGAGGCCCTGTGCGCCCTTTGCGGTGCACCCCACTCGTCAAGCGACCCCATGGCCCGAATCACCGTAGAAGACTGCCTGCAGAACGTCGACAACCTGTTCCAGCTGGTGCTGCTGGCGGCGCAGCGTGCCCGCCGGCTCGCCAACGGCGCGGAGCCGACGCTGCCTCTGGAGAACGACAAGCCGACCGTGCTCGCCCTGCGCGAGATCGCGGCCGGCAACGTGACCGCGGAAATGCTCCGCGAGCCCGAGCCGGTGACCGAGACCGTGGCACCCGACGCCGACAACCAGTCCAGTTTCCGCGCTCCGCAGTTCGGCCTCGGAGACTGACGGCCAGCGCTCACCCATGAACTATGCGTCTTCGCTCCTGGGACTGCTGCCCGGCGGAAGACGCACTCCGGGACTGAAGGAACTGCTGGCCTCGGTCGGCACTTACCTGCCGCCCGAGCAGGTGGCACGCATCCGCGAGGCGGCCGAATTCGGCACCTCGGCGCACCACGGGCAGAAACGCCTCTCGGGAGAACCGTTCATCGCGCATCCGGTGGCGGCCGCGGCCATCCTCGCGGATCTGCGCCTGGACGCCGACACCATCATGGCGGCGATCCTGCACGACGTCATCGAAGACACCCCGACGCCCAAGGATCAGCTGGCGGCGCGTTTCGGTGCGGACGTGGCCGAGCTGGTCGATGGCGTCACCAAGCTCGACCAGATCAAGTTCAAGAGCCGCGAGGAGGCGCAGGCGGAGTCGTTCCGCAAGATGCTGCTGGCGATGGTGCGCGATCTGCGCGTCATCCTGGTGAAGCTCGCCGACCGCATGCACAACATGCGCACCATCGGGGCCATGGCGCCGGCGCGCCGCCATGCGATCGCCCGCGAGACGCTCGAGATCTACGCGCCGATCGCCGAGCGGCTCGGACTCTACAACATCAAGCTCGAGCTCGAGGACCTGGGGTTCGAGGCGCTGTATCCGCGCCGTTACCAGGTGCTGGAGCACGCGCTGCGCCGCGCGCGCGGCAACCAGAAGGAATTCCTCAAGAAGATCGAGCAGCAGCTGAACGCCGGGCTCCTGAAGAGCAGCATCCAGGCGCACGTGGTGGCGCGCGAGAAGCACCTGTACAGCATCTACAGCAAGATGCGCCGCAAGCGCGCCATGCTGAGCGAGATCGTGGACGTCTACGGCATCCGCATCGTGGTCGATACCCCCGACACCTGCTATCGCGCCCTCGGTGCCGTGCACTCGGTGTTCAAGCCGATGCCGGCGCGCTTCAAGGACTACATCGCCATCCCGCGGGTGAACGGCTACCAGTCGCTCCACACCACCCTGTTCGGCCCCAACGGGGTGCCGATCGAGGTGCAGATCCGCACCGGCGACATGCACCGCGTGGCCGAGGCGGGCATTGCCGCGCACTGGAAGTACAAGACCGGCGGGGATGCCGACTCCACCCAGCGCGAGCGCACGCGCGAGTGGCTGTCGAATCTCGTGTCGCTGCAGGAGGCCGGCTCGTCCGAGGAATTCCTCGAAAGCGTCAAGGTCGACCTGTTCCCCGACAAGGTGTACGTGTTCACCCCCAAGGGGCAGATCCTGCGCCTGCCCTCGGGTGCCACGGTGGTGGATTTCGCCTACGCGGTGCACACCGACATCGGCAACCGCTGCGTCGCCGCCAAGCTCGACCGGCGTCTCACGCCGCTGCGCACCGTGCTGCGCAACGGCCAGAC
>DATKEZ010000187.1:0-6842 GCA_035511775.1 Steroidobacteraceae bacterium | reverse complement strand
ATGCTGCTCGACCTGTTCAACAACGTGCCGCCCACGCCGGACCAGATCCGGCTCACGGCCCTCGCCGCCAGCGCCGGGGGTGATGCCGGGGATGCCTACTTCTACATGGGCGAATACCAGATCGCAGGCGGGGACCTGGTGCTGGCGGCGCAGCAGCTGCAGCTGGCGCTCGCCTCTCCCAACATCAGCACCATACAGCGGCAGCGCTATCAGGCACGCCTCGACGAGGTGCGCGAGTACCTCGCCAGCACCCGCAAGCGCCAACTGACCGACAGCGGCGACGGTCAGGGTCAGTCCGGTCAGCGGCGCGGCGGCGGGCGCTGACCCGCTGGCAGGTCGCGCGGGACTCACCGCGCGCGGCTGCTACAATGCGCGCTTCGTTCGCCTGCCGCACCCCCTATGGCATCGACAATCCGGCCGTCACTGTTAGCCCTCGGTCTGCTGCTGCTGCTCGGCTGCGCGACGCTGCCGCCCGGGAAACGCGATCCGCGCGATCCCTGGGAGCGCATGAACCGCGCCACCTATCGCTTCAACGACACGTTTGACCGGGCGATCTTCCGACCGGTGGCGCGCGGCTACCGCAAGGTCACACCGCATTTCGTGCAGACGGGCGTGAGCAACTTCTTCGATAACCTCGAATATCCGGTTGTCATGGTCAATGACCTGCTGCAGGGCCAGATCGGGCCCTTCTTCTCGGACACCGGACGGCTGCTGCTCAACACCACGGTCGGTATTGGCGGTCTGATGGACCCGGCGACGCGCGTGGGCCTGGACAAGAACGACCGCGATTTCGGCCAGACCCTCGGCAAGTGGGGCGTCAGCACCGGACCGTATCTGGTGATTCCGATTCTTGGCCCCTCGGACGCCCGCGACGCGGTCGGCCGCGTTGGCGATGAGTACAGTAATCCGCGGCATTACATCCGCGACACATATGTCGATTACGGCCTGGCGCTGTTGCGAGCGATCGACACACGCGCACGCCTGCTGGACGCGCAGGGCGCCATCGACAGCGCCTACGATCCGTATGCCTTCGTGCGCAACGTCTACCTGCAGCACCGCGCCTTCAAGGTCAACGGCGGGCAGTCCGCTGACGAGGAGCAGCAGGAGCAGAAACTGCTGGAGGAATCCGAGCAGGACATGCCCGCAGGCACAGCAGCGCCGCCCCCGGCCCCGCCGCCCCAGGCCCCGCCGCCGCATTGATCGAGACGGCGCGCGCATCAGGCCGGCGCCGCAGCGGGCGCGCCTCAGACACCGCGCTCGAGCAGCTCCGCGACCTCACTGATCCGGCCCAGCGCGAGCAGACCCTGCGGCAGTTGCGTATAGCGCAGCGTGCGGCCGGCGCGCTTCACGGCGCCCAGCCAGTCCAGCAGCACCGCAAGCCCTGCGCTGTCGGAGGCGGTGATGCCGCCGCAATCGACCTCGAGCTCGCGCGCGGCGGCGCCCGCGAGGCAGTGCAGGCCCTGCTCCCTTGCGTGGCGAGCGGTTGCAAACGTCAGCGGCCCTTTGGCTACGAACCGTCCATTCGCCGACGCCACCAGCTGGAACGACCCGCTCGCCTCGGGCGCCGCGGTGTTCATCCGCCCTTGTCGCCGGTCTGCTTACCGATCGCCCCGGGCTTCTCGCCCGCCTCGAGACGCTTGATGACCGCGTCGATCCCCTGCGCCTCGATCTGCTCGCCGAAGTCCGTGCGGTAGCTGTTGACGTAGCTGATACCGTCGATCACCACGTCCCACGCCTTCCAGCCCTGCGGCGTCCTGTGCAGGTAGTAGTTGACGGCCACGCGATCGCCGTTGGCGCGCTTCACCTCGGTACGCACCGTGGCCCGGGTCGCGTCCGGGTCGACCTTGGTGGGGAAGATCTTGAGCCGGTCGGCGGTGAAGTCGGCCAGCGCGCTGCCGTAGTTGGTGAGCAGCGAGTGATAGAAGGCATCGACAAAGTGCTTGCGCTGCTCGGGAGTCGCCGTGCGCCAGTGCGGGCCAAGCACCAGGCGCGCTGACGCCTCGGTGTCAAAGTGCGGCAGCAGGTACTTGTCGACCAGTTCCCCGACCTTCGCCGGATCACGGTGGTACGCATCGCGATCCTTGTCCAGATCCCCGAGCATGCCCTGGGCGGCTCTCTGCACGACCTCGGTCGGTCCTTCGCCGGCGGCTGCGGTCGCCGCGGGCGCGGGCTGCGCGCGCGACGCGCTTGCCACGGCGCACGCCAGCCACAAGCCGGTCAATACCAGTGTCGTGTGTCTCATTTCTTCGGCTCCACCTTGCTCTGGTTGTCCGCGCCCTGGCCCTCGCCCCCGCCCTTGCTCGCGTAGTTCGCGAAGAACTTGTTGATCAGACTCTCGAGCACGATGGCGGACTGAGTCTGGTCGATGCGGCTGCCGTCCTTGAGGTAGCTGTCGAGTCCTCCGGGGCTGATACCCACGTACTTGCCCCCGAGCAGCCCCTGCGTCTGGATGCTGGCGTAGCTATCCTCGGGGATCTGCTTGTACTGGGGGTCGATGCGCAGGCTGACCACCGCTTTGTAGTCCTTGGAATCAAAGCGGATGCCCTGCACCTCGCCCACGTGCACCCCCGCCATGGTCACGGGGGCGCCCACCTTGAGGTCACCGACGTTGTCGAACTCGGCGCTCACGTGATAGCCGGCCTTCGGCGCGCCGAACTTCACACCGCTCGCCGGCAGCTGCGTGGTCAGAAACAGCAGCGCGGCGAACCCCAACAGCACGAACAGGCCGGTTCCGATCTCGAGCGTTCGATTGGCGCGCATGGATTCAAGTCTCCCGTTACAGGAATGCCGCAGTCAACATATAGTCCAACAGCAGCGTGATCACCGAGGAGGCTACCACGGTGCGCGTGGTCGCGAGCCCGACTCCTGCCGCGGTCGGCTCGGCGTGATAGCCCTCGTGCACCGCGATCAGGCTGCAGGCGACGCCGAACACCAGGCTCTTCACCACGCCCTCGGTGACGTCGCGTAGCCCGACCGAGCCCTGCATCTGCGACCAGAACACGCCCTTGTCGACCCCCATCAGCTGTACGCCGACGAGCTGCGCGCCGTAGAGCCCGACGAGGCTGAAGATCGCGGTCAGCAACGGCATCGCGACTACGCCGCCCAGAAAGCGCGGCGCGGCGATGTGGCGCAGCGGATCGACCGCCATGATCTCCATGGCCGTGAGCTGATCGGTGGCGCGCATCAGGCCGATTTCCGAGGTCAGCGCCGTACCGGCGCGGCCGGCGAACAGCAAGGCGGTCATGACCGGACTGAGCTCCTTCAGCAGGCCGAGCGCCGCGGCCGTGCCGAGCGCCTCCTCGGATCCGAAGCGCTGCAGCAGATTGAAGGCCTGCAGGCCGAGCACCATGCCGACAAACAGCCCCGAGAGCATGATGATGATGAGCGAGCGGGCGCCGGCGTTGTAGATCTGGTGCACGATCAGGCGCGGCCGGCTCAGCGCCGGCACGCTTTCCAGCAGCAGCCGGACGAGGAAGATCGTCACGGCCCCGAGCCGGCGCACGCCTTCGAGGATGATGTCGTTTCCGGCGGGCTGGTTCATCCCTCCTCCGCCGCGAACAGCTGCGCCGCGTAATCGGGCGCCGGGTAGTGGAACGCCACCGGACCCTCGGCACTGCCGGTCATGAATTGCCGCACCGCCGCCGAATCGCTGGCACGCCTGGCACGCAAGTGCGCCGGGGGGCCGGCGGCCACGACCTGCCCGCCCGACAACAGATAGCTGTCGTGGGCGATGGTGGCGAGCTGGTGCACGTCGTGGGAGACCACGATGCTGGTGATCCCGAGCGCCTCGTTCATGTGCTTGATGAGGCGCAGGATGACACCGAGCGAGATCGGATCGAGCCCGACGAACGGCTCATCGTAGATCAGCAGCTCCGGGTCCAGGACAATGGCCCGCGCCAGCGCCACGCGCCGCGCCATGCCACCCGACAGTTCCGCCGGCATCAGCGCGGCGGCGCCGCGCAGGCCCACCGCCTGCAGCTTGGTGAGCACCAGCTTGTAGATCAGCGCTTCGGGCAGATCGGTGTGCTCGCGCACCGGGAAGGCGACGTTCTCGAACACGTCCAGGTCGGTGAGCAGCGCGCCGTTCTGAAACAGCATGCCCATGCGCTTACGCAGCGCGTAGATCTCGCCGCGGCTCAAGGCCGCGAGATCCCGACCGCACACCCTCACCTCGCCACGATCGGCGGGGATCTGCGCCGTGATGAGCTTGAGCAGCGTCGTCTTGCCGGTTCCGCTCGGCCCCATGATGGCGGTGATTCTTCGGCGCCGGACCTGCACGTCCAGCCCTGCGAAAATCGGCCGCCCGCCCACGGCGTAGTGCAGGCCGCGCACGTCGACCACCACGTCAGCCGCTGCAGCGTCTGACGCGGGTTGCGGGGATGCCGGGCTTGTCACGCGATCGCGGTGGGCGCCTTACGCTCAGGCGGCCTGGCTCTCCATGTCGGGCGCGTAGCGCCCGGTGGTCGCCAGGCCATTGAGCCTGGCGCGCTTGGCATACTCTTTCTGGCCGGCGGCGAAATTCGCCGCGACTCCGCCCCACGCCTTGAGCGCGGTGTCCTGCAGCGCGCGACCGTAGCTGAAGGTCAGTGACCACGGGAGCGGGGCGAGCTTGTTCATGAGCGACAGGTGCAGCGTCGCCTCCGTCGGGGACTGCCCCCCGGACAGAAACGCGATGCCTGGCACCGCCGGCGGGACATGGCGCCGCAGCACCCGCACCGTGGCCTCCGCCACGGCCTGCGGCGGCGCCCGATTCGCGGCTTTCTTGCCCGCGATCACCATGTTGGGCTTCAGCACCATGCCCTCGAGCATCACACGGTGCTCGAACAGCTGCCGGAACACGCTGGCGAGCACGGCCTCGGTCACCTGCTCACAGCGCTCGAGCGGGTGCGCGCCGTCCATGAGCACCTCCGGCTCGACGATCGGCACGATGTCGTTCTCCTGGCACAGCGCCGCATAGCGCGCCAGCGCATGCGCGTTCGCCTCGACGGCGAACCCGGTGGGAATGCCGTCGGCAATATCGATGACCGCGCGCCATTTGGCGAAGCGCGCACCGAGCCCGCGGTATTCGCCGAGGCGCTCGCGCAAGCCGTCGAGTCCCTCGGTGATGGTCTCGCCGTTGAAACCCGCGAGCGGCTTCGCACCCAGGTCCACCTTGATGCCGGGGATGATCCCCTGCTTCACCAGGTACTGCGGAAACGGCGTACCGTCCCGGGTTTTCTGGCGGATGGTCTCGTCGTACAGGATTACGCCGCTGACCGACTCGGCGGCGCCGGGCGCCGTGAACAGCATTTCGCGATAGCTGCGGCGGTGCTCCTCGGTCGACTCCAGCTTGATGCCATCGAAGCGCTTCTTGATGGTGCCGCCGCTCTCGTCCGCGGCCAGAATACCCTTGCCTCTGGCGACCATTGCGCCGGCAACGCGCATCAGCTCACTCGAGTTCATCGTCGAATCCTCCGCTTACCGACGGCGTGCGCCTGACAGGCGCCCGAGGCGCCGCGCAGCCCACTTCGATTACTACCCCGAGGAAATCGGGGGCGCCAAGGATACCAAATCGGCCCGCCGCCCGACCGCACGCCTGCTGCGCGCAATGCCACGCTGCCGCGCCCGCTTACGTACGGGCCCGCTTGGTTCCGCCGGCAATTAGTACTAAACTAGTCCTAGTTTACGGAGTGCACTGCCATGCTGCGTATGAGCCGGCTTACCGACTACGCCACCGTGCTGCTCGCGGCGCTTGCGGGCGAGCCGGGGCGCGTGCAGACCGCGGCCTCGCTCGCCGAGCAGACGCGCATCGCAGCCCCTACGGTGTGCAAGCTTCTCAAGCAGCTGCAGCGCGCCGGGCTGGTGATCTCGACCCGCGGCCTGCACGGCGGCTACCAGCTGGCGCGCCCGGCGGCGCAGATCAGCGCAGCGGCGATAATCGACGCCCTCGAGGGTCCGGTGGCGCTCACCGACTGCTCCGCGGGACACGGTAACTGCGAGATCGAGGATACCTGCCGCGTCGGGCGCGTGTGGCAGCGCCTGAACCTTGCCTTCCGCCGCTCGCTCTATGAGGTGAGTCTGGCGCAGCTCGCGGGCCTGGAGGCCGCGCCCGCACGACTGCCGGCGCTCGAGCGTGAGATGAAGGCGGCGGCCGCGCGCGCGCCGGTGCGATCGTGAGTGAGCCCATGAGCGAGAATGCCCGACAACTCGAGACCCTCATCGCGCGCGGTTACCAGCACGGCTTCGTGACCGAGATCGATTCCGATACGGTGGCGCCCGGCCTGGACGAGGACGTGGTGCGCCTGATCTCGCGCAAGAAGCAGGAGCCGGCCTTCCTCACCGAGTGGCGGCTCAAGGCGCTGCGCCACTGGTTGACCATGCGCGAGCCGCACTGGGCGCACGTGAAGTTCGCGCCGATCGACTACCAGAGCATTTCCTACTACTCCGCCCCCAGGTCCAGGAAGGACGGGCCGAAGAGTCTCGACGAGGTCGATCCGAAACTGCTCGCGACCTACGAGAAGCTCGGCGTGCCGCTGCACGAGCGGGCGCGGCTCGCCGGTGTGGCGGTGGACGCGGTGTTCGACAGCGTCTCGGTAGCGACGACCTTCAAGGAGCGGCTCGCCGCCGCGGGGGTGGTGTTCTGTCCGTTCTCGGAAGCGGTGCGCACGCATCCGCAGCTGATCGAGCAGTACCTCGGCAGCGTCGTGCCCTACACCGACAACTTCTTCGCGACGCTCAACTCCGCGGTGTTCTCGGATGGCTCGTTCGTGTACGTGCCCAAGGGCGTGCGTTGCCCGATGGAGCTGTCGACCTACTTCCGCATCAACGCGCTGAACACCGGACAGTTCGAGCGCACGCTCATC
>DATKEZ010000186.1:0-6695 GCA_035511775.1 Steroidobacteraceae bacterium | reverse complement strand
GGCGCGCTGGCCGGAAGTCGCCGCCGCCTACGCCGACGTCAACTCCATGTTCGGCGACATCGTGAAGGTCACGCCGACCTCCAAGGTGGTCGGCGACCTGGCGCTGCTCATGGTGACGAGCGGCATCAGCCGCGAGCAGGTGCTCGACCCGCACACGGATGTGGCGTTTCCGGAGTCCGTGGTGCAGCTGTTCCGCGGCGAGCTGGGTCAGCCCCACGGAGGGTTTCCGCCGGACCTGCAGCGCAAGGTGCTCAAGGGTGCCGAGCCGCTCACCGAGCGTCCGGGAGCCAGGCTCCCGGCGGTGGATCTGGCCGCGGCGCGCGCGCGCAAGCAGCAGAGCCTGCCGCGCCCGGTGACCGAGGAGGACCTGGCTTCCTATCTCATGTATCCGAAGGTGTGGCTCGAGTACGCCCAGGAGCGGGGGCTGTACGGGGACCCGGGAATCCTGCCGACAGGGGTGTTTTTCTACGGCATGGAGCCCGGGCAGGAGATCAGCGTCGATCTCGAGCGCGGCAAGACGCTCATCGTGCTCTACGTCGCCACCAGCGAGCCGCACGAGGATGGCACGCGCACGGTGTTCTTCGAATTGAACGGCCAGCCGCGCCCGGTGCGCGTGCCGGACCAGAGCCTGCTCGCAAAGCGCCCGCCGCCGCGCAAGGTCGAGCCCGGCAACCCGCGGCACGTCGGCGCCCCCATGCCGGGCGTGGTCGCGACCGTCAAGGCGGTGGTCGGCGCCCGGGTGGCGCGCGGGGACCTGCTGCTGGCGCTCGAAGCCATGAAAATGGAGACCGCGGTGCGCGCCGAGACTGATGGCGAGATCGCGGAAGTCCTCGCCGCACCCGGGCAGGCGGTGGATGCCAAGGATCTGCTGGTGGTGCTGCGCTGACAGCGTCGGCTTCAGAGCGTGTCGCGCAGCGCGATCGCGGCATCCGCGAGCTTGTTGGGGTCGGGGCGCGCGTGCGCGGCGATGAGCTTGCGCGCGGCCATCTGGTCCTTGGGTTGGTTGACGGTGTCGATGGCGATCAGTTCGCCGCCGCTCAGGTAGCAGACGCTGAAGCTGCGCGCCGCGGCGGCGCCGCGCGTCACCAGCGTGTCGTATCCCTGGCACATGCCGATGATGACGAGCTTCAGGTCGAACTGATCCGACCAGAACCACGGCACCTTGTCGTGAGCCGTAGGCGTCCCGAGCAGGTTGAGTGCCACCGTCGTACCCTGCTCGAAGGCGTTGTCGACCGATTCCAGGCGCAGGCGGCGGCGGTAGTGCGGACTCAGCTGGTTGGCACAGTCGCCGGCGGCGTAGATCGCGGCATCCGAGGTTCGGCAGTGCTGATCGATGAGGATGCCGTTGTCGCACTCGAGGCCGGCGCCGGTGGCGAGCTCGTCCGCCGGCGCCACCCCGACCGCGACGATGACGATGTCGGCCGGATGTTCGGCCCCATCTGCGGTGAGCACCGCGCGCACGCGGCCGCTGCGGGGGTCGCCGGCGAGCGCACGGACCCTGGCGTTGCACAGGATGCGCACTCCCTGGCGCGCGTGCTCGCTCTCATAGAACGCCGACACCTGCGCGCAGATCACGCGGTTCATGACCCGCTCCGCCATTTCCAGCACCGTCACCTCGAGCCCGAGCCCGCGCGCGGTGGCGGCCACCTCCAGCCCGATGTAGCCGCCGCCGATGATGACCATGCGCCCCCCAACGGCGCACTCGGCGCGGATGCGGTCCGCGTCGGCAACGGTGCGCAGGTAATGCACGCCGGCGAGCTCCGCGCCTGGCGCTGGAAGGGGGCGCGGACGACTGCCGGTGGCCAGCACGAGTGCGTCGTACGGCAGCACCAGCCCGTCATCGAGCCGCACACGCTGCTCGCGCCGCAGGATCTCGCTGACGCGCCGGCCCAGCAGCGCCTCTACCTGGTGCTCGGCGAAGAATTGCGCCGGACGGATCAGCAGCCGCTCACGCTCGAGCGCGCCGCCCAGGTACTTCTTCGACAGGGGCGGGCGCTGGTAAGGCAGCCAGGGCTCATCGCCCACCACCGTCAGCTTTCCCGCGAAGCCCTTGCGGCGTAGGGTATCGACGGCCTGCACGGCGGCCTGCCCGCCCCCCGCGATCACGATCTGCTGGAGCATTTGCGCGCAGAATAGCCCATGTACCCAAGCCGCGGCCGCACCAGCCCGGGGCGTTTGGCGCGGCCCGACGCTCTACAATGGTGCTCTTGCCGGTGGTTCGCGTCCGCGCGCCGCGCGACTTCCGGGGTTCAGGCCTGAGCAGCGGATGGCATGAAAACTGCAAAAAGCTTCGCGGCGCCGCAGATCCTCGCACACGGAGAGCCACGACATGAAACTGGTCACAGCGATCATCAAGCCTTTCAAGCTCGACGATGTGCGCGCCGCGCTGTCCGATATCGGCGTGTCGGGCATGACGGTGACGGAGGTGAAGGGCTTCGGCCGGCAGCGGGGACACACCGAGTTGTATCGCGGCGCCGAGTACGTGGTCGACTTCGTTCCCAAGACCCGCATCGAGGTGGCGGTGCGTGGCGATCTGGTCGACCAGGTCATCGAGGCGATCATCAAGGCCGCCAAGACCGGTAAGGTGGGCGACGGCAAGATCTTCATCACCGACATCGAGCGCGTGATCCGCATCCGCACCGGCGAGACCGACGACGCCGCGCTGTAGGCTTTCGCAAGCTTCAGCGCAGCGCACGCTGCGCTTGGGGCTCGTGCCGCGCGCGGGCTATGCTTGAAAACCATGCCTGCGACGATCCGCTTTTACGCGCACGGCGGACCTGAAGTCCTGCGTTGCGAGCAGTTCGAGCCCGGCAAGCCCGCCGCGCACGAAGTGCAGGTGCGCCACACCGCGATCGGCGTCAACTACGTTGACGTGTACGACCGCACCGGCCTGTACCCGGTGACCCTGCCCAGCGGCCTCGGGCGCGAGGCGGCGGGGGTCATCACCGCACTCGGGCGCGGAGTGCGCGGCGTGCGGGTCGGTGAGCGCGTCGCGTACGTGCATTCGGTCCCCGGAGCCTACAGCGAGCTGCGTAATGTGCCCGCCGAGCGCGTGGTGAAGGTGCCGCGCGGCATCTCCGACGAAGAGGCTGCCGCGCTGATGCTCAAGGGCCTCACGGCGCACTTTCTCATCCGGCGCACCTACAAGGTCGCCCGCGGCGACACGATCCTGGTGCACGCCGCGGCGGGGGGCGTCGGGCTCATCCTGTGCCAGTGGGCGCGCGCCCTCGGCGCGAAGGTCATCGGTGTGGTCGGGAGCGAGGCGAAAGCCGAGCTCGCCAGGAAGCACGGCTGCCGGCACGTGCTGATCTCCGGGCGCGATGAGCTGGTGGCCGGAGTGAAGGCCCTGACCCGCGGCGCCGGCGTGCCGGTGGTCTACGACGCCGTCGGCAAGGACACCTTCATGGACTCGCTCGACTGTCTGCGGCGCCTCGGGATGATGGTCACCTTCGGCAACGCCTCCGGTCCCCCGCCCGCCATCAGCCCACTCGAGCTCCTCAAGCGCGGCTCACTGTTTCTGACGCGCCCCACGCTGTTCAATTACATCGCCTCGCGTGAGGACCTCGCGGCGGGGGCGCGCGAGCTGTTCGCCGTGGTGCGCGCGCGCAAGGTGCGCGTGCTCATCGGCCAGAAATATCCTCTGGCGCAGGCCGCCGAGGCGCACCGTGACCTCGAGGGGCGGCGCACCACGGGCTCGACGGTGCTGGTGCCCTAGGCGCCCGCCGTCGCCGGCCGCGCCCGCAGCGGCCGGGCGCTGCGGCTGATTCCGAGCGCACCGCTGCGCACCACCTCCAGCAGCTCCGCACGGCTGCCGAGGTCCGCGACGAAGCTGTTGACCTCCGCCTCGCTCGCAGTCAGCTCGACGATGAAGCCCTCCACCGCCGGATCGAGCACGCGACCGCCGCTGCGCACCACCTGCCCGCGCACCGCATCGGTGTGGGCGGGCTCGAGCCTGAGTTTGAGCAGCACCAGCTCGCGTTCCAGATGCTCCCCGCGCGTCATATCGAGCACGTTCACGACATCCACCAGCTTGTTCAGCTGGCTGGCGATCTGCTGGATGACCTGATCCGACCCGCTGGTGACGAGCGTCAGGCGCGAGACCGTGGGGTCGTCGGTCGGCGCCACCGACAAGGATTCGATGTTGTAGCCGCGCGTGGAGAACAGGCCGGCGACGCGCGTGAGGGCGCCGGCTTCGTTCTGCAGCAGGATCGCGATGATGTGGCGCATGCGGCAGAATAATGGATCGGCGCGAGTTTGCACCATGGAAGCAAGCTGTTAGGCTGATTTGTTACCCCCACGTCCCCTGCAGCACAGGGCCCCCAAGAGCGCGTCCATGAGCGACACGGTGATCCAGCCACGCCCCGTAGGACATCCGCTGGCCGGCGAAAGAATGAGCGGCGCCCGCATGATCATGCAGGTGCTCGCGGACGAGGGCGTCACGGCGATATTCGGTTACAGCGGCGGGGCGATCCTGCCCACCTACGACGCCGTGTTTCTCTACAACCAGCAGTGCGCACGCCTGGGGGAGCCGCAGATTCCGCTCATCGTCCCGGCCAACGAGCAGGGGGCAGGTTTCATGGCGGCCGGATACGCCCGCGCCTCGGGCCGGGTGGGGGTGTGCCTGGTCACCTCAGGCCCGGGTGCGACGAACACTGTTACGCCAGTGCGCGATTGTATGGCGGATTCCATACCGATTGTCGTGATTTGCGGGCAAGTCGCGACCCCTGCCATAGGCACTGATGCGTTCCAGGAGGCGCCGGTACCCTCCATGATGGGAGCGGTCGCAAAGCATATTTTCCTCGTCACTGACCCGGCCAAGCTCGAGGCCACGGTACGCACGGCGTTCGAGATTGCCCGCACGGGTCGGCCTGGTCCGGTGGTGGTGGATATCCCCAAGGACGTCCAGAACTGGGAGGGTGTTTTCCAGGGCCAGGGCCTGCTGCCGATTCCCGGCTACCGCCGCCGCATGCACGAGCTCAGCCAGGCGGCGCTCGACACGCCCGCGGCCGAGCGTTTCTTCGCCATGCTGGGGGAGTCCCGCCGGCCGCTCATCTACGCCGGCGGCGGCGTGATCAACGGCAACGCCGCCGGCGCGCTCACCGAGTTCGCCGGCGCCTTCGGCGTGCCGGTGGTGACGACGCTCATGGGGATCGGTGCGCTGGACACCACGCACCCGCTCTCCCTGCGCATGCTCGGCATGCACGGCGCCGCATTCGCCAACTACGCCGTCGATGATTGCGATTTCCTCATCGCGGTCGGCGCGCGCTTCGATGACCGGGTGGCGGGCGTGCCCGCGAAGTTCGCCCCCAACGCGCGGCACATCGCGCACCTGGACGTCGATCGCGCCGAGGTGAACAAGGTCAAGCGCGTGCACTGGAGCTTCGTGGGGCTGCTCGCGGGGGCGCTGCGGGCGCTCACCGCGCACGGGCGGCAGAGGCAGTTTCAGGCCGACTTCAGCCCCTGGTGCGCCGAGGTCGCGGAGCTCAAGCGCGTGTACGCCATGAACTACGACCGCGCCAGTGCCCTGATCCAGCCCTACTACGTCATCGAGGAGCTCAACCGCCTCGCGCGCGGTGAGGCCATCATCACCACCGGCGTCGGCCAGCACCAGATGTGGGCGGCACAGTACTGCGACTTCACCTCACCGAGGCTGTGGCTCACCTCCGGCAGCATGGGCACCATGGGATTCGGCCTGCCGGCGGCCATCGGCGCGCAGATCGCCTGCCCGCAGCGCCTGGTGATCGACATCGACGGGGATTCCAGCATCCGCATGAACATCGGGGAACTGGAGACCGTGACCACCTACGACCTGCCGCTGAAGGTCGTGGTGCTCAACAACTTCGGCGACGGCATGGTCAAGCAGTGGCAGAAGCTGTTCTTCAAGGGTCGTCTGTCGGCGAGCGACCGCTCGCTGCACAAGAAGGACTTCGTCAAGGCGGCGCAGGCGGATGGCTTTCGTTACGCGATGCGCCTGGAGCGCAAGCAGGACGTGCCGCGCGTCATCGCGGAGTTCGTGGCGTTCAAGGGACCGGCGTTCCTGGAAGTGATGATCGACCCGGACGCCGGTGTATACCCGATGGTGGGGCCGGGGCAGAGCTATGCGGAGATGATCACCGGCGAATTCATTCCCTCGCGCCACAAGGTCGACATCAAGGCGCCGGACCCCTCGGAGATGTTCTGAAGATGGAAGAGCATGGCCACCAACACGCCCACCCGCCGCGAGCCGCGCCGCATCGGCGCGTGTCCGGCGCCCGCCGTCCCCTATGTCGGCGGTTGACGGCAGCGGCTGTGGACTCAAGGCTCGCCACCGATCCGAGGCTCACATGAAGTACCTGCACACCATGGTCCGCGTCACCGATATCGATGCGTCGCTGAAGTTCTACTGCGATGCGCTCGGCCTCGAGGAGCTGTCCCGCAAGGACTACCCGGCCGGACGTTACACGCTGGTGTTCCTGGCGGCGCCCGGCGACGAGTCGGCCCAGGTGGAGCTCACCCACAACTGGGACCCGGAGAGCTACGCCGGCGGGCGTAACTTCGGGCACCTGGCCTACGCCGTGCAGAACATCTACGCCACCTGCCAGCGCCTGCGCGATCACGGCGTGACCATCCTGCGGCCCCCGCGCGACGGGCACATGGCTTTCGTGCGCTCGCCGGACAACATTTCCATCGAGCTGCTGCAGCAGGGTGCCTCGCTC
>DATKEZ010000185.1:0-4729 GCA_035511775.1 Steroidobacteraceae bacterium | reverse complement strand
CGGCGCCACGCGGATGAGAAACTCGTGCGGCGTGGTGCGCGAGAAGTCGTTGCGCAGGTAGCCCGGCGCCACCTGCGGATTGACGTAGCGCTCCTCCACCTGCAGCGGCAGCCCATCGGCGAAATGGGTGAGCAGCGAGTGATCGAGCGGCGCGCCGGGCCTGACGCCGCAGCGTTCGGCGAGCTCGCGCGGCGCGCTCACCGTTTCCAGGGCGATCACCTTCACGCGGTAGTCGTGGCCGCGCGCGCGGATCTCATCGGCGATGTTGCGCACCTCGAGCGGATGGGCATGCACGCGCTGCTCGGCGACGAAGGTGCCGACGCCGGCGACCCGCACCAGCACCCCGTCGGCGGCGAGCTCGCGCAGCGCGCGGTTCGCGGTCATGCGCGACACGGTCAGCGTGCGCGTCAGCTCGTTCTCGGAGGGCACGCGCTCGCCCGCGCGCAGGGTCCCGCCCGCGATGCGCTCGAGAATGAAGTCCTTCACCTGAAGGTAGCGCGCGGCGGCCTGTGGTAGCGACACGGTAGCCCCTCCCCGGGGGTCCTGGGGGTGAATGGTGGCACCGGCAGGGACCGCTTGTCTATACAGGTCCAGGGTGGAGGTGGCCGGGGTCCCGGTGCTCGCCCGACGGCGCCGGCGGCGCGCTGTTCCCTGGCCGCCCCGATTTCCGGTAGAATGCGCGCCCCCACGGGCTGCAGGCCGCGCGGGGACGGGTGGCTGGTGTCGCGCGGTGCGGAAGGTTCGACGCGCGGCCCCCGAGTGAGGTGTGATCGGAAAGCCCCCCGCGGGGCTTTTTGCTTTTTGGTGGGCCTTGAGGCCCTTTTTTGTTTGGTGAGCGGGAGTGCGGGTGCCGCGACGATGACGGTGGTTTTGCGGGAGCGCTTGAGCGCACTGATCGAGCCGCTGCTCGGACGGCTGGGGTTCGAGCTGGTGGAGCTCGAGTACGCCTCCGGTCACGGGCGCGCGGTGCTGCGGCTGTACATCGATCGGGAAGGGGGCGTCACCCTGCAGGACTGCGAGCAGGTGAGCCGCGAGGTCGCGGCGCTGCTGGATGTCGAGGACCCGATCCCGTGCGCCTACACCCTCGAGGTGTCGTCGCCGGGTTTTGACCGGCTGCTGCGCACCCAGGCGCACTTCGGGCGCTTCGTCGGCTCGCGGGTGTTCGTGGAGTTGCGGGAGCCGCGCGCGGGGCGCCGGCGCTACACCGGCAAGCTCCTGACGGTTGACGATACCGGCATCGCGCTCGAGGTCGACCGTGAGCGTGTGGCGGTGGCGTTCGCGGAGATCGGCGAGGCAAGGCTTGCGTCTTAAGAGGTACGCGGGACAGTGAACAAAGAAATTCTGATGGTGGTCGATGCCGTTTCCAACGAGAAGGGCGTCGACAAGGAAGTGATCTTCGAGGCGCTCGAAGCCGCACTCGCGTCCGCGACCCGCAAGAAGCACGGCGAGGAGTGGGACGCGCGCGTGTCGATCGACCGCAAGAGCGGCGACTACGACACCTTCCGGCGCTGGAAGGTGTTCGCCGATGACTCCAAGGAGCTCGAAGTCCCGGAGCGCGAGCTGCGCCTCGATGATGCCCTCGAACTCGACCCGCAGGCGCAGGTGGGTGGCTACGTCGAGCAGCCGATCGAATCGGTGGCCTTCGGGCGCATCGCGGCCCAGCAGGCCAAGCAGGTGATCGTGCAGAAGGTGCGCGAAGCCGAGCGCGCCCAGGTGGTCGACGCTTACCGCGACCGCGTCGGGACGCTGGTGAGCGGGGTGGTGAAGCGCGTGGACCGCAACGGCATTTACATCGATCTGGGGGGCAACGCTGAAGGCTTCGTGCCGCGCACCGACATGATCCCGCGCGAGCAGGCCAAGCCCCAGGACCGCATCAAGGCCTTCCTCAAGGAGGTGCGCTCCGAGCCGCGCGGCCCGCAGCTGTTCCTCACCCGTACCGCGCCCGAGTTCCTGATCGAGCTCTTCAAGCTCGAGGTCCCGGAGGTCGGGCAGGGGCTCATCCAGATCCTGGGCGCGGCGCGCGATCCGGGCGTGCGCGCCAAGATCGCGGTGAAGAGCAACGACCCGCGCATCGATCCGGTCGGCGCCTGCGTCGGCATGCGCGGCTCGCGCGTGCAGGCGGTCTCCAACGAGATCGCGGGCGAGCGCGTCGACATCATCCCGTACGTCGACAACCCGGCGCAGTTCGTGATCAACGCCATGTCCCCGGCCGAGGTCATGTCCATCGTGGTGGACGAGGACTCGCACAGCATGGACATCGCCGTGTCCGAGGAGAAGCTCTCGCAGGCCATCGGCCGCGGTGGCCAGAACATCCGCCTGGCGAGCCAGCTTACGGGGTGGGATCTGAACGTGATGACCGAATCCGACGCCGAGACGAAGAGCGAGACCGAGGCCAAGGAGCTGGTGCAGAACTTCATGAAGCAGCTCGATGTCGATGAGGACGTGGCGACCATCCTGGCGCAGGAGGGTTTCTCCACCATCGAGGAGATCGCCTACGTGCCGCAGGCCGAGCTCGCCGCTATCGAGGAGTTCGACGAGGACATCGTCAAGGAGCTGCGCAACCGCGCCCGCGACGTGCTGCTCACGCAGGCGATCGCCAGCGAGGAAACGCTCGATCAGTCGATGCCGGCGGACGATCTGCTGCTGCTCGAGGGCATGAGTCCGGACCTGGCGCTGACGCTGGCGCGGCGCGGGGTGCGTACCCGCGAGGATCTCGCCGAGCAGTCGGTGGATGAGCTGGCCGACATCGAGGGGCTCGCCGCCGACAAGGCGGCCAAGCTCATCATGACGGCGCGCGCGCCGTGGTTCGAAGCGGGTAACTGACAGAATCGGGACGAGGGTTCAAGCCTATGGCCGAAGTGAGCGTTTCCCAGTTTGCCGAGGTTCTCAAGGTGCCGGTGGACCGGCTGCTGGTGCAGCTCGACCAGGCGGGCATCAAGGTGTCCGGTCCGGACGCGCGCATCAGCGACGACGCCAAACTCGAGCTGCTCACGCACCTGCGCCGCAGTCACGGCAGCGAGTCCGATGGCGATGCCGCGCCGCGCAAGATCACCCTGCGGCGCAAGACCCAGAGCGAGCTGAAGCTCGCCAGCGCGCAGGGGCGCGCGCGCACCGTCAATGTCGAGGTGCGCCGCAAACGTACCTACATCAAGCGCGACGTGCTCGAGGAGCAGGCGCGCGCCCAGCAGGACGAGATCGATCACCGCCGCCAGGAAGCCGAAGCGGCGGTGCGCGCCGAGAATGAGCGCGCCGAAGCCGAGCGCCGCGAGCGCGAGCGGCTCGAGGCGGAGAACCGCCGCCGCGTGGAGGAGGAGGATCTGCGCCGCCGTGCCCAGGAGGACGCGCGCCGCGTGGCCGAACAGCGCAGCCGCGACGACGAGGCGCGGCGCACCCGCGAGCGCGAGGAGCACGAGCGGCACACCGGCGAGCGGGAGCGGCCGCAGGCGCTCAGCCCGCCGCCGGCAGCCCCGGCGCGCGAACGCCCGGTCCCCGCCGCGGCGGCTGCCGCGCCGGTGCCGGACGACAAGCAGCACACCCGCTATGGCCGCCAGGAGCTGCACGTCACCGGGGATGTCAGCTCGCGCTACAAGAAGAAGCGCCGCGCCAAGGCGCGGCCGGTGCAAGCGTCCGCCGAAGGGCGGCATGGGTTCGAGATGCCGACCGCGCCGCTGGTGCACGAGGTCGGCATCGGTGAGACCGTCACGGTGGCGGAGCTGGCACAGAAGATGGCCGTCAAGGCCAACGAGGTCATCAAGGCGCTGATGAACATGGGCGTGATGGCCACCATCAATCAGCCGATCGACCAGGACACCGCGGTGCTGGTGGTCGAGGAGATGGGTCACACGCCCAAGATGCTCAAGGAGAACCAGATCGAGCAGGACCTGCAGGGCGCGCAGGCCGAGGTGGAGGTGGCGCCGCGCCCGCCTGTGGTCACCGTCATGGGCCACGTCGATCACGGCAAGACCTCGCTCCTCGATTACATCCGGCGCACCAAGGTCGCAGCGGGCGAGGCGGGCGGCATCACCCAGCACATCGGTGCCTATCACGTCGAGACGCCGAAGGGCGTCATCACCTTCCTCGATACCCCGGGTCACGCCGCCTTTACCGCCATGCGTGCGCGCGGCGCCAGGGCCACCGACATCGTGGTACTGGTGGTCGCCGCCGATGACGGCGTGATGCCGCAGACCATCGAGGCCATTCAGCACGCGCGCGCGGCCAGCGTGCCGATCGTGGTGGCGGTGAACAAGGTCGACAAAAGCGACGCCGACCCCGACCGCGTGCGCACCGAGCTGGCCAAGCAGGAGGTCATTCCCGAGGATTGGGGCGGGCAGAACATGTTTGTCAGCGTCTCCGCGCGCACCGGTCAGGGAATCGATCAGCTGCTGGAAGCGATCCTGCTGCAGGCGGAAGTGCTGGAGCTGCGCGCGCCGCGCACCGGGCTCGCCTCCGGGGTGGTGATCGAATCGAGCGTGGAGAAGGGGCGCGGAGCGGTGGCGACCGTGCTGGTGAAGAAGGGCACGCTGCGCATGGGTGACCCGATCATCGCCGGTTCCGAGTACGGGCGGGTGCGCGCGATGTTCGATGAGAACGGCAAGCCGGTAGCGGAAGCCCCGCCGTCCATGCCGGTGGTGGTGCTCGGCCTGGCGAGCGCCCCCAACGCGGGCGATGAGCTGCTGGTGGTGGAGAGCGAGCGCAAGGCGCGCGAAGTGGCGCTCTACCGCCAGGGCAA
>DATKEZ010000184.1:0-6475 GCA_035511775.1 Steroidobacteraceae bacterium | reverse complement strand
AGCAGCCGAACTCCTCGACGAAGTTGACCGAGACGCGCGCGTGGACGCGACCCTGGCGGTCCAGAAACTCCGCCTGGTCGTCGAGCGGCACGACCGCTCCGTGCCAAACGTTCGGATGCAGATAAAGACCGCACCGACCATCGCAGAAGAAGGTGACGAATCGATCCGGCGTGACGTCGTCGCCTGGCAACGCCAGCGGTACGACGAACCCCTGGCCGTTGAGCGGGTAGAAGAGCTGGCCGCCGTCGGGGTGATAGTTGGCACGCCAGATCAGGGCGCGCTCGCGCACCTTGCCCGACGTGTCGGCTGCGGCCTCTTCGGGCCAGTTGCTCCAACCGAACAGGTAACTGTCGCCGACCGCATTATTGCGGGCGTACAGGGTCTCACCCCGCCAGCAGAACTCGAACAGGCCTTCGACCACGCCGCCCTGGTTGCCGGTGTTCACGTCGATCGGGCGCCGTCCCTGTGCCGGCCAGGGGACGATCTCGATCGGGAACGTCCTGGGATCATCGACGAGACAGCCGTAACCGGCGAGGCTGGCTGCGGTGGCGGTGACCAGCGGGGTCTCATGGATCCGCCTGACGCCGGTCGAAGGCGCGTGAGCAATATCCTGCGTATTAATATCCATACGCGCCAATTATGCACGGCGAGCGGCAGCGTGGCCCGGCGCAGCACACGCAATGATGATACATTCAGGCATCCGCAAGTGGGGGGACCACGGGCGTGCAGTACGTGAAGTTCAATGCAGCTGAGCGCCAGGAGCTCATGAGCTCGCTGTCCGCGATGCCTGAGTATCTCTATGAGCAGTTCGATGCACTGAGCGCGGAGGATGCGCGGCTGCCCGGACCTGGCGGGGCGTTTTCACCGGTGGAGCAGGTCTGGCATCTCGCGGATCTGGAGCGTGAAGGTTTTGGCGTACGCATCCGCCGCCTGCGGGACGAACAGGCTCCACGGCTACCCGACTTCGACGGTGATCGGATCGCGCGCGAGCGCCATTACCGCTCACTCTCCCTGCGCGAGGGACTCGAGGCGTTTGCCGTCGCTCGCAAGGCGAATCTTGCCACCCTCCAGTGCCTGCCGGGTGAGGCGTGGGCGCGCAGTGGAACCCAGGAAGGCGTCGGTATGGTGACGTTATGCGACCTGCCCGCACTGCTGCTGCAACACGACCAGGCGCACCGACTCGAAATCGAGGAGTGGAAGCGCCGCCAGGCTGATTCACAGATCCGCCCGCAGGGCGCCGCGGCGCGCTAGGACTCAAGCACGCGCGCTGTCGATCGGGCGAGCGGTGTCAGCGGGCGAGCTGCACTGAGCCGGCGATCCAGGTGATGTATTCGGCCAACTGCGGGGTCTTGAGTCCGGCGACCTTGCCGGCATCGTCCCAGCCCCGCACGCGCACCGCGTCCGTGAAATAGCGCTCACTCTCGAACTGCGCCACCTCGTGCGCCGACATCGGCCCTCCCTGCAGCTTCAGGGTGTGTACCGAGGCGAGACTGAGTTTCGCAAAGTAGTGCGCATCGGTCGCGCACAGGTAGCGCTTGGCCGCAACATGCAGGCGCACCGGTTCGCAGATCGTGGCGGGAAAGCGCTGCGCGAGCCAGCGGGCGCCGATTGCCTCGTGCTGCGCGTCCGCGGTCCAGTCGGCGATGTCCTCGGGGACCTGCGCGAGCAGGTGTCCGATGTCGTGCAGCAGCGCGGCGAGCACCAGCGATTCGGGCGCGCCCGCCTGCCGTGCGAAGTACGCGCTCTGCAGGGCGTGCTCGGTCATCGAGACGCGCTCGCCGAAGTACGCGCCGGCTCCGCGCGTCGCGTAGATCGCGAGGATCTCCTCGGCGATGCTCACGCGGGCGTCTGCGCGGCGGCGAGCTGGCGGCGCAGCAGCGCGGTCTCGCTGTAGACGCTGTCGCGGGTCAGGTAACAGCCGCGCAGATGCCGCGGCTGCCGGGCGGACGAGAAGGCAGTGCGGCCGTGCAGAATCCGCTGGTTATCAAACACGACCACGGTTGCCGCGCCGAGCCTCATGTTCAACTGAAACCGCGTATCGCGCAGCAAGGCGGCGAAGCGCCGGTAAGCGGTGTAGAACGCTCCGCTCGCGCGAGCGGCTACAGCCACAGGTGCAATGGAGCGGCTGTTGTAGTGCACCGCCATGACCTCGCCGCGCACCGACAGTTGAATCAGCGGTCGTTCCGCATACAGATCAGCGTCCCTGGAGCGATAGTGAAACGGCACCGCAGTGCTCGTCAGCTGCGCGAACGCATCCGGGTCAGTGGCCCGCAGGTGCTCAGCCAGCGCGAAGCCGTCGGCGAACAGACTCTCGCCGCCCTCGCTGCTGGCAATCAGGGCGTGAAGCGCCTGAAATCCCGGCACCGGATCACGATAGGGGTTGTCGGTGTGCAGGCCGAGCCCGAGATCGGAATAGGCGAGGTTCTCGGGTTGCGGCACCGAGCGAACGTCGAACGTCAGGCCGTAGTTGGTCTCGAGCACGCGCCCGACCAAAGGCATCGTCTCGAGCAGCGCCGTCTCCAGCGCCGGCACGCCACTCAGGAAAGCCAGGCCATCCTGCAGCAGCCGCGTCAACCAGGTGAGGCGCGCCCGCGAGTCCTCGCGCGCTGCGGCAAGGCTCGCCCAGGCGAAGTCCCGGGTGGCCAGCAGCGCGCCTTCGAGCCAGGCCCGCGGCGCCAGTTCGGCGCGGCGCTGGCCGCCGAAGGCATGGGCCGCCAGCCACTCGAGCTCGAAACACGCACCGCGCGATTCGTCTTCCCAATCGATGCGCACGACACCGTTTGCGGCCGCGGCCGAGCGAATCCGCGGTTTCTCCGGCAGATCGGTGATGTCGATGAGGCGCTGGCCGTTGTGTGGGTCGCGGTCCTCAGGCACATTGTCGCGCAGCCACAGGCTCGCGAACTCACTCGTGCGGCCATCCTGCCATACTATGGTCAGGCACTCCGGAGCGGCGACCATACGACTGAGCGCGGGGCGGCTAGGCATGGGTCGCCCTTGCCGCAGCCCTGGTGTTCATGACGTGCAAGCTGCCGGCGCACACCGCGGCCACGGCGCTGACCGTCGCCAGGATCACGAACACGCCTTCCCAGCCGAATGCGACCGAGAGCCGCGCAACGGTGTCCCCCGCCAGTACTCCACCCAGGTACCCAATGCCATCGATGATTCCCGAGGCGGCCGCACTCGCCTGCTTGCCGCCGAAGTCGAGCGCAAAGGCGCCGCCCAGATAAGAGTACGGCCCTAGCAGGCAGAATGCGACGACCCCGATCACCACCAGCGCCAGGAGGGCGCCAGCCGGGCCGGAGCGCACGGACATGAGCACCAGGAGCGCCGCGGCCGCGCCCGTGAGCCCGAGGAACAACAGCAGCGAGCGGCCGTTGAGCCCAAGGCGGTCGCTGAGCCAGCCCGCCAGCAGTACCGAGGCGGCGCCCACCCCCGGGAAGATCGCACTCAGGCCGGCGGAATGACTCATGCTGTAGCCGAGGTGATCGCGCAGGTAAAGCGGTGTCCAGGTATTGAATGTCTCGCGGATTATCGTGCAGGTGAAGGACAGCAGACAAACCAGCAGAAACGCCCGGCTGCGCAGCAGCGGCAGCAGCAGCGCGCCGACACTTGCCGGCCGCGAGTGTGCCGCGGCAAACAGGTTGAGCGGGTTCGGCTTCGCTTCCGTTTGTCCGAGCTCGGTGCGCGACTCGCGCAACCACAGCAGGCAAGCGGTGAACCAGACTGCGGCCGCGATGGCGGCGAACAGGAACAGCGCGCGCCAGCCGTAGCCGCGCTCGATCAGCATCCCCATCTGCTGGCGCGCCGCGGCGTCTCCGACCAGGTAGCTGATGCTGAGAATACCGACGATCAACCCATAGGAGGAATAGTCGAACCATCTGGAGGAGACCTTGATGAGGCCGGCCCAGCCGAGCGACTGCGTCAGGCGGTTTCCGAGCCAGGCGAAGGTGAACATCGGGAGTGTGCCCCCGGCGGCGAACAACAGCGTGAATACCGCGGCGCCGCCCACGCCAATGAGGAAGTTGCGCCGGCCGCCCCAGTAGTCTCCCAGACCGGTGAGAAACAGTTTGCCCAGCGCGTAGGCGAGGACGCCGAGGGAACTGATCGAGCCGATATGCACGATCGCCTCGCTGTGACCGACTCCGTGCTTGCCCAGCTCCTCGACCAGCAGCGGCGTGGCCACGGACAGATCCGCCCGGCAGTAGTAACAGGCAGCATAGCCCCCGAACAGCAGCAGTATGGTTCTGAGCTGCCCGTAGAGCAGCGACCGCCCCGGCGCGCCTCTCATGACTACTGCCGCGGGGGCGCGATCGTTACCCAGACCGGATCGGTGTAGGCCTTGCGTCCGCGCTGATCCTCGACCTCGAGCGCATACCAGCCCGGGTGGCTGGTGCTGAGCGTGAGGTCAATGTGGGCCTGCAGTGGTGCGTCGGGAAATGCGCGACTGACCTCGAGATTGCCGCCGCTGATGAGCGCGGCCTTGCTCAGCCCGGCAACGGACGCCAGCTCGAACGCCAGGCTGAAGGGCTCGCCGCTCCCGACCTGCATCTCGGTGCCGAACATCACCGACGGGAAGATGAGCGGTCCGTAGCTCACGTACCCATGGCCCGCCTTCAGTGCCTGCGCAAAGGCCAGGGGAGTCACCTGACCGTCGAGATGCGCGAAGGTGCGCACGCGTCCGGACTGATCGTTCCAGACATCGTGGGTATCACTGCCCGCAGCGATATAGTAGCGCTGGCCCGCATTCCAGAATTCCCACAGCTTGGCCAGCACCTTGCGGTCGTCATTGGGAACCGACGAATTTATTTCCATCAGGTCAAACCCCGGATTGAAGCCGCCCGGTGCCACGCCGGCCTTGAGGCTGGCGAAGTAACCGTAGGGATTGAATGGGTGATTGACCTGCACCACGGTGGCGCCGTTGCGTCGCGCCTCCTTCAGGATCATGTCGATGGTGGCCGTGCTGGTGTCGATCGCCAGCCGCGCACCGGGCGAGAGGGGATACGCATTGAAGTGGCCCCAGGACGGGGACAGCTCGATCCCCGGGATGAACGACACGCCACGGGCGCTGGCAATCTGCTGCAACACTGGGAGGTTCACGGTCGAATCGTGATCGCTGACGAACAGCAGATCGAGTCCCGCCGCGAGCTGCGAGCGCGCCAGATCCGCCGGTGGTGTCACCGCCTCGGCCTGATCCGCGTGGTGGTGCAGATCGGCGCAGTACCAGCCGCGCGAGGGCGGATCGAACAGGGGCGTGATGGCGACCCGGTGTTGTGTGGCCGGCCCGGCGGCAACCGTGAGCCGCACCTGCGCGTCCGCCGCCAGGAAGCCGCCGCCCGCTGACACGGTGAAAAGATAGCGGCCGGGCGCAATCGGCAGGTCCGCGTGGCCCTTGCGCTCGAGTTGGGTGAAAAAAGTCTTGCCGCCGAGAAACTCGACCAGCGGCCTTTGGCCCTCGGTGATGACGATGCGCGCATCCAGCGCCGCGCCGTTGCGGGCATCGGCGACCGAGAAGGCGAGGCGGCCGGGACTGTCCAGGTCGTGGAAGTCGCGCACCTGCTCGGTGCCGGCGCGGACGTTGACCGATGTCGGCGCGCTGCGCGAGTAGTTCCGGCCCGTGGCATACAGCGCGTACTCGCCCGCCGGCAGCCGCAGGCGATAGGCGCCCGCGTGTCCCACTACCCAGGCGTACGGCTTGCCGTCGCGTTCTGCGACGACCACGGGCTGACCGAGCACTTTGCCATCGCGGATGCTGACCGCGCCCCGCACCGTGCCCGAAGGCAGCTGCCGGCGCTCGATCTCGGCGCTGACCACCGGAGCGAGATCCCCGCTCGCGCCCACCTGCAGCCAGCCGGTGAACGTGCGGCTTTCGTGAGGCTGCAGCGTGTGCAACTGGAACAGATCGCGCGACGCGGAGCCGATGTGATCGAGGTAGGGCGCATGCAGGGTTATCGCCCAGCCGGCGTCGTAGGCGACCACGCGATTGGCGAGCGCGCCGTCGGCCTTGCCCTCGCTGACTCCGGCAAGCCCCGGGACCGCGAACAGGAAGCCGCTTCTCGGCCACAGTGTCAGACCCGAGAGCAGGTCGGTCAGGGCCTCGTCCCCGCCGTTGGTCATGGTGGTGCGGATCTCGAGCTGATCGGAGTTGGCGCGCAGCGAGTAGACCGTCACGATGTTCACCTTGCCCCAGTCGCGCACCGCGCGGATGCGCACCCGCCGCGGGCCGCGCTCCAGCACCTCCACGTGCTGGTAGGTGTTGGGCCACGCTGACCAGTTGTTGGGGATGAAGTCGGCGAATGCGACCCGATCGCGACCGATGTGGCCGTGACTGACCGGGGCGATGTCCACGATCGCACCGCGCGGCACGCCGAACGGCACGGGTGACTCGACCGCCAGAGCGAAGGCAAGTTTCTCGTTGATGACCGTGAGGTCACCGGCTGCCCGGGCGTCGCCGTCAGGAATCGGCGTGGGGCCGCTC
>DATKEZ010000183.1:0-5753 GCA_035511775.1 Steroidobacteraceae bacterium | reverse complement strand
TCAGGTCGGCGAGCGAGACGCGCGCACCGCGCTTGGCTCCCGCATCCAGCAGCCAATCGGTGACGACGGCCCACAGCCACAAGGGCGAGCCGTCGTGCTGGTTCGCATACTCGGACATGAGCGTCACGGTCGGATTGGGGTGCTCACGCGCCGTGCGGCTGCCGGCGCTGGCGACCCGCGCGCCGGCCCGCCCGGCGGCGAGGCCGTCATTGAAATACAACATGGCGACCAGCAGATCCGCGCGGTCCCATTGCGATCGCGGCCAGGCGCGCGCGGGCAGCTGCTCATCGAGCCGGGCGCGCAGTCGCGGATCGCTCAAGGTGCGCTGGGTAAAGTCGACGGCGATGCGCGCAGCGGGGCGCGGCTGCGGGGTGTAGTGGGCGCAGGCACCGAGCAGCGCCGCGATGAGTCCCAGGGCGCCGCCGGGGAGCCGAAGTCTCCTCACTTCTTCCATTGCGACTGCAACGCCAGCGTGCCCGAGCGCCCCTCGACCGTGCCGGCGACGATGCCGCAGCGCGGCAGGCGGGTGAAGTCCAGTTCCCCGGCGTAAGTCGCCAGGTCCGTCAGGCGCGTACCGCGCTGCTGCCAGGCGCGCAGCAGCCGCTCGAACGAGGGCAGATACGCGCCGCCCTCGAGCTCGGCGTGCAGTGTGAACACGTGATCGCGCGCGGGCGCGGCGGCGGTGACGGCCAGCAGGTGATCGACTGGATCCACGCCGCCCAGCTCGGCGCGGCCGATGAGCTCATCGAGCGTCGGCAGGGTGGTCGGCAGCTGCGGAACCGCCGCGGCGCCGTGGTCGAGCAGCGGCACAAACGGCCCGGTACCGCGCGTGTCGGAGGCGTAGTGGAAGCCGAGCTCGCGTTGCAGGGCCGGCACGTAGCGGTTGGTCTGCCATCCGGCCGCGCCGTGCACCAGCGGTGCCTGGCCGAAGATTTCCACGAACTGATCACAGGCGAGGGTGAGCTCGCGGCGCGTCCACGGCTCACTCGCCCGGGCGACGCGGTCCTGCCAGCGCACGTGATCCCAGGTGTGTACCCCGACCTCGAATCCGCGCCGTGCAATGTCCTCGAGCTGCGCGGCGCAGCGCCGGCCGATGTGCGGGCCCGGAAGGAGCACTCCGTAGAGCAGTGTCTTCAGGCCGTAGTGCTTGAGCACGGAGGTGCGTCTCACCTTGCCGAGGAAGCCGTGGCGGAAGGCGCGTTTGATCGCACGGCCGGTGTGATCGGGGCCGAGGCTGAAAAGAAAGGTCGCCGGCACGCCCAGGCGCTGCAGCAGATCCGCAAGCCGCGGCGCGCCTTCGCGCGTGCCCCGATAGGTGTCGACGTCGATCTTGAGGGCAACGAGCGGCACGGTCAGGACAGCGGCACGGGGCGGCCCGTCAGGGTACGCGCGGTTGTCGCCAGGTCGATGGGCCCCTGGTCGCTCGCGGCCTCCAGCAGCCGCAGCACGCCGCCGTCGCCGCAGGCCGCGTAAAGCCCCCCATCGCGACCGAACAGCCACGCCTCGCCCGCAGGCGTAGGCGCGGGTGTCGGCACGCTCAGGCGGGTGCGGCGGATCTGCCAGCGCAGCCCGCCGACCTCCGCGAACGCGCCGGGGAAGGGCGGCGCCACCGCGCGCACCAGGTTGTGAATCTCGAGCGCCGGCCGGCTCCAGTCGATGCGCCCGTCCTCGGGGCGGCGTCGGCCGAAGTACTGACCCGGCTCGATCACCTGGGCGCGGCGCGGCGCGGTGCCGGCGATCAAAGCCGGGAGCGAGCGCGCCAGGATGGTCTCGGCGGCAACCGTGACCTTGGCGAACACTTCGCGCGCGTCGTCATCCTGCAGGATGGGGACGGCGAGCTGATCGACGATATCGCCGGCATCGGCGCGCTCGACCATGTAGTGCAGAGTCGCGCCCGTTTCGCGCTCGCCCTTGAGGATCGCCCAGTTCACCGGTGCGCGCCCTCGGTACTTCGGCAGCAGCGAGCCGTGCATGTTGAGGGCACCACGGCGGGCGGCGGCGAGCAGCGGCGCACCCAGCAGCGAGCGGTAGTAGAAGGAAAAGATGAAGTCCGGCTGCAGCTCCCCGAGCGCGCGCTCGAGTTGCGAGTCGTTCGCCTGCGCGGGTGCGATCACCGTGAGTCCATAGTCGCCCGCGGTCGCCGCAACGCTCGCGTACCACTGCGTCTCGCGCGGATCGTCGCGCACGCAGACCACCAGGGGAATCTCGACTCCCGCGCAGATGAGGGCCTTGAGACACCGGACTCCGACATCGTGATGGGCGAAGACGACGGCTCGCGCCCGGCTCACTCCGAGGCTCCCCGCACGCGCACCGCAGGCGTCAGCGGCGCGGGCAGCTGCGCGGCACCGGCCGGTGCGAGCCGCTCCGTTGCGCCGTGCTCCGCCTGCTCGAGGACCGCCGCCACCATGTAGCGCGGGCGCTGGCGCACCTGCTCGTAGATACGGCCCACGTACTCGCCGACCACTCCCAGGCCGATGAGCGCCACACCGATCAGGAAGAAGGCAATCGCGAACAGGGTAAACAGACCCTCGGCCTCTGGACCGACGATCAGGCGGCGGATCACGAGGTACAGGACCAGGAGCAGGGAACTGAGCGCGATCACCCCGCCGGCCATGGAAAAGAACTGCAGCGGCGCCACCGAGAATCCGGTCATGAGATCGAAGTTGAGTCGGATGAGCCTGTACAGGGAGTACTTGGTCTGTCCGACCGCGCGCTCCGCATGCGCCACGTCGATCTCCACCGGATGGCGCGCGAATGTGAAAGCGAGCGCCGGCACGTAGGTGCTCATCTCGGTGCAGTGGTTGAGCGCATCGACCACGCTGCGGTGGTAACCGCGCAGCATGCAACCCTGATCGGTGATGCGGATCGAGGTGGTTCTCTCGCGCACTCGATTCATCAGCCGCGAGGCCGCCTTGCGCCACAGCACGTCCTGGCGGCTCCTGCGGATGGTGCCGACGTAATCCGCGCCGGCGTCCATGGCCGCGACCAGTCGCGCGATCTCCTCGGGCGGGTTCTGCAGGTCGGCATCGAGGGTGATCATGTAAGTGCCGCGCGCCTGCGCAAAGGCGGCGAGAATGGCCAGGTGCTGGCCGGCATTGCGCGCCAGCAGCACGACCCGCGTCACGTCCGGCCGCCGCTGGAACTGCTCGCGCAGCTCCGCGACGGAAGCGTCCGAGCTGCCGTCATCGACGAACACCACCTCGTAAGAGCGTCCCAGGGCATCGAGCGCCGGGTAGAGGCGCTCGAATAGCAGCGGCAGCCCCTGCTCCTCGTTGAACACCGGGATGACGACCGAAACCTGCGGGCTCATGCGCTAAGCTCCCCGCACGATGGCGTTCACCGCCTGCACCACACGTTCGACCTCGTGCAGCTCCATCGCCGGAAACAGCGGCAGTGTCACGGTCTCGCGGCCGATGCGCTCCGCGTTGGGAAACTGCCCCTCGCGATAGCCGAGCGCCCGGTAGGCGCTGAACAGGTGGATCGCCGGGTAGTGGACCCCGACGCCGATGCCGCGCTCCTTCATGGACTCGATGAACTCGCGCCGCGAGATGCGCAGCTGCGCGAGCGGCAGGAGCGGGGTAAACACGTGCCAGCTGTGACCCGCATCCCCGCGCTCCGGCAGGCGCAGCGGCGGATCCTCAGCCCACAGCTCGAAGTAGCGCGCCACCAGCGCACGGCGCCGGGCGTTGAATTCCTCGAGCCGCTTGAGCTGTCCCAGGCCGACCGCAGCCGCGACGTCCGAGAGGTTGTACTTGCCGCCGGCGAGCAGTGTGTCGAACCCGTCGGGGCCGGACTTCACCTGACCGTGCCAGCGGTGCAACTCGATCGACTTGAGTTCCTCGGGCGAGCCGCCCGAGATCGCCCCACCCTCGATGGTGGTGATGTTCTTGTTGGGGTGAAAGCTGAAAACCACCAGGTCCCCGAAGCTGCCGATGCGCCGCCCGTGCCAGGCGGAGCCGATCGCATGCGCGGCGTCCTCGATGACACGCAGCCGGTGCTGGCCCGCGATGGCATACAGCCGCTCCATGTCCACCGGCAGGCCGGCGAAATGCACCGGCAGGATGGCGCGGGTGCGCGGCGTGATTGCCGCCGCGACCTGCTCGAGATCGAGGTTGCGCGAGTCGAGGCCCACGTCCACGAACACCGGGCGGGCACCCACGCGCACGATGACGTTGGCGGTGGCCACGAAGCTCAGCGCCGGCGTGATGACCTCATCGCCCTTGCCGATGCCACAGGCGAGCAGCGCCATCTCGAGGCCCGCGGTGGCCGAGGTCTGGGTGCGCACCGGCCGTCCACCGCAGTAGTGCGACAGCTCCTGCTCGAATTGCGCGACCTTCGGTCCGCTCGCGAGCCACCCCGAGCGCAACACCTCGGCGACCGCGGCGATGGTGTCCTCGTCGATCGAGGGGCGCGTAAAGGGCAACATCCGGTTCACCTGCCTGGTCGAATCATTCATGAGCGGGCCACCAGTACCACACCCAGGATGATGATGCCGATTCCGGCCACGCGCTGGGCGTTGGGAATCTCGCCCAGGAGCCACCAGGCGAGGCCGACATTGATGACATAGCCGAGCGACAGCAGCGGATACGCCTGGCTCACCGGCACCCGTGACAGGCCCACCAGCCATACGATGACGCTCAGGCCGTAGGCGCACAGCGCATACCATAACGAGGGCACGACCAGCAGGTCGAGCCCCTTTTGCCAGACGCCGGCGTCGCCGGCAACCAGCGGGCCGCTCACGCGGGTGGCAGCTTTGAGCCCCAGCTGCGCCAGGGCGTTCAGCAGCACGCCACATGACAGGATGGCGAAATCGGCAAGCTTCACTGGCGACTCACAGCGACGGTGTAATTGTCGGCGGCGATCACGCGCCCGGGGAGCCCCTGCCGCCGCCATGCATCCCACACTCCGGGATCGAAGAATGCCACGGCATCGCCCCCCGCGCTCCAGCGGGCGGCGAATTCCGCCAGCGTCATACGCCTGTCCGGCTCCTCCCGCAGCCCGAACTGCAGCTCTCCCTCGAAGCCCACTGGCTGCAGCGTGCGCTCCAGGTACGGTGACACCGTCTCGCGATACTGACCGACAGTGTAGAGCGGCGTGCGCGCACCGATGAAGGAGCGCGCGGTGCTCACCAGATCGCGCGCCGAGCGCGCCGGCGGGATGAGGGTGTACTCGCACAACAGGCACTGCCACGCGAGGATCGCGCTCGCCGCGGTCACGAGCGAGGGAGGCAGCAGCGTTGGTTGCCTGCTGAAAGTCACCGCCACGGCCACCAGCGCCGCCAGCGCGCCCGCCAGGGCCCACCACACCGCCTGGTGCGGTACGTAGCTGTTGCGCCGGGCGCTATAGACAAGGAGTCCCGCCGCGATGAACAGCACCAGCCCCGCGCCGATGCGCGCCGCGTGGCGCGCGAGCTCGTCCCCGGCGCCACTGCGTGCGCCGGTGACGACCGCCAGTACCGGCAGCATGGGCAGGATGTAGGGCGCGAGCTTGGATCCGGAAGCCGAGAAGAACGCCAGCGTGACCGCGGCGTAGATCAGCAGGAACTTGAGGGGTTTGAACTGCGGCAGCCCGCTGCCTGCGGCGCCGGCCACGGGCGCCGTGTCGGGGGCCGCGGCTCCAGCCCAGGCGCGACGGCAGGCCCGCGCCAGCGGCGCGATCCACGGCAGCACCCCGAGCAGCAGCAGCGGCAGGAAGTACCACCACGGCTCCACGCGCTGGTGCACGGTGGTGAGGAAGCGCGTGAAATGCTCGTG
>DATKEZ010000182.1:0-3837 GCA_035511775.1 Steroidobacteraceae bacterium | reverse complement strand
GATGACTTCGAAGGGCACGCCGATGGTGTTGGCCGTGCCGCAATATTTCTGGTACTCGTCCATGCGCTCTTTGCAGGTTGCGAGGCGCAGATTGCCGCTGACGTGAAAGCTCACGTCCTGGCCGGTCTCCGCGGGTAAGCGCTTGTAAAGATCGACCGAGTACTTGTGCAGCTGGCCGACGGTGTAACTCATGTTGAACAGTGGCAGCAGCCCCGCGGCGTGCCAGGTGGAGCCAGCGGTGAGCTCGGTACGCTCGATCAGCGCGACATCCGTCCAGCCTTTTCTCGTCAGGTGATAGAGCGTGCTCACCCCGACCACGCCGCCACCGATCACCAGAACCCGAACATGCGTCTTCACGAGCTCATTCTCCCCTAAATGATGCCGCGCGCGGCTTCGGCGAGAAACTGCGACACATAGGCGACGAAGGAGCGCCAGACCTCGAGGCGGAACACCTGCGGCTCGGTGCGCCACAGCACGACTTCGGCCTTCGCCAGCACGGTGCGCGTGCACATGCCCACCGGGAAGGCGCTCTCATCCAGATCCAGCGGACAGCCGGCGGCGAGCAGTGTCGTTGCCTGCGGGCCGCTCAGCGCGAGTGCGCTCTGGCGGTGGCTCACGTCCACGAGCGAATGCGGCAGCCGCTCGAGCGCCCCCGCGAGCGCGACGGCGAATCCCGAAGGCGGCGGCTCCGGCGCGATCAGCAGCCACTCATCTGGCCCGAGCCACAGCACCGCCCGATCGGCCTCGGCCGTCGCCCGGCAGGCCGTGGCCGGGATGCCGAAACCGACGGCGCTCTCCGCCGCCGCCCGCACCTCGGAGCCCCCACGCAGGACATAGCGCGTCGCGGGCGGCAGCGCGTGCAGTACGGTGCTCGCGCGGACCAGCGGCAGGCAGCGGGCGGCGCGAAGATCACGCATGCAGGCGCCTGCCTTCCGGGTCGTAGAACACCGGCGATGCGACCTGAACGGGGATATCGCCTGCGGGAACGGAAACGAACAGCGTGTGGCCGAGGCGGGCACGCCCGCCTGTGACCAGCCCCATGGCGATCGAGCGACCCAGCACCGAGCTGTAGTAGGAGGACGTGACGTGCCCCAGCGCGCGCGCCGGCGCCCGTGCGCCGGCTTGCGCCATGACCTGAGCCCCTTCCTCGAGCACCACCTGCGGGTCGCTGGTGAGCAGGCCGACGAGCTGCCGCCGCTCGGGCGAGATCATGGCCGCTCGCACGAGTGAGCGCTTGCCGACGAAGTCGGGTTTGTTCTTGCCGATCGCCCAGCCCAGGCCCACATCATCGGGCGTCACGGTGCCGTCGGTGTCCTGGCCGACGATGATGTAACCCTTCTCGGCGCGCAGCACGTGCATGGTCTCGGTGCCGTAGGGCGTGATGCCGTGCGCCTGGCCTGCATCCCAGATCGCTTCCCACACCGCAGGACCGAAGTCCGCGGGGACGTTCACCTCAAAGCCGAGCTCCCCGGTGAAACTGACGCGGAACAGCCGCATCGGCACGCCGCAGATATGCCCCAGCGCGACACTCATGTGCGGCAGTGCACCCGCCGTGAGATCGATGTCCACCAGATCGGTGAGTACCGCGCGTGCGTTCGGCCCCTGCACCGCCACCACCGCCCACTGTTCGGTGGTCGAGGTGAGCCATACCTTCAGGTCCGACCATTCGGTCTGCAGGTAGTCCTCCATCATCGCCAGCACCCGCGGGGCGCCGCCGGTGGTAGTGGTGACGTGGAAGCGGTTCTCACTCACGCGCGCCGCGACGCCGTCGTCGTAGACGAAGCCGTCATCGCGCAGCAGCAGGCCATAGCGGCAGCGACCCACAGCGAGACTGGTCCACGCGTTGACGTACAGGCGGTTCATGAACGTCACCGCGTCCTGGCCGACCACTTCGATCTTGCCGAGCGTGGAAGCATCGAAAACACCGCAGGCGTTGCGCACCGCGAGGCACTCGCGCCCGACCGCCGCGTGCACGTGTTCGGCGCCGCGCGGAAAGTGGCGCGCACGCTTCCACAGGCCCACATCTTCGAACACCGCACCGCGCGCGCGGGCCCACTCATGCATGGGAGTGGTGCGCACCGGGTCGAACAGCTCCCCGCGTGACAGGCCGGCGAAGCTGCCGAAGCTCACGGGCGTGTAGGGCATGCGGAAAGTCGTCAGGCCCACCTCGGGAATGGGCTTGCCGAGGGTGCGCGACACGATGCCGAGCGCGTTGAGGTTGGAGGTCTTGCCCTGGTCGGTCGCCATACCGGTCGTGGTGTAGCGCTTGATGTGCTCGATCGAGCTGAATCCCTCGCGCGTCGCGAGCGCCAGGTCGCTGGTGGTGACATCGTTCTGCCAGTCGACGAACGCGCGCGCGCGGGCACCGGCAGGCTGGGGCAGGGCGCCGGCGAAGCCGGGCCCGCCGCCGGCGCAGGGTGGCGCGGCCGCCGCGGCACCGCCCGGGCGCACGCCCGTGCGCGCGGGAGCCGTAGCCTCAAACGCGGCCGCAGCCCCGGCGGCGGCGCCATCCGCGAGCGCGGCGCCGAGCTCAAACACGCCTCGACAGGCGCCGGCGCTGCGCGCCCGCTCGGCCGGCTTGCCCGGAAGGAACGCCTGCAGCCGCTCATCCCACAACAGCTTGCCGCGCGACTGCGAGAACAGATGCACGCTCGGGGTGAAGCCACCGCTCATGAGCACGAGGTCGCACGGCTGCGTCTGGGCGAGCGGCTCACCGCCCTCCAGCTGCGCGAGCACAATCGAGCTCACGCGGCGCCGTCCACCGGTGCCGAGCACGGTCGCTCGTGTCAGAACCGGAATGCCCGCGGCGCGGGCCTTGGCAGCCCACGGACCGTCGTCCCGCGCGCGCACCTCCGCGATGCTGGCGATGAACACGCCCGCCTCCTGCAGCTCGAGCGCCGCCCGGTACGCCTCGTCACACGCCGTGACCACTACGGCACGCGTGCCCGGCAGAACGCCATAGCGGTTCAGCCAGGTACGCGCCGCGCCGGCCAGCATGATCCCGGGCCGGTCGTTGCCCGGAAACACGAGCGGGCGCTCGATAGCGCCGGTGGCGAGCACCACCTCGCGCGCGCGCACCTGCCATTGGCGCTCACGCGGCACATCCGGGTGCGGGTCGGCGAGGTGCTCGGTCAGGCGCTCGTTCAGTCCCAGGAGGTTGTGGGGGAAGTAACCGAACGCCGTAGTGCGCGGCAACAGCGTCACGCGGGTGTTCGAGCCCAGAGCCGCCAGGGTCTCCTTGAGCCACTGCACGGCGGGGCGGCCCTCGATGGCGGGGGCCTCGCGCGGATCATCCGCGAGCAGGGTGCCGCCAAACTCGTTCTGCTCATCGCACAGCAGGACGCGCGCGCCGCTCGCGGCGGCGGCCGCGGCGGCGGCGAGTCCGGCGGGGCCCGCGCCCACGACGAGCACGTCGCAATGCGCGTAGCGCGAGGCGTACCGGTCGGGGTCCGCCTCGGTGGGAGAGTGACCGAGGCCGGCGGCGGCGCGAATGCGCGGCTCGTAGAGCCACTGCCACGCGCTCCGCGGCCACATGAAGGTCTTGTAGTAAAAGCCGGCCGGGATGAACGGGGCGAGCAGATCGTTGACGGCGCCGAGGTCGAAGGCCAGGCTCGGCCAGCGATTCTGACTGTGCGCTGTGAGTCCCTCGTACAGCTCGACCTGGGTGGCGCGCAGGTTGGGCGTGTAGCGAGCGGTGTCCCGGCGCACTGCCACCAGCGCGTTGGGCTCTTCGGCGCCGCTGGCGAGTACCCCACGCGGGCGGTGGTACTTGAACGAGCGGCCCATGAGGTGCACGCCGTTGGCGAGCAGCGCCGAGGCGAGCGTGTCCCCGGCAAC
>DATKEZ010000181.1:0-4711 GCA_035511775.1 Steroidobacteraceae bacterium | reverse complement strand
CGTGGGCGCATCGCCGCACACCGCGCAGTCCGGCCGGCGCGCGACGCGGAACTCGTGGAAACGCATCTCGAGCGCGTCGTAGGTCAGGAGGCGTCCGACCAGAGGCTCTCCCACGCCGGCAATCAGCTTGATCGCCTCGGTAGCCTGCAGTGTGCCCAGCACACCCGGCAGAACGCCGAGCACCCCCGCCTGCGCGCAATTGGGCACCCCGCCCTCGGGTGCCTGCGGGAATACGCACCGGTAGCACGGCCCCCGGCCGCCGGGTACGTAGGTCATGACCTGGCCTTCGAAGCGGTGGATCGCCGCGGACACCAGCGGCAAGCCGAGGATGACGCAGGCGTCGTTGATCAGATAGCGGGTGGCCAGCCGATCGGTGCCATCGAGTACCAGGTCGTAGTCTGCGAACAGCGCGCGCACGTTGGCGGCCTTGAGCTCCAGCGCGTGGGCCAGCACCCGGATCTCGGGATTCAGGCTCGCGAGCCGCTCGCGCCCGGCCTCGGCCTTGGAGCGCGCGATGCCGCTGCTGTCGAACAACACCTGGCGCTGCAGGTTGGAGAGCTCCACGCGGTCGCAGTCCAGCAGTCCCAGAGTGCCGCACCCTGCGGCCGCCAGATACAGCGCGGCCGGCGAGCCGAGCCCGCCGGCGCCGACCACCAGCACGCGGGCCGCCTTGAGTTTATCCTGTCCGGCGGCGCCGATCTCGGTGAGCGCCAGATGACGCTGGTAGCGGGCGCGCTCGCTGGCGGTAAGGGGCATGGGATCATCCTCCGGAGAGCGCGCAGATCACGTGCACGGTGTCGCCATCGCGCACCACCGCCGACAGTTCACGCGCCTCGCTGGTGTTGACGAACAGCCGCATGTGCGGACGGATACGGTCGTGCTCGTCGATCATACGGAAGCGGATGCCGGGGCAGCGCTGCTCGAGGTTCGCGAGCACCTCGGCGAGCGTGCTGCCGCGGGCCGCGAGCGTGGCGGCGCCGGCGGTGTAGGAGCGCAGGGGGCTGGCGATACGCACCGTACAGCTCATGAGTCACGCCGCGTGAGTCACCGAGTAGATCTCCGGCAGGTGCCGCACGATGCAGCGCCAGCTGTCCCCGCTGTTGGTGCTGGCCCAGACTTCTCCCGCGGTGGTACCGAAATACAGGCCCGGGCGTGCGTGAGTGTCAGCGCACATGGCCTGACGCAACACCGTGAACCAGGCCTGCGAGCGCGGCAAGCCGCGATCCATGCGCCGCCAGCTGGCGCCACCATCGCGGGTGCCGTAGACCGCCGGCTTGCCGCCGACGGAGGTGCGTGGCCACACGCTCTGGCCGTCCATCGGGAGCACCCACGCCGTGTCGGGATCGGTCGGATGCAACACGATCGGAAAGCCGATGTCGCCGACCTTCTTTGGCATGGCTTTGCCGATGCGCTTCCAGCGCCGCTCCGGGCCATCCAGGCGGTAGATGCCGCAGTGATTCTGCTGGTAGAGCCGCTCGGGCCTCGCCGGATGCTGCACCATGCAGTGCGGATCGTGACCGAAGGGCACACTCGCGTCGGGCAGGAAGTCCGCCTCACAGCCTTCATTGAGCGGGGTCCAGTTGCCGCCGGCGTCGGTGGACTCGAACACACCGCCGATCGAGATGGCGATGTACAGGTGCCGCGGGTCGCGCGGGTCCACGAGAATGGAGTGCAGGAACTCCCCGTCCGGCGTGCCGAGCGCCGCCCACTTCGGGCGCATCGGATGGTCGTTGAATCCGGCCACCGGAACCCAGTTCTCGCCGCCGTCCGTGGAGCGAAACAGTCCCGCCGGGGAGCTGCCGGCGTACCAGGTCGCCGCCTGCGTGTGGTGGCCGGGCGTGAGCCAGAAGACGCGCTGCACGGCGCGTGCTTCCTCGCCGTCGCTCACTGTGCGAAAGGCGGGCGGTCGTGCGGCCTCGCGCCAACTGCGGCCACGATCGGTCGAGCGGAACACGGTGGGCCCGAGATGCCCGGTCTTCGCCGCCAGCAGCAGCACCCGTGGCTCGCGCGGATCCTGTACTACGTGGTGAATGATGTGGCCGAGAAACTGCGGGCCTGCGAGTTTCCACTGGCGGCGCGCGCCATCGGCGCGCAGCCCGAACAGACCCTTACGCGTTCCGATCCACAAGGTGTCAGCCATGTGAAGAGGATCCGCGCCCGGGCGCGGCATTGTCAACGGCAGGCGTGCTCAGGCGGTACCAGGCTGACAGATGAACAGGTGCGCCGGCAAGACGTTGAGCGGCTCGAACCTGCGGCCGACGTAGCCGAAGATGCGCTTCAGGTCCTGCAGCACGCGCGTGGAGAACTGGTAGACGAGAAATGCCCCACCGGATTCGAGCACATCGCAGGTCTTGCGCAGTATGCGTTCGCGCAGGGGTGCCGGAATGGTGCTGAACGGAATACCGGAAATGATGTAGTTGGCGCGTGCGTAGCCGAAGCGGCGCAGGATCTCATCGACCGATACTGCCGAACCCTCCACCACCCGCAGCCGCGCGTCGGTGAATGAGCTGCGCAGGTACTTCACGAAGTCCGGGTTCATCTCGATGGCGATGAGCGTGGCGTCCGGCCGCATATGACGCAGGACCTCCGCGGTGATACCGCCCACTCCCGGACCATACTCCACGATGACGTGTGCCCGCGCCCAGTTGATCGGCTGCAGCAGCTGCTTGATGAGGAAGCGCGAGCTGGGCACGATCGAGCCGAGCATGCGCGGATGGCGGAAGAAGTTGCGCGCGAACAGGAGCTTGTTTCCGTTCGGTGCCCGATCTGTCTTAGGGTTTTTCTGCACGTTATTCCCCGCGCGGGTCCTTTCCAACGTCACTCTATAGCAATAATTGCCGGCGGACACCACTGCGTGTATCGGGCGGCCTCAGCCGCCGGAGCGCCGCGCCTGGTAGCCGAGCTTGCACAGCTCGGCCACCAGCCGGTCTCGATGCTCGCCCTGAATCTCGATGACACCCTCTTTGACGGCACCGCCCGCCCCGCACAGCTTCTTCAGCCGCGTCGCGAGCTCGGCGAGTTGCGCTTCATCGAGGGGCAGCCCGCTGATCTGCGTTACACCCTTGCCGCCGCGCCCGGCAACCGCCCGGCCGACGCGCACGCGCGCCGGCTGCGGGGCGGTGTGCGTCACGGTCCGCTGCGCCGTGCGGCCGGCCGGCGCGGATTGCGTCGGGTGCCGCAGCACCACGCCACGGAAAGTGTGTCTGGGCTTCATGCGTAGTGTTACCCGTGTCAGGCGACTACAATCCTGCCGAACTCATACTCGGCACCGCAACCCCTCGCGCGTAAGGCTTGAGAGGCATCCCATGACCCCACGGTCGCGCTTGCATGTTCCTGCCCCGCCGGCACGGCCGGGGCAGGAACCGGATTTCAGCTACGTGCAGATATCCCCGGCAGGCGCGGTGAACCGCCCGGACGTCACCGCCTCGGTGCGCGACATCGAGAACCTCGCCCTGGAGATGGTGCGCGTCCTGGATGATGAGCACCGGGCGGTCGGACCCTGGGATCCGCACCTGGAGGCGTCCGAGCTGCAGGTGGCACTGCGCCACATGCTGCTCACCCGGCTGTTCGACGACCGCATGCAGAAGATCCAGCGGCAGGGGCGCATCTCCTTCTATATCAAGTCCACCGGCGAAGAGGCGGTGGCGGTGGCGCAGGGCATGGCCCTGCAGCCGGGGGACATGCTGTTCCCCTCGTATCGGCAGCAGGGCCTGCACGTAGTGCGCGGCCGCAACCTGGTCGAGCTCATGTGTCAGTGTCTGTCGAACACACACGACATGTGCAAGGGCCGGCAGATGCCCATCATGTACCACTGGGGCAGCGGTAACATCTTCACGATCTCCGGCAACCTCGCCACGCAGTTTCCCCAGGCGGTTGGCTGGGCGATGGCCGCAGCCATCAAGGGCGAAGACCGGATTGCCGCCACCTGGATCGGCGAGGGCTCGAGCGCCGAAGCGGACTTCCACTACGCGATGACCTTCGCCGCCGTGTACCAGGCGCCGGTGATTCTCAACCTGGTCAACAACCAGTGGGCGATCTCCACCTTCCAGGGTTTCGCAGGGGGTGAGCACAAGACCTTCGCGCAGCGCGGTCCCGGTTACGGCATGCCCGGGATTCGCGTCGACGGCAACGATTTCCTGGCGGTGTACGCGGTGACCCAATGGGCCGCGCAGCGCGCGCGCCAGAGCGGCGGACCCACCCTGATCGAGCACGTGACATATCGGGCGGCGGCGCACTCCACCAGCGACGATCCTTCGCGCTACCGCCCCAAGGAGGAGTGGCGGGCCTGGCCGCTCGGGGATCCGATCACGCGCCTGAAGCAGCACCTGATAGCACTCGGGGAGTGGTCCGAGGAGCGCCATGGCCGGCTCGAGAAGGAGCTCGAGGCGCACGTCACCGCCTGCTGGAAGGAAGCGGAGTCGTACGGAACCCTCACCAGCGGGCCGACGCTCGACCCGCTGACGATGTTCGAAGACGTGTTCAAGGAGATGCCGCCCAATCTCGTGCGCCAGCGCGAGGAGTTGCGGGCGTTGCGCAGCGCGACCGCGGCCGAGCGCCAGCAGCCGGCGGCACCTGTGGCCAAGAAGGGTTGAAGCATGGCGCGCATGAACATGGTGCAGGCGCTCAACTCGGCGATGGACGTGATGCTGGAGCGCGATCCGCGCGTGGTCATTCTGGGCGAGGACGTGGGCTTCTTCGGCGGCGTGTTCCG
>DATKEZ010000180.1:0-3487 GCA_035511775.1 Steroidobacteraceae bacterium | reverse complement strand
GCTCGAGCGCGAGTTGCGCGACAACGCCTGGGCATCGATGCCGGTGGATCCGCGCGTGGTGTTCGAGTTGCCGTTCGAGGAGCGCTGGGCCGGTGCCTGGCGGCTGCTCGGGATCGACGTCGATCGCCTCAGCCCGGAAGCGGGCCATGCGTAAGGCATGACCCGCGCGCAGACCGTCCTCGCCTTCGACTTCGGACTGAAACGCATTGGCATCGCCTGCGGCGACACCCTGACACGCAGCGCCGCGCCGCGGCCCGCCGCCACCGTCGGTGAGGGCGGCCCGGACTGGCAGGTCATCGGGCGTGAAGTGCGCGCGCTCGCGCCGGGCCTGCTGGTGGTGGGAGCCCCGTATCATGCCGACGGGAGCGAGGGGCGCATGAGCGCCGCGGCGCGCCGCTTCGCGGCCGAGCTCGAACGCCGCTTCGCGCTACCCGTTCACCTGGTCGATGAGCGCTTCTCGTCCCTGGAGGCGAGCGCTCAGCTTGCGGCGCGGCGCGCGAGCGGGCAGCGCCGGCGGCGCGTGCAGCGCGCGGACATCGACAGCGCCGCCGCGGCGGTGATCCTGGCGCGCTGGTTTGCCGGCGAGGGCGAGCCATGACTGATCAGCTGCGCAGCGACGGTTCTCTGCGCCACCTGCTGACGCTCGAGGGCCTGTCGCGGACCCAGATCGAGCGGCTGCTCGAGCGCTCGCAGAGCTTCGTGCGCCCGCTCGGCGCGACACCGGCCATGAGCCGCGCGCTCAGCGCAGCTACGGTGGCGAATCTGTTCACCGAACCCTCCACCCGCACGCGAGTGAGTTTCGAGCTGGCCGCCAAGCGCTTGGGGGCGCAGGTGGTGAATCTCGAGGTGCAGCTGTCCTCGCGCGTCAAGGGCGAGAGCATGCTCGACACGGTCTACACCCTGCAGTCCCTGCACGTGGACGCGTTCGTGATCCGCGACGCCGAAGCGGGCGTGCTCGGGTTGGTGGCTGCGAACGTGGCCCCCCACGTGAGCGTGCTGTCCGCGGGCGAAGCGCACCTGTCGCACCCGACCCAGGGGCTGCTGGATGCGCTCACCGTGTACCAGCGCAAGCAGCGCTTCGAGGGACTCGCGGTCGCCATCGTGGGCGATATCCGCCACTCGCGCGTCGCGCGCTCCGCCTGGCAGGCGCTGCACACCCTCGGTGTCACGGATCTGCGCCTCGTGGCCCCGGCCGCCCTCATGCCGGAGGCGGCCGAGTTCGCGGGCTGTGCGCGCCACACGCAGCTCGCAGCCGGACTCAAGGGGGTGGACGTGATCATGATGCTGCGCATCCAGAAGGAGCGCATGGGCCAGGGGGACCTGCCGGAAGGCCCGGCGTACTTCGCGGCCTGGGGACTGACGCGTGAGCGGCTCACCCTGGCGCGCCCGGACGCCATCGTGATGCATCCCCAGCCCATGAACCGCGGCATCGAGATTGCCTCCGACGTGGCCGATGGACCGCAGTCGGTGATCCGCGATCAGGTACGCAACGGCGTCGCGGTGCGCATGGCGGTGCTGTTGGAAGTGCTCACCTCGCGCGCGGCTGCGACGTGACGGGCGAGCGATGACTGCAGGCGTCCGCGGCACCATCTTCCTCGAGCAGGCGCGCGTCATCTCGCAGCAGGTCCTCGAGGCGCGGCAGTTCGTGCTGCGCCTCGCCGCACCGCGCTGCGCGGCCCATGCCGAGCCGGGCAGCTTCGCGCACGTCACCTGCGATACCGGCATCCCGATGCGCCGGCCGCTGTCGATCATGCGGGCGGATGCGCGCGACGGCTGGATCGAGCTGCTCTACAAGGCGCTCGGTCCCGGGCTGCAGGCCCTCGCCAGCCGCCGGGTGGGGGAGGAGCTGAGCGTGCTCGGTCCGATCGGCCGCCCCTTCGTGGCCCATCCCGAGCGGCCGCGCGCGCTGCTGCTCGGCGGCGGTGTCGGCATCCCGCCCATGGTGTTCCTCGCCGAGCGGCTGCACGCGGCCGGCGTCGCGGCCTGGAAGCCGCTCGTGCTCATGGGATCGGAGGTGCCGTTCCCGTTTCGCACCCGGCCCTCCACGCTGATCGTGCCCGGCATCCCCGCGGGTGCGATCGCGTGCATGCCGCTGCTGGAGGAATGGGGTGTGCCGAGCCGCCTCGCGAGTGGCGCGGACCTGCCGGGGTGCTTCCCGGGCTTCGTCACCGAGCTGGCCGATGAGTGGCTCGCCTCCCTCAGCGCCGCGGAGCTTGGCGAAGTCGAGGTCTTCTCGTGTGGGCCTACGCGCATGCTCGAGGCCAGCGCGAAGCTGGCGCGCCGCCATGGTGTGCCGTGCCAGGTGTCGCTGGAGGAGTTCATGGCCTGCGCGGTCGGTGGCTGCGCCGGCTGCACGGTACAGGTGCGCACCAGTGCGGGGCCGGCGATGAAGCGGGTGTGCGTGGACGGGCCGGTGTTTGATGCCTACAGCGTCTTCGATTAGCGCCGTCGCGAGCAACCGTCCATGGTGCTCAGATCCGGCCCGGCATCCATGCCGGGCGTTCGGCCCTTCGGGCCTCACCCAAAGTTGATCTTGGCTTCCAGATTGGCGCGCGAGTCGGCGTTGGAGAGCGCCTCCTCCAGCATCACCTTGCCGCCCTTGTAGAGCGCGTGCAGCGCCACGTCGAAGCTCTGGGTGCCGCGCTCGGTGCTGGTGCCGATGGCTTCCTTGATCGACACCACATCGCCCTTCTTGATCAGGGTGGCGATGTGCGGGGTGTTGATCATGACCTCCACCGCGGCGACGCGCCGGTTCTCCTTACCCATCACCAGGCGCTGCGCCAGGATGGCGCGCAGGTACTGCGACAGGTCGAGGAAGATCTGGTTGTGCTGCTCGCGCGGGAACATGTTGATGATGCGGTCGAGCGACTCAGCCGCGTTGTTGGCGTGCATGGTGGCGAGCACCAGGTGCCCGGTGCCGGCCAGGCTGATGGCCGCCTCCATGCTCTCGCGGTCGCGGATCTCGCCGATCAGGATCACGTCGGGGGCGGCACGCACCACGCCGCGCAGTGCGCGCGAGTAGCTCCTGGTGTCGAGACCCACCTCGCGCTGGTTGACGAGCGAGCGCTTGTTGGTGTGCAGGAACTCGATCGGGTCCTCGATCGTGACGATGTGATCCGAGGCGTTCTCGTTGCGGTGGTTGATCATCGCCGCCAGCGTGGTGGATTTGCCCGAACCGGTGGCGCCCACCATGAGCAGCAGGCCGCGCCTGAGCAGCACCAGCTCGCTGACCACCTCGGGGAGCCCGAGCGCCTCCAGCCGCGGCATGTCGGCGGTGATGTAGCGCAGCACCATCGCGGGAGTGCCGCGCTGCATGAATACGTTGACGCGGAAGCGCCCGAGCCCTGGCTCGGAGATCGCGAAGTCCAGCTCCCACTCCTGCAGGAAGTGGTCGCGCTGCTCGGGCGACATGAGCGCGAGGGCGGTCTGGCGCACGGTGTCCGGAGTCAGCACCTGCTTGTTCACAGGCATGATCTGACCCTCGATC
>DATKEZ010000179.1:0-7381 GCA_035511775.1 Steroidobacteraceae bacterium | reverse complement strand
AGGCCGCCGGCTCGACTCGGTACAATGGCTGCGCGAAGCGGTCGGCGAAGCCAAGCTGCACGAAACCGCCACCGCGCAGGCGACGCGCGCGGCGTTCGTGGAATTCCTCGACCGGCTCGACCCGGCGGAGCTGGAGGCGCGTTTCGAGCGCGCCGCACGCCGCGGCAAGGCGCGCTCCGCCGACAAGGCGCAGTACTGGGACCTGTTCACGAGCTTCTATCGCAATCTCATCGAGATGCCGGCGGAGCATCTGCCACACACGTTTGTCGAGGCGTTCGCCGCGGCCTACCGTGAGGTGTTGAAGAAACCGACATCGTGAGGGGAGCGCGGTACTCTCGCATGCAGCCGTGTGTGACAGTATGGCGGAGAGGGTGGGATTCGAACCCACGTGCCGGTTTTACCCGACCATCCGATTTCGAGTCGGCGCCGTTATGACCGCTTCGGTACCTCTCCGGCTCCGCACAGGTGTTGCGGGGCTGGTATTCTAGCGGAAAGCCCGCGTGGCCAGGGGAGGGTTCGTGCGCGCATTCACGCTCACCGCCGTCATCACCCTGCTTGGCGCACTCGCGGGTTGCGCCCCCGTGGCCTCCCCCACCCTCGATGCGATCCGCGCGCGCGGCGAGCTGCGCGTCGTCACGCTCAATCTGCCGACCTGTTACTACCTGGGCGCGCAGGGGAGCGAAGGGCTGGAGTTCGAGCTGGCGCGTGCCTATGCGGCACGCCTGGGCGTGACACTCACCATGTATGCGCTCGACAACGAGCAAGCGATGCAGGCGGAACTCGTCGCCGGCCGCGCCGATATCGCTGCGGCATCGCTCACCGGCACGCCCGACTGGAGCCGCGTCGCTGACGCCGCGCAACCCTACGCGCGCATCCCGCAGCTGGTGGTCTACCAGCGCAGCGGCGTGCAGCCGCGGGACACGCTGCAGCTGGAAGCGGCGAAACTCGCGGTGCGCGCCGGCAGTCCGCAGGAACACATCCTGCAGCGCCTCAAGAGCACCGTCGCGCCCACCCTGCAGTGGGTGGAAACCGCGCCGAGCTCGGCCGATCCGGTGGAGGATGTTGACTCCGGCGGCGCGGTTTACGCCCTCACCGACGCGCGTGAATTCTCCTTTGCGCATCATCTGTATCCCAACGTGCGGGTCGGCTTTGCGCTGCCGGAGGCGCGCCCGGTGCAATGGCTGGTGCGGCACGGCGCGCCGGATCTGCTCGCGAGCGTCAACAGGTTCTTTCACGACCTGGAGGCCTCGGGCGCCCTGGCGCGGCTCATACAACAGTCCTCAGGCGATACGCGCCGCTTCGCCTACGAGGAATCGCGCGAGTTCCAGACCCACCTCGGCGACCGGCTTCCCGCTTACCGCTCCTGGTTCGAGCAGGCGGCCGCGCAATCGGGCACCGACTGGCGGCTGCTCGCCGCGATCGGCTACCAGGAGTCGAAATGGGATGCGCACGCCGAATCCGGGGACGGCGCCATTGGGGTGATGATGCTCACCGCAGACACGGCACACGCCATGGGCGTCAAGGAGCGCACCAACCCCCAGCAGAGCATCTTCGCGGGGGCGCGCTATCTCGCTCAGGTGCGCGCCATGATTCCGGACCGCATTCCCGAGCCCGACCGCACCTGGCTCACGGTCGCCGCCTACAACGTGGGCTTCGGGCACCTGGAGGATGCGCGCATCCTCACCCAGGCATTCGGCAAGAATCCCGACTCCTGGAGTGAGGTGCGGGCGCGCCTGCCGCTGCTCGCGCAGGAGCGCTGGTACGCACGCGCCAGGCGTGGTTACGCCCGCGGCTGGGAACCGGTGCAGTTCGTCGATCGCATCCAGCGCTATCTCACGCTGCTCGAGTGGCAGCCCGGAGAAGCCGTGCCCCAGGGCGCGACCGTCACCCACACACCCGCTCCCCGGGACGGGCCGGCTCCGGACCCGGTCAGTCACGCGATTCCAGGAGCCTGAGGTCCCGCGGTGAGCTCACTCGCGCCGTGGCGCGAAAAACTCCTGCAGCAGCCGCGCGCACTCCTCCATCAGCACCCCCCCGAAGACATCGACGCGATGGTTCAGCCCCGGCAGCGTGAACACGTTGGTGATGCTGCCGCCCGCACCGGCGCGCACATCCCAGGCGCCGAACACCAGCCGGCGAACGCGCGCGTGCACGATCGCGCCGGCGCACATGACGCACGGCTCGAGCGTCACGTACAGCGTCGTGTCGTTGAGCCGGTAGCTCCCGAGCGCCCGACCCGCGGCGCGCAGCGCCTGAACTTCTGCGTGCGCGGTCGGATCGTGGCTCGCGATCGGCTCATTTGCGCCGGTGGCGATGACGTCCTCGCCGCGCACCAGCACCGCGCCCACCGGCACTTCACCCGCTTCGCCGGCGGCGAGCGCGTGCCCGAGCGCGAGGCGCATGAAAGCGCCGTCGCGAGCGCCCTCAGCCGGATCCGTCATGTGATGCATCCGGAGGCGGCGCGGGCGGCGCCATGAACAACGCCGGATCGACGAAGGTGGCATTCAGCGCCACCCCGAAGTGCAGATGCGGCCCGGTCGCGCGCCCGGTGGATCCCACCTTGCCGATGATGGCGCCCGCCCTGACCCGCTTACCCGGCTTCACCATGATGGCGCTCAGGTGACAGTACATGGAGATGAGGCCCCCACCGTGATCGAGGAACACCGTGTTGCCGTTGAAGAAATAACGCCCCGTGTCGAGCACGCGGCCGTCCGCTGCAGCCACGACCGGCGTCCCGGCAGGCGCGGCAATGTCCATGCCCGAGTGGGGGTTGCGCGGCTGGTCGTTGAAGATCCGGCGTGAGCCGTAGGAGCTCGAGCGGATACCGGGAACCGGCTGCAGGAGCCTGAGAGTGGCCGGCGGACTCTCCGAGAACGTGCCGATGGCCCGCAGAATGCGCGGCCGCTCGCGCGCGACGCGCGCCAGATCCTTCGCCGACAGGTTCACCTGACGCGGTGCCACCGTGAGGCGCTGCACGCTGTACTGCTTGTCGATGATTTCGAAGCCCACCGTGGTATCGGCCGCCGGGTCCTCGTGCACCCGCAGCTGCGCATGGCCGGGGGCCTGTGACAGAGGGATGCCCACCACGGCGAGCCATTTGCCCTGCACCGGCAACACCAACACCCGCTGCTCGCCGAAGCTCACCCGTGGCGCGCTCGCTGCGTCGAGGCTCAGCACGGCGACGCCGCCCGGGACGAGCTCCTGCTGCGGCAGCAGCGCTGCCGCGGGCGAGTCCGTTGCGGCGGGCATCTCCGGCGCGCCCGCCAGGCTCGTGACGACGGCGCCCGCGAGCAGCGCCGCTGCGAGGCGGCGTGCGGCGCCTGGCAGCGCACGCCGCGCGCCCTGCGCCGAGCGTGTGCCGCCGCCTGGCACGCTAGCCTTCCTGGCGGCGGGCGGTGACACGCGCCGTGAGGCTGCCGCGGGCGAGCCGCGCCTCGATCTCCTCCCCGGGCGCGATCGCGGCGGCGTCCGTGAGCAGCGTACCGCTCGCGGCGCGCGTCACGATGGCGAAGCCGCGGGTGAGCGTCGCGAGCGGGCTGACGGCGTTCAGCGCGCGCTGCGCCAGAGCGAGCCGCTGCTGCGCGCGCGACAGGCACTGGCTCGCGGCGTGCTCGAGCCGTGCCCCGGCCCCCTGGTGGCGCGCGAGAAATCCCCGCACCAGCTGCTCCGGCGAGCGGCGCACCAGACGCGTGATGCCGTGCGCGAGGCGCATCTGATCGCGGTGCAGGCCGGCGTGCGCCGCCCCGCTGAGGCGCTGCGTGAGCTCATCGAGACGCTGCATCTGCTGCTGCAGCCGTATCCCCGGATGCGCGAGCTTCAGGCGCCGCCGGGTGTTCTCGAGGCGCGCGCCGTTCACGCGCAGCTCGCGCTGCATACCCGCGGTGAGGCGTTGCGCGCCGCGCGCCAGCACCTCCAGGCACGCACGGCTCTCCGGCACCACCAGCTCCGCGGCACCCGAGGGGGTTGGGGCGCGCGCATCGGCCGCGAGGTCCGCGATGGTGAAGTCGATCTCGTGCCCGACGCCCGAGACCACGGGCAGGCGGCAGGCGCGTATGGCGCGCGCGACCCGCTCGTCGTTGAACGCCCACAGATCCTCGAGCGAGCCGCCGCCGCGGGCGAGGATCAGCACCTGGCACTCGGCGCGCGCGCAAGCCGTCTGCAGCGCCGCGACCAGCGCCGGCGCGGCGGCCGCGCCCTGCACCGCCGCCGGATAGATGAGGACCCTTGCGGGCGGATAACGCCGCGCGAGGACGTGCAGGATGTCGCGCAGCGCGGCCCCCGATGGCGAGGTGATCACGCCGATACGCTGCGGAAAGCGCGGCAGGCTTCGCTTGCACTCGAGCGCAAACAGACCTTCGGCCGCCAGCTTCGCCTTCAGGCGCTCGAACTCGCGCTTGAGCGCGCCGATGCCCGCCTCCTCCAGGTGCTCGACGATGAGCTGGTACTCGCCCCGCGCCTCGTAGACGCTGATGCGGCCGCGGACCAGCACCTGCGTGCCGGCGCGGGGCGTGAAGCCGACCAGCGAGTTCTGCATCCGGAACATGGCGCAGCGCAGCTGCGCGTCCCGGTCCTTGAGCGAGAAGTACCAGTGGCCGGAAGATGGTTGGGAGAAATTCGACAGCTCCCCTTCCACCCACAGCACACCGAGCCCGCGCTCGAGCAGCGCGCGCACCTCGCGGTTCACGCGGGTGACGCTGTACACGTCCCGGGCGGGAGCGGCCCGGGCGCGGTCCTCAGGGTTTACGGGCATAAAGTACCTTAGCACGAGGTTTACCGGCCCGGGCCGGGCGCATATAATTGCGCATGCGCCTTCTCGAAGAAGCTCTGACCTTCGACGACGTCCTCCTGGTTCCGGCCTACTCGGAAATTCTGCCACGCGAGGTCGATCTCTCCACGCGCGTCACGCGCCGTATCGCACTCAACGTGCCGCTCATGTCGGCGGCCATGGACACCGTCACCGAGGCCCGCCTGGCGATCACCATCGCCCAGGAAGGCGGCGTCGGCATCATCCACAAGAGCATGACCATCGACGCCCAGGCGCGCGAGGTCGACCGGGTGAAGAAGTTCGAGAGCGGCGTCATCAAGGACCCGATCACCGTTTCCCCCAACATGACGATCCGCGAGGTGCTGGACCTGACGCGCTCGCGTGGCATCTCGGGCGTGCCGGTCGTGGTCGGCAAGAAAGCGGTCGGGATCGTCACGCATCGGGATCTGCGCTTCGAGGACAAGCTCGAGGCTCCCGTCTCCTCGGTCATGACGCCCAAGGAACGCCTGGTGACGGTGCGCGAGGACGCGCCCAAGGACCAGGTGCTGGCGCTGCTGCACAAGCACCGTATCGAAAAGCTCCTGGTGGTGAACGGCGACCACGAGCTGGTTGGCATGATCACCGTGAAGGACTTCCAGAAGGCCAACGAGTTTCCGCGCGCCTGCAAGGACGACGGCGGCCGCCTGCGCGTCGGCGCGGCGGTCGGCACCACCCCTGACACCCTCGAGCGGGTCGCGGCCCTCACCGAAGCGGGTGTCGACCTGGTGGTCGTGGATACCGCGCACGGGCATTCCCGCGGCGTGCTCGAGACGGTGAAGCGCATCAAGGCGAAGTGGGCGGACAGCCAGGTGATCGCCGGCAACATCGCCACCGCCGAGGCGGCGCGGGCCCTGGTCGATGCCGGCGCGGACGCGGTCAAGGTCGGCATCGGGCCCGGCTCCATCTGCACGACGCGCATCGTCGCGGGTGTTGGCGTACCGCAGATCTCCGCGGTCGCCGCAGTCGCGCAGGCGCTGCACGACACGGACGTGCCGGTCATCTCCGACGGCGGCATCCGCTTCTCCGGGGACATCGCCAAGGCGATCGCGGCGGGCGCGCATGCGGTCATGATCGGCGGCCTGTTCGCCGGCACCGAGGAATCCCCCGGCGAAGTCGAGCTGTACCAGGGCGCGTCCTACAAGTCCTATCGCGGCATGGGCTCGCTCGGCGCGATGGGCGAACGGCACGGCTCGGCGGATCGCTATTTCCAGGACGCGGCCACCGAGCTCGAGAAACTGGTGCCGGAGGGCGTGGAGGGGCGCGTTCCCTACAAGGGCAGCGTGGTCACCATCCTGCGCCAGCTGTCGGGCGGACTGCGGGCGGCCATGGGCTACACCGGCAGTCGCAACATCACCGACATGCGTACGCGTCCGGTGTTCGTGCGCATCACCACCGCCGGCATCCGCGAGAGTCACGTGCACGACGTCAGCATCACCAAGGAAGCCCCCAACTACCGGGTGTCCTGAAGGCCCATGGCGAGCGTTCCACGACCTGCAGGCATTGCCCCTCCCGCGGCCGCCAGCGGCGCACACCCCGACATCCACGCGCACCGCATCCTGATCCTGGACTTCGGCGCGCAATACACCCAGCTCATCGCCCGCCGCGTGCGCGAGCTGGGGGTGTACTGCGAAATTCGCCCCTGGGATGTGAGCGACGCCGAGGTGCGCGCCTTCCGGGCGCGCGGCGTGATTCTCTCCGGCGGCCCGGAGTCGGTGACCGACGCCAACCCGCCGCGCGCGCCCCCCGCGGTCTACGAGCTCGGCGTGCCGGTGCTCGGGATCTGCTACGGCATGCAGACCATGGCGCAGCAGCTGGGCGGGCGGGTCACGCCGGGAGTCGAGCGCGAGTTCGGCTACGCGGAAGTTACCGTGACCGGCGCCTCGCGCCTGCTCGATCAGCTGCAGGACCGACGCAACCCCGCCGGGGCGGCGGTGCTCGATGTGTGGATGAGTCACGGCGACCGCGTGGACGCGTTACCGGAAGGCTTCGTGGCGACCGCGACCACCAGCACCATTGCGTTCGCCGCCATGGCGGACGAGCGGCGCCGCTTCTATGGCGTGCAGTTCCATCCCGAAGTGACTCACACCCCGCAGGGTGCGCGGCTGCTGGAGCGCTTCGTACGCGAGATCTGCGGCACGGAGGCGCTGTGGAGCGTCGGCAACATCATCGAGGATGCGATCGCCCGGGTGCGCGCGCAGATCGGCAAGGGCAAGGTGCTGCTCGGACTCTCCGGCGGAGTCGATTCGTCGGTGGTCGCAGCCCTGCTCCATCGCGCCATCGGCGATCAGCTGGTGTGCGTGTTCGTCGACCACGGGCTGCTGCGCCTGGGCGAAGGCGAACAGGTGATGAACACCTTCGCGCAGCATTTGGGCGTGCGCGTCCTGCGGGTCGACGCGCAGGCGCGCTTTCTCACGGCTCTCGCCGGCGTGACCGACGCGGAAGCCAAGCGCAAGATCATCGGTCGCACCTTCGTCGAAGTGTTCGACGAGCAGGCGCAGCAGCTGCGCGGCGTGCAGTTCCTCGCTCAGGGAACGATCTACCCCGACGTCATCGAATCCGCCGGCGCCCGCACCGGCA
>DATKEZ010000178.1:0-8008 GCA_035511775.1 Steroidobacteraceae bacterium | reverse complement strand
CCGGCTTCTCGACGAGCGGAAATCGGAGCGTCACGATGTACTCCGCGTCGAAGCGGCCGGCCTTGATGAGCGCGCGCTCGCCGTACATGAGGGTGAGGCGCTCGCGGATGTTGGCGAGCGCCAGGCGGTTGCCTTCGCGCTCTCCGAGCACCGGATCGAGCGGGTTGCGCACCACGATGGTCACGAGTCCCCCGCTCACCTCACCGCTGAGGGTCACCGTGCCGCCCTCGGCGCGCGGCTCGATGCCGTGATAGATCGCGTTCTCGAGCAGCGGCTGGATCACGAGGCTCGGCACCAGGGCCTGTGCCGGCAGCGCGTCGGTCTTCCACTCGACGTGCAGCCGCCCGCCGAGGCGCAGCTGCTCCATGCGCTGGTAGGTGTGCGCCACCTCCAGCTCCTCCGCCAGCGTGATGGTGTCGCGCTTGTCGCTCAAGGTGGCGCGGAACAGGTCCGCCAGGTCCTGCACCGCCGCCTCCGCGCGCGCCGGGTTGCTGCGCGTGAGAGCGGCGATGGTGTTCATGCTGTTGAAGAGGAAGTGCGGGCGGATGCGGGCCTGCAGCGCGTGCACGCGGGCCGCGGCACGCAGCTCGACACTGCGGCGCCACTCGTGAGCCACGTAGAAGTAGCGCAGCGCGAGGCCTGTCACGACCAGGCCGATCCAGACGTTGCGCAGCACGAAGCCGAGCGCGGCTTGTGGAAACAGTGCGGCCCCGCCGGAGTCGATGACCATGTGGGTGCGTCCGATCAGGTACGCGCACACCGACACCGTCGCGACGGTGAGCGTGATGAGCGCCAGCACCGCCGCGGAGGACGCCGGCACGCTGGCCCGCGAGAGCGGGCCGCGCAGCGCGCACAGCAACGCCGAGCCTGCCAGCCCGATCCACAGCAGGAACAGCGAGGTGCGCACCAGGTCGGTCCAGAAGTCCACATCGCTCTGCCGCGCCAGCGACAGCACGAACGCGGTGAGCTCCACGATCAGCACGATGGCGAGCGTGGTGTGCGAAGTGCAGAAGTCCGGCAGGTAGAGCGCGCGCTCGCGGCCGGAGTCGCCGTTCATGCGTCGCGGGCCGGGGCGCGCATGATGTTGGTGCGCTCGAAGAGCTCGGCCTTGAGCCGGTAAGTGGCCGAGATGTCCTCATCGCCGTAGCCGCGCGCGATCAGCTCGGTGTACTCGGCCAGCATCCGCTCGACGACCGGCAGCGCCACGCCGAAGCGCGCCGCCATGTCGTGGCAGATCCCGAGATCCTTGGCGTGCAGCCGCACCCGGAAGCCCGCCGGGTAGGCGCCGCGCACCATGTTCGGCGCGCGGTGCACGAAGTACCAGCTCGAGCCCGCACCCTTGCCGAGCGTGTCGATCAGCTTCTCGAGCGGCAGTCCCTGGGCCCGCGCGAAGGCCATCGCCTCGGCGACCGCCTCGATGATGCCGGCGCACATGATCTGGTTCGTGGCCTTGGCGGCCTGACCCGCGCCCGTGGGGCCGAAGTGCGCGATCGTGGCGCCGAGCGCCTCCAGCAGCGGGCGGGCGCGCTCGAAGGCGGCGGGCGAGCCGCCGGCCATGATGGCAAGCTTGGCATCCCGGGCGCCCTCGACGCCGCCGCTCACCGGGCAATCGAGGAATTCGACACCGCGGGGCTCGAGGAGCGCGGCCGCCTGACGGGCGGTCTCCGCGCCGATGGTGGAGCAGTCGATCATCAGCGCGCCGGATCTGAAGCCCGGCGCCAGCGCACGCGTGACCTCGAGCACGTCCGCATCGGCCGACACGCACGAGACCACCGCATCGACCGCCGCGGCCAGCTGCTCGAGGGTCGCGGGCGCTGCGACGTTGAGCTCGGCGGCGAGCCTCTTCGCCTTGTCGGCGCTGCGGTTCCAGACCGCACTCAGCATCCCGGCACGATGGAGATTGCGCGCCATGTGTTGCCCCATGGCACCGAGTCCGACGAAAGCTGCGCGCATTGGTGTAGGCATTTCCGGGCACGGCCCAGGCGGCCGCGGGCCTCACTATAGAGCTTTAGGCGGCGCGCGCGGAATCGACGGTGGAACGGCCGGACGGCAGCGCGGTCAGCTCACCCCGCCCGCGCCCCGGAGCTAACGCGAGGTCGCCTGGGCCGGGTTCACCTTCGGCTCGGGGATGGGCTTCGGCTCGATGGGCTGCGGTTCGGGTATCGGCTGATCGGGCACGAACTCCGGAGCGCTGCCGCACTTCTCCTGAACGTCCTTGCGCACCTGCTCGCGATAGCTATCGGCAGCCGCATCCGAGAGGTACTCGCGCTCACCGTTCTTGTTTTCCTTGAAGACGCGGCGCGACTGGATTGCCTTCATGTAATTGGCCTTCGCCGTCTTGCACAAGGCCTCGCGCGCCTTGGCCACATCCTGCTGCACCGCGCGAGCATTGGCCTGATCGCTGAGCTCGGAGGAGATGCGGTTGTTCGACGCGGTGAGGCCCTTCTGCTCGGAACCGCGTGCCGAAGACTCGAAAGTCGCCGGGTGCGGCTTCGCGGTCTTGATGAGCACCGACCCCGGCACCCACTGGTCGCTGTAGTGCGTCACGCCCTGGTCATCGATCCAGCGATAGACATCCGCTCGGGCGATGTTCAGCGCTCCGGCCAGAATCAGGGCGGCGATGGGTAGCAGTCGCGACATAAGGGCCTCCGCCGCAAAGTATGGCGCCCCGGCCCGCATCGACCCTTGAACTCCGTCACACCCGGGGCAGGCCGGGCCGGGCGAGGGATCACACGATACCCACAAGCCGCCCCCTGGCGCCAGAGAGGGGCCCGGGGCAGTGCGCCGCGCGCGATCGAGAGGGGTGCATCAGAGGTCGTAGGCTCGCTCGCCATGGGAGGTGATGTCGAGCCCCTCGCGCTCCTCTTCCTCGGCAACCCGCAGTCCAACCAGGATTTTCACGATGCGCAGGGCCACGTAAGCCACGACAGCGGTCCACGCGAACACCAGGCACACGGCCTTCAGCTGAATGAGGAATTGCGTGCCGACACCCGGGTAAGTGACGGCGCCGGTCGCCCAGTCGACCGAGCCCGGGCCGCCGAGCGCCGGCGCGTTGAAGATTCCGGTCGTCAGCGCGCCGAAGATCCCGCCGATGGCGTGCACGCCAAAGACATCGAGCGAATCGTCGGCGCGGAGGAGCTTCTTGAGCCCCGTGACCCCCCACAGGCACACGAGCCCGACCCCGAGCCCGATCACGAACGCGCCGGGGAGGCCGACGTTGCCGGCAGCCGGGGTGATCGCGACCAGGCCTGCGACCGCGCCGGAAGCTGCGCCCAGCATCGAGGGCCTGCCCTTCACGATCCACTCGCCGGCCGTCCAGGACAACACCGCGCAGGCGGTGGCGAGATAGGTGTTCATGAAGGCGAGCGCCGCGGAGCCGTTCGCCTCGAGCGCCGAGCCTGCGTTGAAGCCGAACCAGCCGAACCAAAGGAGCGAGGCGCCGATCATGGTCATGGTCAGGCTGTGCGGCGCCATCGGCTCCCGGCCGAAGCCGACACGCTTGCCGAGCACGAACGCGCCCACGAGTCCCGCGACGCCCGCGTTGATATGCACCACCGTGCCTCCGGCGAAGTCGAGCGCGCCCCAACGCCAGATGAGGCCCCCGGTGGCGCTCACCTCGGCGGCACGGGCCGTCGCGGTGTAGGCATCGGGGCCCGGCCAGTACCACACCATGTGCGCGACGGGACAGTAGCTGCAGGTGAACCAGATGACGAGGAACAGCAGCACCGCGGAGAACTTCATCCGCTCCACGACCGAGCCGAGGATCAGACAGCAGGTGATCGCCGCGAAGGTGGACTGGAATGCGACGTAGACGAGCTCATAGAGCGGAGTGTTGCGGCTGAAGGTCGAGGCCATGGAGAAAGTCTGCGTGGCCGGGTCGAAGGTGCCGCGCAGGAAGAGGCGGCTGAATCCCCCGATGACCGAATTGCCCTCAGTGAACGCGAGCGAATATCCGTAGATGCACCACAGCGCCGTGACCAGCGAGAAGCCGACGAACACCTGCATGAGCACCGACAGCATGTTCTTGGTGCGCACCAGACCGCCGTAGAACAGCGCCAGCGCCGGCACCGACATCAGCAGCACGAGCGCCGTCGAGGTGAGCATCCAGGCCGTGTCGCCTTTATTCGGCGCGGGAGCGTCGGCGGCGCTGGCGAGCGCGGGCGCGAGCATCAGGAGCAGCGCCGCGAGCCGGCTCGAGGCTCGGGCAAATCTCGCAAGCTGGGGCATCGCTCTCTCCTTAAATCGGGTCGATCGCATGACAAACACCCGCTGCGCCGTCGGTCGGTGGCGCGTAAGCTAGGCTCGATGAGCGGGTGAAGCGCGCTGAAAAGGTGCAGCTTCCGTGCCATTGCAGCTTTCGGTGCAGTTTCCGCGGCTTGCGCGAGCTGGCACCCGGTCGATTGCACCGTTTTGGAGCTGCCGCAGAAGTCCCTGCCTCAATTCGGGGCACTCGGCGATGAGGTCAGACCATGGATTCATTCCGCATCGATGAGCTCGCGCGGCGGCTGCTCGAGCGTGTGCCCCCGGCGCTGCGCAGCATGCAGCAGGATCTCGAGAGCAACTTCCGCGCGGTTCTGCGCGAAGGCCTGAGCAAGCTCGACCTGGTGACGCGGGACGAGTTCGACGCCCAGACGCGGGTGCTCGAGCGCACCCGCGCCCGCCTCGAAGAGCTCGAGGCGCGCCTCGCCTCGCTCGAGGGCGCGGGATCCGCCGCGCCCTCTCCCGGCACCGCACCGCGTTCCGATTCCCGCCGGAGCTAGCGCGCGACTCACTTTCGAGAGCACGGCGGCCGGATCGGTGATGTCTGTTGCGCGGGTCGCCTGCCGTGCGCTGGTTGGACTGCATGCGCCCCTCGTGCACGTCGAGGTGAGCCTTGCGAGCGGTCTGCCGGCCTTCTGCATCGTGGGCCTCCCCGCCACGGTGGTGAAGGAGAGCAAGGAGCGGGTGCGCGCGGCGCTGCTCAACTCGCGCTTCGAATTTCCAGCGGGCCGGATCACGGTGAATCTCGCCCCCGCCGATCTGCCCAAGGAGGGCGGACGGTTCGATCTGCCGATTGCGCTCGGCATCCTGCTCGCGTCCGGCCAGATTCAGCCCCGGGGCGCGGCAGGGGGTGGCGGCTGCGAGGGGCGTGAGTTCTACGGCGAGCTGGGCCTGACCGGCGAGCTCAAGCCCGTGCGGGGACTGCTCCTCGCGGCGGCACACGCTCAGCAGGACGATCACGAGCTCATCGTGCCCCGTGCCAATGCCGAGGAGGCTTGCGTCGCGGCTCCCGCGCGGGTGCGCGCCGCCGGTCATCTGCTGGAGGTGTGCGCGCATGTGAGCGGCGCGGCGCCCCTGCCGGCGTGGGAGCCGCCGCACCCCGCCGGGAACGGGGAGATGCCGCCCGCCCGCGGTGCGCCGCTCGATCTCGCCGATGTGCGCGGGCAGCTGCTCGCCAAGCGCGCCCTCGTGGTTGCCGCTGCCGGCGGCCACAGCCTGCTCATGATCGGTCCGCCCGGCTCGGGCAAGAGCATGCTGGCGCAGCGCCTGCCGGGGCTGCTGCCGCCGCTGACCCGGACCGAAGCACTGGAAGTGGCCGCGATCGCCGCGGTGAGCACTGCCGGCTTCACGCCCGCACAGCTCGCCCAGCGCCCGTTCCGCGCGCCGCACCACACCGCCTCCAGCGCCGCCCTGGTGGGCGGCGGTGCGCGGGCGCGGCCCGGGGAAATCAGCCTCGCGCACCACGGCGTGTTGTTTCTCGACGAGTTGCCCGAGTTCGAGCGCGCCGTGCTCGAGGCACTGCGCGAGCCGCTGGAGACCGGGATGGTGGCCGTCTCGCGGGCCGCGCTGCAGAGCGAGTATCCGGCCGCGTTCCAGCTCATTGCCGCGATGAACCCCTGTCCCTGCGGGCGCCTCGGGGATCCGGATGGCGAGTGCCGCTGCACGCCCGCCGAGGTGCGACGCTATCGCGGGCGCATCTCGGGTCCCCTGCTCGATCGCCTCGACATGCACGTCGAAGTGCCGCGGGTGAAGGCGGCCGAATTCGACGCGGCAGTGAGCGGGGGCGAGAGCACTGCGGCGGCCGCCGCACGCGTTGCGCGTGCACGCCGCGTGCAGCTGTTGCGTCAGGGGCGTTGCAATGCCCGTCTCAGCGATCTCGAGGTGCAGCGCTGGTGCGTCGCCGATGCGGCAGCGCGGCGCCTGCTCGAGGAAACGATGCGCCAGCGGGCACTCTCGGGACGCGCACGGGCGCGGCTGCTGCGGCTCGCGCGCACCATCGCGGACCTCGAGGGAGCTGACCGGATCGGCGTCGGGCAGATCGCCGGGGCGCTGATGCTGCGCTGTATGGACGCCTCAGTAGCGCCGGCGCGCGCCGCGGGCGCCGGATGATCCCTACAGCTCGCTGCTGTCTGGGGTGTCGCGTTTCCTGTCGGGTTTCCTGATCGCGTCCGGCGGATTCACGCCAACGCACTTGGCGGTCACCAGGTCACCGTCGCCAGCGTAGGGCATGGCAATCTGCAGCGCGGAGCCGATTGCATTCATGCAGGCCTCCTGGTCCTTGAAGAGGTAGGAGTCGACGTAGGTGATTTCCAGTGTCTTCGGCGCGTAGTAGTAGACGTGCAGCACCGCTTTTTGGCCGAGAATGCGCGGCTGCTTCTGTGCGTCCAGCGTCGGTGGCGGTTGTACATCCGCTAATGCTGTCCCGATCAGCCATGGCAGGAGAGCGAGGGCGAAATATCCTTTCATCTGATCTTCCATCACGATAACGAACCCAAGGTAGAGTTCACGGTACGGGCTGTCCGGCCCGGTAACGCTGCTGTGCGTCATATAAATCGAGGAGCGAGGCGTGATGAACTTCACTTCATCCGCTTCGTTTTCACCGGCCCCGGGGTTTATCGTTAACAGCCCGCTCATGCTTCGCCGCACGAGGCGGACTCTCGGATGGATCGTGCGGAAGGCGGGCCCTAGGCATCCGCAGAGGCGCTATTCAAAGCTATTGAGCCATCTGCACCATGTGATCCACGGCCTGCTTGACGAGATCGTCGGGGGCATCCAGGCGGCCGCCCTTCGGGGGCATCACGCCCGACTTGCCTTGGAAGCCCTTGAGCGCGTGCTCGTAGAGCGTGGTTTTACCCTCGGCAATGCGGGGAGCCCAGGCGGCCTTGTCACCCGACTTCGGCGCGCCGCCGATCCCCTGTCCATGACAGACGCTGCAGGTCTGGTCGAAGAGCTCGGTCCCGTTCTTCGGCATCGCCGAAACGACAGCCGCCCCCGCCGCGCCGCTCTCGGACGCCCCTTCCGCCGGCTTGATCGCGAGCGCCGAGTTGTCGTGCCCGGCGATCGCCTCGTTCACCGCCGGGCGGAGGCGAGCGTGGACGTTCTTGCTGTACTCGGCCTCGGTCAGCACCTGCAGGTCCTGCGTGTGGCTCGCGACGATGCGGGCGAGCGCGAAGAGTCCCACCGCGACCGCCACCAGCAGGCCGATCACCAGGCTGAAGACATTGAAGAAGTGGGTATCCTGCTTGCTCACGAGCTCATCCGTTCTTGTTCGCGGAGGCGCCGATTCGGGCGCGCAGTATAGCCGGGGTCCCCCGGAAATTGCTGATTCGGCGGTCAGCCGCTCGGCCCACTGGTCGTTGGAAGGCTCGAGAGCCGATACTTCGGGGGACTGCCGTGCTGCCAGGAGCCACACGATGCGCCACGTCGCGATAGGTGGAATGTCGGCTTTGCTGCTGCTCGTCGGATGCGTCCACGAGAAGCCTGCGGCGCAGCGCCCCGCCGCAACTCCTGCGGCGCCGCAGACGGCACCTGCACCGGTGCCGGCCGCGCCGACGCAGCCACCCCCGGCGCCCTCAGAGGCTGAGGCGAGCCGAGCCAGCGCCGCAGGCAGCGCTGCCGCAACGGGCAGCGCCGGCGCAACGGGCAGCGCCGGCGCAACGGGCAGCGGTAGCGCGAAGACCAAGGTGCCGGGTCGCGGCGAATCCGCCGCCGCCTCCGCCCCGCGCGCGGCTCCCCCCAGCACCGCCTC
>DATKEZ010000177.1:0-1866 GCA_035511775.1 Steroidobacteraceae bacterium | reverse complement strand
GGTGCTCGTCGCCGGGAGAGGCCGGTAGCATGATGCGCGCGCAGCCCCGAACCCAACAGGACCGACGATGCAACCCTTCTCCGGCCTGTCGCTGCTGATACGGGGGCTGTCCGGCCAGCGCGGCTGGACGACGCAGTGGCGCAGTCCCGACCCCAAGGCCGCCTATGACGCCCTCATCGTCGGCGGCGGGGGTCACGGGCTGGGAGCGGCCTACTACCTCGCCAGCGAGCACCACCTCAGCAACATCGCGGTGCTCGAAAAGGGCTGGATCGGCGGCGGCAACACCGGCCGCAACACGACCATCATCCGCTCCAACTACCTCTTCGATGAGAGCGCCGCACTCTACGACCATGCGCTCAGGCTGTGGGAGCACCTGTCACAGGCTCTCAACTACAACGTCATGTTCTCGCAGCGCGGCGTCATGATGCTGGCGCACACGGTGCACGACGCGCAGGTTTTCAAGCGCCATGTGCACGCGAATCGCGTCAACGGGGTCGACAACGAGTGGCTGACGCCCGCAGAGGCCAAGGCCTTCTGTCCGCCACTGAGCATCGACAACATCCGCTATCCGGTACTCGGCGCCGCGCTGCAGCGCCGCGGCGGCACCGCGCGCCACGACGCGGTGGCCTGGGGCTACGCGCGCGCCGCGGACGCGCTCGGGGTCGACATCATCGAGAACTGCGAAGTGACCGGCATCCGCCGCGACGCCAGCGGCGCAGTCGAGGGCGTGGAGACCACGCGCGGCACGGTCCGCGCGCCGCGCATCGGCGTGGCGGCGGCCGGCCACACCAGCGTGATCATGAAAATGGCGGGTATCGAGCTGCCGCTCGAGAGTTATCCGCTGCAGGCACTGGTGTCCGAGCCCGTGAAGCCGGTGTTTCCGTGCGTGGTCATGTCCAACACCATCCACGCGTATATCAGCCAGTCGGACAAGGGGGAACTGGTCATCGGCGCGGGCACCGACGCCTACACCTCGTATACGCAGCGCGGCGGCCTGCATATCACCAGCCATGCGCTGGAGGCGATCTGTGAGCTGTTCCCCATGTTCCGCCGCCTGCGGATGCTGCGCGCTTGGGGCGGCATCGTCGACGTGACCCCCGACCGCTCGCCCATCATTGCCAAGACACCGGTGCCGGGGTTGTACGTGAACTGCGGCTGGGGCACCGGCGGCTTCAAGGCCACGCCGGGTTCGGCCCATGTGTTTGCCTGGACCATCGCGCGCGATGAGCCGCACCCGATCAACGCGCCGTTCACCCTCGAGCGCTTCCGCGACGGTCACCTCATCGACGAGGCGGCCGCGGCCGCGGTGGCGCACTGATGACATCGCCGCGCCTGTGACATCGCCATGCTGCTGATCGACTGTCCTTATTGCGGTGAGCGTCCCGAGCCGGAGTTCGTGTACGGCGGGCAGGCGCACGTCGTCCGGCCGGCGCAGCCGGCGCAAGTGACTGCGCAGCAGTGGGCGGACTATCTCTACCGCCGTGACAACACCCGCGGTGTGCACGCCGAGCGCTGGCGTCACACGCACGGCTGCGGGCGCTTTTTCAACGCGCTGCGCGACACGACCACCGATCATTTCCTCGCCACCTACAAGGTGGGCGAGCCGCCCCCGACCGTCGCGGCCCCGGTGCCGCGATGAACGAGGGCCTGCGCACCCCCGAGGGCGGGCGTATCGAGCGCTCGCGAGTCCTGCATTTCAGCTTCGACGGGCGCGCCTACACCGGCGTTGCCGGGGACACGCTCGCCTCGGCGCTGCTCGCCAACGGCGTGCACCTCATGGGCCGCTCGTTCAAGTACCACCGCCCGCGTGGGGTACTCGCCAGCGGCGCCGAAGAGCCCAACGCGCTGGTGGCAGTGCGCCGGGAC